>JBDUBL010000058.1:0-13503 GCA_040004125.1 Actinomycetota bacterium
ATCCACACGATGCAGATGGAGGGCAAGATCTTCCGCGTCCACATCCCGATGGAAGACGTGATGGAGATCAAGAACGGCAAGAAGCAGATCGTGCAGAAGAAGGTCTTCCCCGGTTACCTCCTGGTGAAGATGGAATACGACAACGACTCCTGGTACGTCGTGCGCAATACGCCGGGCGTGACCGGGTTCGTGTCGGCGGGCACCGGCCAGAAGCCGACCCCGTTGTCCAAGCGCGAGATCGAGAAGATCCTCGTCGTGAAGAAGGAAGAGGCCAAGCCCACCGTGCGGCTCGGCTTCGACGAGGGCGACGTGGTGCGCATCACGTCGGGCCCCTTCGCCGACTTCAACGGTACGATCAGCGAGATCAACGCCGACCAGGCCAAGCTTAAGGTGCTGGTCAACATCTTCGACCGCGAGACGCCGGTCGAGCTGTCCTTCGACCAAGTGGCCAAGGTTTAGGAGACGCAGATGGCACCGAAAACCAAGAAGAAGGTCATGGCCGTCGTGACCCTGCAGATCAAGGCGGCGGCCGCGACGCCGGCGCCCCCGGTGGGCACCGCCCTCGGTCAGCACGGCGTGAACATCATGGAGTTCGTCAACCAGTACAACGCGGCGACGCAGCAATACGCGGGCCAGGTGATCCCGGCCGTCCTGACGATCTTCGAGGACCGTTCGTTCGCCTTCATCCTGAAGCAGCCGCCGATGGCCGAGCTGATCAAGCAGGAGGCCGGCATCGAGAAGGGCTCGGGCGTGCCGAACCGCGACAAGGTCGCGACGCTGAACACCGACCAGCTCCGTCGCATCGCCGAGCGCAAGATGCCCGACCTCAACGCCAACGACGTCGACATGGCGATTCGCATCGTGGCCGGCACCGCACGCAGCATGGGCGTGGAGGTGGAGGTATGAGCGGGGCCGGCAAGCGCTACGACCAGGCCGCCGGTGGCTTCGATCGGGAGGCCGACCACACGCCGGCCGAGGCGATCAAGATCCTCAAGGCCTGGCCCGGCGCGAAGTTCGACGAGACCGTCGAGGTGTCGTTCCGCCTCGGCATCGACACGCGTAAGCAGGACCAGGCCCTGCGCGGCACGGTGACGCTGCCCCACGGCAGCGGCAAGACGGTGCGCGTCGCGGTGTTCGCTCAGGGCGAGAAGGCGCGCGAGGCCCGCGACGCGGGCGCCGACGTGGTCGGTGCGACCGAGCTGGTTGAGCAGGTCATGAAGGGTGAGATCGACTTCGACGCCGCGATCGCGACGCCCGACTTGATGGCCGAGGTCGGCAAAGCGGGGCGGGTGCTCGGGCCGCGCGGGCTGATGCCGAACCCCAAGACGGGCACCGTGACCAACGACATCGCCAAGGCCGTTGCCGACGTCAAGGGCGGGCGCATCGAGTACCGCGCCGACCGCACCGGCATCGTGCACATGATCATCGGCAAGAAGTCCTTCGAAGAGCACGCGCTGCTCGAGAACTACGCGGCCGTGGTCGACGAGATCCTGAAGGCCAAGCCCTCTAGCGCGAAGGGCCGCTACATCCACTCGCTGGTGGTGTCCTCGACGATGGGCCCCGGCGTGCGGGTCGATCCGACGAAGCCGAAGGAATTGGAGAGCGTGGGCACGTAGTTCCTTGCCCGCACCTCGGTCCGCGTGCTTCACTGTCTCGGGTACCGGTCGATCGCCAAAGGAGCGTTGAGATGCGGAACGCGTTCATGTCCATCAAGACAGGAGGACTCCCTCTCGAGGACAGGACGCACCGTGACAACGTTGAACTTGGGGATCTTGGCACACGTCGACGCCGGTAAGACAACCCTGACCGAACGGCTGCTCTACGCGGCCGGCGTCATCGATGAGATCGGCAGCGTCGATGACGGCAGTACCCAGACCGATTCGCTCGAGCTCGAGCGCCAACGCGGCATCACGATCAAGTCCGCCGTCGTCTCCTTCGTCATCGAGGATGTGACGGTCAACCTGATCGACACGCCGGGTCACCCGGATTTCATCGCCGAGGTGGAGCGGGTGTTGCATGTGCTGGACGGTGCCGTGATGGTGATCTCGGCCGTCGAGGGTGTGCAAGCCCAGACGGTCGTGCTGATGCGGAGCTTGCAGCGGCTGCACATCCCGACGCTCATGTTCGTGAACAAGATCGATCGCCGGGGCGCCCAGTACGGCTCGGCGCTGGAGGGCATCGCCGAGCGATTGACACCGGCGATCGTCCCGATGGGATCGACGAGCGAGATCGGCACGCGCGAGGCCCGGTTCACGCCGAACGGTGCCGCCGACGACCAGCTTGCCGCCCGGTCCAAGCAGGCGTCGGCGCATCCGGTGTTCTTCGGTTCGGCGATCACCGGTGCGGGTGTTGCCTCATTGATGGGCGGCATCCGCTCGCTGCTGCCGGCCGCAGACGGCGACGTCGCGAGCCCCGTGTCGGGAACCGTGTTCAAGGTCGAACGCGGCCGTGCCGGCGAAAAGATCGCGTACGTCCGCCTGTTCTCGGGCGCCGTGCGAACCCGCGATCGGTTGCCGGTCGGGGATCGCGAGGGGAAGGTCACCGCGATCGCCGTGTTCGAGGGCGGCGCGGTGGTCCGGGCTGCATCGGTCACCGCGGGGCACATCGGAAAGCTCTGGGGCCTCGCCGATGTCCAGATCGGCGACGCGATCGGCGTGTCGCCGCCCACGTCGGTCCCTCACCGGTTCGCCCCGCCGACGCTGGAAACGGTGATCGTTCCTCGCCACCGTGGCGACAAGCAAGCGCTGCACGCTGCGCTCGCACAGCTCGCGGAACAGGACCCCTTGATCAACCTCCGGCAGGATGACGCGCGCCAGGAGATGGCACTGTCGCTGTACGGGGAGGTGCAGAAGGAGGTCGTCGAGGCAACGCTCGCCCATGACTTCGGGATCGACGTCGAGTTCCGCGGGTCCACGACGATCTGCATCGAACGGCCGATCGGTACCGGCGTCGCGGTGGAGAGACAGCACGAGGGGTCGAATCCGTTCCTCGCAACCGTCGGGCTGCGGATCGAGCCGGCGCCGATCGGCGCCGGCGTGTCGTTCCAGCTCGCACGGGAGGTCCTCGGCACGATGCCGCTCGCCTTCGTCAAGGCGGTCGAGGACACCGTGCACGAAACGATGCAGCAAGGCATCCACGGGTGGCGCGTCACCGATACCTCGATCACGATGACGGACTCGGGATACTCCCCGAGGCAGAGCCATGCCCATCAGGGGTTCAGCAAGGCGATGTCGAGTACCGGAGAAGACTTCCGACACCTGACGCCGCTGGTGGCGATGAGCGCGTTGCAGCACGCCGGCACCGTCGTATGCGAGCCGATCCACCGTTTCATGCTCGAGACGCCGGCCGACGCGCTCGGCCAGATCGTAGCGGCGCTTGCCCCGGTGCATGCCGTGGTTCGGACGCAGACGATGCGGGGTTCGCTGTGTGTGCTCGAAGGAGAGATCCCGGCGGCTCGGGTGCATGCGTTGCAGCAACAGTTGCCGGCGCTGACGCGCGGCGAGGGTGTGCTGGAATCCACGTTCGACCGGTACGAACCGATGCGCGGCGCGATCCCGAGCCGGTCGCGAACAGATCAGGATCCGCGCAACCGCCGGGAGTACCTGTTGCACGTGTCGCGGCGTCTCTAGCGGGTGGTCCATGCGAAGGGGCGGGGGCCGAGGGCCCCCGCCCCTTCGTACTGCTCGGCGGGCTCAGGCAGATCTCGAGAAGGCCTCAGGCCTTCTCGAACACCTCGACCGATAGCGGGTCCTCGCCGCAATCGAAGGTCGCCTGCGCCACCACCTTGCTGCCCGGGATGCTGATCTGGAGTTCCCGTCCCTCGGCCACCATCGGCAGCGACAGACGGCAGTAGCTCTCGACCAGCGCCTTGACGTTGCCCGCCGTCATGTTCGCCACCTCGCCGAGCGCGTCGCGGATCTCGTCGTCCGAGGCGGTCTCGGTGTCGAACATCACGCCCGCGACCCGCTGCGCGAGGGTCTCGGGGCAGCTGACGAGCACCGTGCCTTCCCAGCCGCCCGAGATCTGGACGGATGCCGACAGGTGCCTCGAACCGTTGACGTCCAGCGGCTCGCCCCGCGCCTGCACGGGAAAGCCGAGCATCGACGTCCAGATGTCGGTCACGATCTGACCGAGCGCCTCCGTGCTGAACTCCATGGTGTTGCCTCCTATCTGCCTGCCCCGCCGACGGGGTCGTTGCGTGTGGGCCGGTACCAGGCGGTCCGGCCGACCAGATGCCGATCGTAGTCATCGCTGACGTTGAAGGTGGTCTCCGAGGCGCCCAGCACGAGGTAGCCGTGTGGCGCGAGCTGGCCGACCATCCGGCCCAGCACCCGCCGCTTCGTCTCGACGTCGAAGTAGATCATCACGTTGCGCATGAACACCAGGTCGAACGGCGGCATCATGGGCCACTCCTGGACCAGGTTGTGCCGTTGGAACCGCACCATCCGGCGGATCGGTTCTTCGATCTCCCACTCCATGCCCGCCCGCGTGAAGTGCCGTACGAGCAGGTGCGCCGGGAGCCCCCGGTTCACCTCGAGCTGACCGTACCGTCCGCAGCGCGCACGGTCGAGCACCGAGGAGGAGATGTCGGTTCCGAGGATCGATAGCTGCCAGGTCAGCAGCTCGGGGAAGTGCTCCCGGATCGCCATCGCGATGCTGTAGGGCTCCTGACCCGTGGAGCAGCCGGCCGACCAGATCGCCAGCGTGCGCGTGCGGCGCTTGCGCTCCACCAGCTCGGGCAACACGTCGGAGCGCAGCGACTCGAACGGGTTGACGTCGCGGAAGAACGTCGTCTCGTTGGTGGTCAGCGCGTCGATCACCTGCTCGTGCAAGGCCGAGGAGACCTCCTCGCTTCGCAGTATGTCCACGAGCGCCGCAACGGAGGTGACCCCGAGCTCGCGGGCCACAGGGTCCAGGCGCGAGAGCGCCAGGTACTCCTTACCGGGCTCGAGCACGATCGCCGCACGCTCGTGCATCAACTGGCTCAGGTAGGAAAAGTCTTCGGCCGGCAGCGTCGTGGTGGTCAGGTTCACGAGGCCGCTCCTCTGGCGAGGTCGCGGCCCACCGCGACGCGTCGCAGGATCTCGGCCCGCAGATCGCCGAGTGCGACCACCGCATCGGCGAGCCCGGCGCGGGCGACGAACCCGGGCATCCCCCAAACGACGCTCGTGGCCTCGTCTTGCACGAGGATGCGTCCGCCCACCTGGGCGAGGTGCTCGGCGCCGCGGAGACCGTCGGAGCCCATGCCGGTCATCACGATCCCCAGGGCGTGCGCGCCGTAGCGCTCGGCGACCGTGCGGAACAGCGGGTCGACCGAGGGCCGGCACGAGTTCTCCTGGGGACCGTCATAGACGTGCAGCACCTCGCGGTCGCGCGCGGCGATCGCCAGGTGCAGGTCGCCCGGCGCGATGTAGACCGCACCTGGCTTCATCCGGTCGCCATCGGCGGCCTCGTGCACGTGCAGGGCGCTCTTGTGATCGAGCCGCTCAGCAAGGATCTTGGTGAACATCGGCGGCATGTGCTGCACGATCGCGATCGGCACGGGCAGCGTCTCGGGCAGCGACGGGATCAGCTCGGCGAGCGCGGTCGCGCCGCCGGTCGACACGCCGATCGCGATCAGGTCGCCGCGCTGGGCGGCGCCGGTGGCGCGCGCGACCTGACCGGTCGCGCGCGAGGGACGCTGCGGGATCCGTGCTGCCGTGCGTTCGCGCGCCTCGCGCGCGGCGGGCAGCAGGGCGGCGATCTTCGGCAGCAGCTCGGCGCGGATCTTCGCCATCGAGGACTCGGCGTCGCCACCGGAGGGCTTCAGCACGTAGTCCGAGGCGCCGAGCGCGAGCGCGTCCAGCGTGACCTCCGCACCCCGGGTGGTCAGGGTGGAGAACATGATCACGGGC
Organism: Actinomycetota bacterium; assembly: GCA_040004125.1. Taxonomy (GTDB): domain Bacteria; phylum Actinomycetota; class UBA4738; order UBA4738; family HRBIN12; genus AC-51. The sequence goes on from JBDUBL010000058.1 coordinate 5,895, forward strand.
AGCCCCGGCCACCGCTGGCGGATCTCCGCCAACGCCGTCAGGCCGTCCATGACCGGCATCGCGACGTCGAGGATGACGACATCGGGGTGCAGACGCTCGATGTTGACCAGCGCGATCTTGCCGTCGGCAGCCACGCCGACCACCTCGACCTCGCCCTCGGCCTCCAGCGCCTTGGACACGAGCCTGCGCACGACGACGGAGTCGTCGACGACCAGGACCCGCGGTCGGTGCATCAGTCCTGCTCGACCAGACCCACGAGACCGAGCTTCTCGGCCAACGCTTCCTTCGTGATCGGCTTCGTCGCGTACTCGTCGACGCCTGCCATGAGGGCGTGGAAGATCTGAGCGGGATCGCCTTCCGACGTCACCATCACGACACGCATCTCTTCGAACGCGGCGTCGGCGCGGATCTCGTGGACGAAGGACATCCCGTCCATGCCGGGCATCGTCCAGTCGACCAAGACCACGTCGACGGCGCCGGAGTCCCGGAGCTTCTCCAGGGCCTCGTTGCCATCGCCGGCTTCATCGACCTCGAAGCCGAGTGCGACCAGCTCGCGCTTGAGCAACATCCGCATCGCGCGCGAGTCGTCTATGACCATTGCTCGCATCTCGTTCTCACCTCCAGTTTCTAGTTCGTGACCGCAGCGGTCAGTTGGGGTTCGTACACGGGGGCATCGGCCAGCGCACGGGGAGCGGCGTGGCCGCTGCCGTTGGTCTTGACCACGAAGCGCGTGACGCTTCGGTTGAGCTCGTCGGCCAGCTCGGCCAGATCGCGTGCGCTGATCTGGGTCGATGCCGCGCCCGACGAGGTGTCGTGTGCCGCCTGAGCCACGCCCGTGATGCTCGCCGCGATCTCGTTGGCGCCGGTGGCGGCCTCGGTCACGTGGCGGGTGATCTCGTTCGTGGTGGCGGTCTGTTCCTCGACCGCCGAAGCGATCGTGTTCTGGATATCGGAGATCCGTGCGATCACCGCGCTGATCTCATCGATCGCGCCGACGGCGGCCTGCGCGTCGCCCTGGATCGCGACGATCTTCTGACCGATGTCCTCGGTGGCCGCCGCGGTCTCCTTCGCAAGCTCTTTGACCTCGTTTGCGACGACCGCGAAGCCTTTGCCCGCCTCACCGGCGCGCGCGGCTTCGATCGTGGCATTAAGTGCGAGTAGGTTCGTCTGCTCGGCGATCGCGGTGATCACCTTGATGACCTCGCCGATCTCGGCGGAGGAGGACCCCAGCTTCGAGACGGTCGTGGTGGCGCTCTCGGCGGTCGTGACCGCCTGGCTCGCGACGCCGGCGGCCTCGGTGGCGTTGGCGGCGATCTCGCGGATCGAAGCCGACATCTCCTCGGCGCTGGCTGCGACCGTGTTCACGTTGGCGCTCACCTGTTCGGCCGCGGCCGAGACCGCGTTGGCCTGCACCGAGGTTTCCTCGGCAGAGGCACCCATCTGGGTGCTCGTGGCGGACAGCTCCTCCGAGCTGGAGGCGAGCGTGGTCGCGGACTCGCGGAGCGTCACGACCAGACCCGAGAGGTCGTCCACGGCCATGTTGAACGACGTGGCCAGCCGCGCCACCTCGTCTTCGCCTTTGACCTCGACGTGACCGGTGAGGTCGGCGCCTGCGAGGCGGTCCAGCCCGGCGACCGCCTGCTCCAGCGGGGTCACGATGCCCCGAACGACGAGGCGCGCGGCGACGAACACACCGGCGAACGCGATCGTGCTCCACAAGATCAGCAGCGCCTGGGCCTTGGAGGCCGCGTCGTGCGCGCCGGAGCTCGCGTCCTCGGAGGCGGCCACGATCTCGTCGTTCAGCGTGCCGAGCGTGGTCCGCAGCTCATCGAAGGCGCTTTGGAACGTCGCGCGCTGGGCCAGGGCGGCGCTCTTGTTGGTCGCCGCGATGTCCACCAGCGTCTGCGCGCTCGCGGCGTAGGTATCGACCTGGCTGAGCGCCTGACCGAGCATCGAGATCTGGCTCGCGTCCAGCTTCTCGCTGGCGCTTTGGACCGCCTGCCGCAGGTCCTTGGCGTCCTGCTTGGTCGCGTCGGAAGCGGCCTGCAGCTCGCCAGGGTCGCCGGCGAGCAGTGCCTCGTACACGTCGGCCCGCAAGGCGTCGTGCAGCAGGTCGGCGCTCATCCCGTCGCGCACCGCGCTTGCCGCCAGCGCCTGGTGGTCGTTGGCCGTTTTGAGCGTCTGGATCGCATACTGACCCGTGGCCATCACGAGCAAGGTCGCGAGCAGCCCCGCTCCGCCCAAGGCGGCGACCTTGCGGCCCACCGTCCAATGGATGTGGAAGCGGGACGCCGTCCCAACCTCGTGCGTGTCGTGTTCTTCCATCATGTCCCCCGTGCGCTCGTGAAATCCAAGGTGCGGTCAAGATCCAGGTCCAGCAGCAAGGCATCGTCGAGCTTGTAGGCGCCCTTGATCAGATGCCCGGTATCGGTCTGCAGCGTTTCCGGCGGCGGCTCGAACAGCTCCTCGGACACGGTCACCACGTCGCCGAGCGCATCGACCAGCAGCGACAGCGGGCCCTCGGGGGTCATCACGATCACGTTGGCCGTGGGTGCGCCGGCCTCGCGGGCGGGCAGATCGAGGCGGGCGCGCAGGTCCAAGGCGGTCACGATCTGACCGCGCATGTTGAGCAACCCTTCGATGTGCGGGTGTGCCAGCGGCACCGGCGTGATCGCCTGGGCGCGCAGCACCTCCTGGACGCGTTCCACGGGCACGCCCAGGTACCGGTCGTGCACGGTGAAGGTGGCGTAGAGCTGCGGGCTCATGCGCTCAGCTCCTCGAGGCCGGTGAGGGCCGCAAGCGCGTCCTCGTCCCAATCCGACAGGATCTGGGGAAGGTCCAGGACCTCGGTCACGCGACCCTGCGTGATCATCGTGCCGGCCACGCCGGGCCGCGACCCGGGCTGCAGCTCGACCAGGTCGTGGCGCACGACGTCGAGGATCTGTCCGACCAGGACGCCGACGCGACGGCCCTCGTGCAGGTAGACGATCACCGGCAACGCCTCGCCGGCCGTGGACAGCCCCTCGGTACGCGACGTGCGGCGCCGGTCCAGCATCAACCGCGAGATGTCGACCAGGTGCAGGATCTCCTTGCCGTACTGCACGACGGGAAACGGTCCCGAGCTCTCGAGCTCGGCGCGCGGGAACTCCTCCAGCCTGGTGACGAGCTCCAGCGGGATCGCCATCCGGCCGCCCTCGTGATCCGTGAACACCAGCAGCGACACGCCGGGTGCCTCGCGCTCCTCGGAGTGGTCATAGAGCTGTTCGAGTTCGCGCTCTTGCTTCTTCGTGAGCACGTGGGCGCGACGGGCGAGCCCGATCACGTCCAAGATCAGCCCGACGGTGCCGTCGCCCAGGATCGTGGCGCCGGCGAACGTGTCCACGCCCTTGAGATAGCCACCCACCGGCTTGACGACGATCTCGGCGGAATCGGTGACGCCATCGATCACCAGCCCAAAGCGGCGGTCGTCGGCCTGTAGCACGACGATGTGGTGCGAAGATGCGGCGGCGACCTCGCCACCCAGCTCGGTCGCCAGGTAGACCAGCGGCAGCAGCCGCCCGCGCAATCGCAGGACGGGCGCACCGTGCACGGTCTCGATCTGCGCGGGCGTCGCGCGCACGAGTTCGATCAAGTTGACCTGGGGGACCGCGTAGCGCTGGGCGCCGCTTCGCACCAACAACGCGGGGATGATCGCGAGCGTTAACGGGATCTTCAGCGTGTAGGTCGTGCCCTTTCCCGCGGTGGTGGCGACCTCGACGCTGCCGCCGATCCGCCCAAGGTTGGTCTTGACGACGTCCATGCCGACGCCCCGGCCCGACAGGTTCGTGACCTGATCGACCGTGGAGAACCCCGGCTGGAAGATCAGCTCGATCGTGTCGTGCGCCGAGAGCTTCTTGACCTGTTCGGCGCGGAGCATCCCGCGCTCGAGCGCCCGGGCGCGGACCTTGTCGAGGTCGATGCCGCGGCCGTCGTCGCGCATCACGATCGTGACCTGACCGCCCTCGTGGGAGGCGCGCAGGTGCACGATGCCCTCGAGGGGCTTGCCGGCGGCCTCGCGCTCGGCCGGCAGCTCGATCCCGTGGTCGACGGCGTTGCGCACCAGATGCATCAGCGGGTCTTTGATCGCCTCGATGATCGAGCGGTCGAGCTCCGTGTCGTCGCCGTCGGTCTCGACGCGCACCTGTTTCCCGAGCGCCATACCGAGGTCGCGGACGACGCGGGGGAAGCGAGCCCAGGCGGTATGGATCGGCTGCAGCCGCGTGCGCATGACACCGTCTTGCAGGTCCGCGGTGATCGAGTTGAGGTGCTGGGCGGCGGCGGCCAGGACCGGGTCGTGCTCGGTGCCCGCGGTGAGCGTCGCGATGTGGTTGCGGGCGAGCACGAGCTCGCCGACGAGCGTCATCAGGTTGTCCAGGATGGCGACGTCGACGCGGATGTTCGCATCGGCCACCGAGCCGCGCGCGGCCTCGGCGACCGGCTCGGGCGTGGTCGCCTGGGGCGGTGCCGGACGGGCTGGCTTGGCCGCGCGCGGGGAGGGCGGTGTGGTGGGGATGCGCGCGGGCGCCGAGGCGCCGGCCGAGGCACGGAGACGCTCGAGGGTGGCCACGAGGTGCAGGAAGTCTTCCTCGCCGTCGTTGCCGTCGCGCTCGATGTTGCTGAGCATCTGACGCAAGGCATCGCCGGTGGCAAGCAGGGAGCTCGCGATCGCCGGGTTCACCTGGATCGTGCCGTCGCGCAGGCCCCCGAGCAGCGACTCGGCGCCGTGGGCCACGCGCTCCAGACGTGAGAAGCCCAGGAAGCCGCACGTGCCTTTGATCGTGTGCATCACCCGGAAGATGCTCGCGAGCGTGTCCTTGGATCGGGGGTCGCGTTCGAGGGCGAGCAGGTCGCCGTCGAGGCGGTCGAGCGACTCGTAGCTCTCGACCAGGAACTCTTGGACGATGTCGTCCATGTCGTTGCTCATGCGGATCTCCCCGTCGTGGCGCGCGATGCGATACATCCCCCGTACGAATAAGACTTTCGTCCGATGGGGAGGCGGTCTTTAGGCGCGGGGAGGGGTGAGGGCGCTGGTAGCGTCGGGGGGTGCGAACGACCGGGTGGCAGGACTCCGAGGCGATGGACCTCGTCCTTTGGGGTGCAGCGGGTCTGTGCGTGGCCTTGACGCTTTGGCTCTCCCTGATCGAGGTGCCGCCCGGGACATCGGCGTTCGGCGGAGCCGACAAGGTGGAACACGCGTTCGCCTACTTCGTGACGTCGCTGTACGCGTCAACTCGTTCGGCGGCGATTCGCTTCTTTCTCCAGTCTCCATGGGAATCTGAATCCGTCGACTGGGCCATCTGAATACCTCTCTCTCGTTCCCCGATGGGATCGGCCGGAGACGCACCGCCTCTTTCGTGCGGACTGGCGTCGCGCCGTCCCGCAGGACTACCCTCCGACGTATGCGTTTCCTCGTCCTCGGTCCTCTTGAGGTCAGGGGGGAAAACGGCGAGCCGTTGCCGATCTCCGGATCGAAAGAGCGGATGATCCTCGCCGACCTGATCGCGCATGCGGGGCACGTCGTATCGGTGGACGACCTCATCGAAGAGGTCTGGGGTGATGACCCTCCCAGAACTGCCGAAAAGACGGTGGGCTCCTACGTCTCGAGACTCCGCCGGGCGCTCGAGCCGGAGCGTTCTGCCAGTGAAACGAGCGATGTGATCGCAACGCGTGGTGGCGGATATCTGCTCAACGCCGGGGCCGACCAGATAGACGCCCTCCGATTCGAACGGCTCGCCGAAGAAGGCCGACTCCTCGAAGCGGGCCGCGCGCACGACGCGGGTCCCGTGCTCGAGGAAGCCCTGGGTCTGTGGCGAGGAGCGGCCTACCAGGAATACCGGTACACGGGCTTCGGAACGTCGGAAGGTGAGCGCCTCGAGGAGCTTCGGCGTTCCACCGTCGAGGATCGGATCGAGACGAGGCTGGCGACCGGCGCCGACTCGGTGCTGATCGCCGACTTGGAGTCGATGGTTCGAGACGAGCCGCTCAGGGAGCGACGGTGGGGTCAACTGATGCTTGCCCTCTATCGCGCCGGACGCCAAGCGGAGGCGCTGCAAGCCTTCACTCGCGCGCGCGGTGTGCTGATAGAGGAACTCGGGATCGAGCCAGGCCCAGATCTGCAGCGGCTGCAGGCGGCGATCCTCACACAGGATCCTGTGCTGGAACACAGCTGGCCGAGTGCCCACGCTGAACCCGTCCGTTCGACGGACATGTGTCCGTACAAAGGGCTCGCGCGCTTCGAGACATCCGACGCCGAGTTCTACTTCGGTCGTGAGCAGGTCGTCGCCGATGCGGTCGCACGGCTCGTCGGCGGCCGGTTCCTCGCCCTCGTCGGGGCGTCGGGTAGCGGCAAGTCGTCGTTGATGCGGGCGGGCGTGTTGCACGCCCTCGGATCGGGTGCGCTCCCCGGCAGCGATCGCTGGGCCTACGCGCTGATACGCCCGGGCGAGCATCCGCTCGAGTCGTTCGCCGCGGCGCTCGTCGTTCCGGAGAGCCCGAATCGCCTTCTGCTCGCCGTCGACCAATTCGAGGAGACCTTCACCGCCTGTCAGGACGAGGCCGAACGTACCGCGTTCCTCGATGTGCTCACCGAAGCTGCACTCGTACCTGACGGCGCGGTCACGATCGTGCTCGCGATGCGGTCGGACTACTACGGTCGCTGCGCCGAGCACCGAGCGCTCGCCTCGTTGCTCGCGGCGGATCAGATCCTGGTCGGTCCCATGAACGAGACGGAGCTTCGACGCGCGATCGAGCTCCCTGCCGAACGTGCGGATCTGACGATCGATGATCGGCTGACCTACGCGCTCGTCGCCGACACGGTGGAGCAACCTGGCGGACTTCCTCTCCTGTCGACAGCGCTCCTCGAGCTCTGGACACACCGCGGGGACCGCACCCTGCGCCTCGACGACTACCTTCGTTCCGGCGGCGTCGAGGGGGCGGTCGCTCGTTTGGCGGAAGATGCGTTCGGGCGCCTCGATCGCGATGGCCAGGCCGCGGCGAAACGGATCCTTCTGCGGCTGGCCGAGTCGGGCGACGGCGGCGAGGTCGTCGGCCGAAGGACACCTCTGAGCGAGTTCGATCTCGACCGAGATACTGATGCCTCGCGCGCACTGGCTGCCTTGACGGGAGCTCGCCTCGTCACCGTCGCCGATGAGACCGCCGAGGTCGCGCATGAAGCCTTGCTCCGCGACTGGCCGAGGTTGCGAGCCTGGCTCGAGGACGACGCCGAAGGCCGCAGACTCCACCGCCACGTGACGGCGTCGGCGCACACCTGGGAAGAGGGAGGGCGTGACGACGGTGACCTGTACCGTGGGGCCCGTCTGTCGTCTGCGCTCGAGTGGGCCGATGCCCACGACCCCGACTTGAACGCGAGCGAGCGGGAGTTCGTCGGAGTGAGCCGCGCCGCGTCCGAGAGCGAGGCCATACGGGCGCGGCGAAGCAACCGAAGGCTGCGGGCCCTGCTCGCAGGCGTCGCCGCCCTCCTCGTGCTCTCGCTCGTGGTCGGCGATCTTGCCCTCGGTCAGCGAGATAACGCACGAGCCGCGGCGGACGTCGCCGACTCCCGGCAGCTGGC
>JBDUBL010000011.1:0-40090 GCA_040004125.1 Actinomycetota bacterium
ACTCAAGCCTCGAAGGCAACACCCGGCGTGCGATCGACTTCCACGAGGACGATGAAATCGACGAGAAGGCTTTCGCGACCCTCATTCGAGCTGCCGTGAGCCTGAACGAGTCCTTGTCCACGGGACGATGATCCTCAGCCCGCTCTCGAGCGTCAGTTCTTGAACCCGTTCAACGGGAGCTGAGCTTGCGGCGGGGATCGGCATCGAGGTACTCGACGAGTAGCCGTCCATCCCTGCGGGATCAGTTCGGAGGAAGGGGTACGGCCACCTGAGCGAGGTCGGCTTGGTATCGACGTCGCTTGTATCTGGCGACGGCGGGTGTGCGGAGGAACCCGAACACCGCTGCACCCATAAGTGTGGCGGACGTGAACACGGTGAGGCCACAGCGACGACACCGAGAAGAAGAGCAAGGGGCCACTGTGTCGAAATCAACTGGTCGGGGAGATCGGGACGACGGTCGTTGACGACGATCTCGGCCGCGAACCCGACGAGCGCGCCGAGAGCGAGCGCGATGATGCCGTCACGCACGGGCACAGTCGGATACATGAACATCTCCAACGACGCGAGCCACGCGAGCGCCACTGCCACGAGCCGGGCAGTCAGACGTTGCCGCCGCTCATACGCATCGAGGTCATCGGCCGGGAATGGCCCCCAAGGGTTCTTCATGGCTCGAACCGTATCTTGTTCAACCCAAGAGAAACCAGGCGACTTTCGTCTTCTTTCCGACCGACTTATTGAGGAAGATCGTGAAGGTGTCGGCCGCCGGAGCCGGAACCGCAGCTGTCACCCAGACGCCAGCTCGCTGCTGCTGGAGCACGGCGAGCACCATCGTGCCTGTGTCGATCGACTGGCCGGTCACCTTGACGGATGCCTTCCTGGCTCCGACCGTGGCGTGCCCGCTTCGGCTGAACAGGGCGGGCCCTTGCACATCGAGTCCGACGCCGCCCGCCTCGGCTACCGCCAGAACGGCGGTGCCTGTCTGCGTCCGACCCTTGAGTCCGGTTCCCGCGTTGCTGGTCGCGTGGGCGCCGATAGCCGTCGCGCCGTCAGCCTGCGCGTACACGCCTGTTCCCGACGCGTCGTCGTTGTTCGCCCCGAGCGCCGGTTGACCGCTCGAGTTCGTTTCCGCCAGGACGGCGTAGCCGGGGCCAGTGCCGTTCATGGTCGAACGCAGTCCGAGATTGCCGTTCAACTCGAGCATCCAGTTCGTGTCGTCGTTGGTCCACAGCGTCTTGGTCGACGACTGATTCGTGGCGGCCTGGCCGAGCGCGAGGTTCGCACCATCGGCAGCTTCGGCGGGTCCGGCCGTCGCGATCGCGGTGGCTGCCGCGCCAGCCGCAACGGCGAGCGCACCTTTGAGGATGTCGCGGCGATCCTTGGTTGGCGCTTCCGTGGTCTGTCCCATCGTGACCTCCCGTGGTCGGCTCAACGAGGAGCCTGGCATGCAGGAGAGCGAGATGCACTCAGCCGATGGCGTTGACCCGGTCGACTTCGTCCGGCGTGAGACCGCGGAGTGGGGGGCGGACGTCGGTCGACGTCAGCACCCCGCGGTCGGCCAGCACGTGCTTGAGCGCGGCGAGGAAGGGGATGCCCTCCAACGCGTAGCGCAGGGCGATCACGCGAGCATGCGCCGCGGGGTCGCGATCGTGCACGAGCGACGCGACGACCTCGGGCCAGGCGGAGGCCAGACCGCTCACGCAGCCGACCGCGCCCGCCGCGAAACCTTCGAGCGCCAGCGGCTCCTGCCCGATAAACACGTCCAGGCCTTCGAGCAGGTACGGCTTGACCGCCTCGAACGGCAGGTCGGACACCTTGAGCCCGGTCAGGTTCGGCGCCTCGTCGCGGAGTCGCTCGATCACCTCGACCGGGATCGAGTACCCACTGCGACCGGCGAACTCATACACGTAGAACGGCAAAGGGTCGCACGCGCTGGCCGCCGAGCGTAGGTGCGCGAGCAGCTCGAGCGGATCCAACGGGAAGTACGGCGGCGCGATCACCGCGACCGCGTCGGCCCCGTGCTGCAGCGCGTGGGCCGCGAGCGCCGCCGTGTCGTGCGTGGTCTGCGCGCCGGCGTGGATCGCCACCTCGAAGCCATCGGGCCGCTCGGCCACGAACCGCTCCGTCAGGCGCATGCGCTCGCCGGTAGTGAGCAGCACACCTTCACCGGTCGTGCCGGCCACGAGCACGCCGTCGATGCCGCCGGCGGCCCAGTAGGAGATCAGCGGCCCGACCGCATCGAGGTCCAGCGCCCGCCCGTCCTCGCGCAGCGGCGTGACGGCAGCAGCGATCGCCCCGCGCAGCTTCACGCGAGGAACCGCGCCACCATCGCGTCGAAGTCGGTGGTCAGGAAGAGGCCGCCGGTGAGCGTCGGCTTCCCATGCCACACGGTGACCGCGCCGCCGATCCCCTCGGTCGTAACTTGCGCGTATCCGTCCCCCGAGAACGAGTTGTCGAGCGAGCCGTTCGGGTTCGTTCGGATCAGGCTGGGAACCGTCGCACTGAGATACGGCAGCGACGTCGCGATGTAGCCGCGTCCGGAGCCGTCGATCCAGAGGTCCGCCGGGTTGTCGAAGACGTCGAGATCGATCGTGGACCGCCCGTCGCCGGAGTAGGACATGTCGATCTTGCCTGCTGCGGACACCGCGAACGATATGGCGTTCGCACTCGTGCCGCCGGCGTTGACCCCTTGCTCCACGACCAGCGCGGATCCACCGCCCAGCGCATCGATCGCTCGCGGTTCGTCGGCGCCGCCGGCGAGATCGAACAGCGCCACGCCGTCGCCGGCGAAGTTCCGATCCAGGGTGCCGTTGGCCAGGATCCGGGCGACCAGCGCCCGCTGCGGCCTCCCGTTCGTCTGTGTCTCGCCGGCAACCGTGACCCGGTCATGTCCGTCGATCAGCGCGTCTCGGATCCTCGAAGTGTCGCCGACCTGTAGAAAGAACTGCCCGTCGCCGCTGAAGCTGGGGTCGAGCGAGCCGTTGGGCCGGAAGGCCACCACGAAGAGGCGCTCCTCATTCGACGCGTTGGTGACGTACCCAGGGATGACGATCGAGCCGTCGGACCGAACGAAGATGCTGGTCTCGGTGGTGCTCGTGCTCGGCAACGCGACGTGAACGAGTCCGTCGCCGCTGAAGGTCGGGTCCGGGAGCCCGTTCGCGCGGTAGCGCGCCAGGTAGAGGTCGGCGTTGGGGGTCTGACCCACCACGAGCACCTTGCCATTGGGCTGCACCGCGATGGCGTTCGTCGGTCGGTTCTTTCCTTCGGGGAACTGGGCGATGCCACCGGCGAACGACGAGTCCAGCGTCCCTCCGGGAAGGACGCGCGCGACGGCGAGATCGGTGCCCGACAGGTAGTCGCCGACCAGCAGCCTGCCCGACGGGTCGACCACGGCACCGACGCCGCTTTCCTCTCCGACGGCAAGGCCGAAGTTCATCACTCCATCGCCGCTGAACCCGGTATCCGGGTCACCGCTCGCCGCCCACGCGGGCGTTGCGATGGCGACGAGGCTCAGTCCAACGATGGCAGCGATGAGGCGAGCGATCTTCATCGGGGAAATGTACCCCGATGACGCCGCTAGAACTGCTCTTGTTCGGTGCTGCCTTCCAAGGCGAGGGTGGAGCTGTGGCCCTGGGCGATCGTCTGCGACACGTGGTCGAACCACCCGGTGCCGACCTCGGCCTGGTGTTTGGCGGCCGTGTAGCCGTCGGGTTCCAGCGCGAACTCGTGCTGCTGCAGCTTCACGTAGGCGGTCATGCCCTCGGTCGCATACCCCTTCGCCAGGTCGAACATGCTGGCGTTCAGCGAGTGGAACCCGGCCAGCGTGATGAACTGGAACCGATAGCCCATCCCGGCGAGCTCCTTCTGGAACGAGGCGATCGTCGAGTCGTCGAGCGCCTTCTTCCAGTTGAACGAGGGCGAGCAGTTGTAGGCGAGCAGCTTGCCCGGGAACTCCGCGTGCACGGCCTCCGCGAATCGGCGCGCCTCATCGAGATCGGGTGTCGAAGTCTCGCACCACAAGGCGTCGGACAACGGCGCATAGGCGAGCCCGCGCGCGATCGCTGCGTCGATCCCTTGGGTGACGTGGAAGAAGCCGTCCTCGGTGCGATCGCCGGTGACGAAGGCGTGATCGCGCTCGTCGATGTCGCTGGTAAGCAGCGTGGCGGCCAGCGCGTCGGTGCGGGCGATCACCAGCGTGGGCACATCGAGCACGTCGGCGGCCAATCGCGCCGCGGTCAGTGTCCGCAGGAAGTGCGAGGTCGGGATCAGCACCTTGCCGCCCAGGTGCCCGCACTTCTTCTCGCTCGAGAGCTGGTCTTCGAAGTGCACGCCCGCGGCGCCGGCCTTGATCATCGAGCTCATGAGCTCGAAGGCGTTCAGGGGACCCCCGAACCCGGCCTCGGCGTCGGCCACGATCGGGGCGAGGAAGTCGGCCTCGCGCCCCTCGGCCCACGCGATCTGGTCGGCGCGGCGCAGCGCGTTATTGATGCGCGCAACGACCGCCGGGACCGAGTTGGCCGGGTACAGCGACTGGTCGGGGTAGGTCTGGGCCGAGAGGTTCGCGTCGGCCGCCACTTGCCACCCGGAAAGGTAGATCGCGCGCAACCCGGCTTTGACACATTCGACCGCCTGGTTGCCTGTGAGACAGCCGAGTGTGGGCACGTAGTCCTCGGTCGCGAGCAGATCCCACAGCTTGGTGGCGGCCTGGACGGCGTACCCGTGCGTCTCGCGGATCCGGCCGCGCAGGCGCACGACCTCCTCGGCGGAGTAGGGGCGAACCACCCCGCGCCAGCGCTCTTCGGTATCCCAGCGCTCTTGCAGTGCCGCGGCTTCCGTCGAGATCTGATCCGCGATGCCCATCGGTCTGTCCCTTCCCCTATGTCCCGTGCCTACCCGGCGATGGAGAAATGAAAGACCTCCCGGCCGGGCCGAGAGGTCGTCTGCGCACGAGCGGCATCGCCGCGCCGAGCGCCGTTAGGTACCTACGTACCAGCGTGTCTTGAATGGCCGTTCAAACATCTTCTGCATCCTGCCAGATAGGAGACCACGAGGTCAACCCCGCCGCCATCGGCCGTTCGGTACCCGAGGGTCAGTTGTCCAAGATCCTGGCCAGGACGAACCGTGGCACGCCGCCGCGCCAGGTCTGACCGGCGACCACGAGTTTGCCGTTGGCTTGCAGGGCCGCCGCCGCTGCGGCATCGGTGGTTCCCGACACGTCGATCCGCACGATCCCGTCGCCGCTGAAGGTAGTGTCGAGACCGCCACCGGCCTTGAGGCGGACCACGCCGACGTCGTCGCCGGTTCCGTGGATACGGCCGACGACGAGCGCTCGCGCGCCCGAGGCCACGATGTCCGTAGCCTCCTCGAAGGCACGGGCGAAACGAAGCACGACGCGGCCGTTGTTGCCGTAGGCGGGATCGGGGATGCCCGTCGGGTCGGTGGCGACGACGGCCCAGTCTCCATCGACACCCGCGGAGCCGGCCAGCAGGTAGTCGCCGTTGGCCGCGATCGTGAGCGCATTGGCCACGTCGGGGCCTTTCTCGACGTCGAGCACCGAGACGCCGTCGCGGCCCACGCCGAACGATGTGTCGAGCCGCCCGCCACCCGTCAGCTTCACCAGCGTGAACCGCGGGTCCTGCGCGTTTTCGGCTTCGCCCGCCGCCACGACGCCGCCGCCCGGCAGCACCAACAGGTCGTTGATCTGTTCGGAGCCGCTGCCGAGCTCGAAACTGACCCGGCCGTCGCCGCCGAATCCGCGGTCGAGCGCTCCCGAGGCCGAGAGTCGTGCGAACGCAGACCGGACCAGCACGCCGTTGGACGTGTAGCCGCCGATCACGATCCGGCCCTGCGGCGTGAACGCCACCGCCCCGGCGCTCTGTCGCGGCTTGCCGAAGTCGACGAGCTTGACCCCCCGGTGGCCGAACCCGGGATCCCGCATCCCGTTTGGGCGGATGCGCAACACGAACATCCGGTCCTGGCCCGCGGTGCGCCGCCCGACGATCGCCAACCCACCCACCGGGGTCACCGCCACGTCGAAGGCGTCGTCGATGCCGCCGAGGTCGAAGCGCGCGCGGCCGTTGCTTCCGAAGGCGGGGTCCGGAGTGCCGTCGGGCAGGAACCGCGCGACGACGACATCGGCGCGGGCATCCACCGTGTAACCGACAGCCGTGATCCGCCGCTCACCGTCGATCCCGACCGCCGTGGCGATCGCACCGTCGGGGAAGGCCGTGACGATCCCGTTGCCGCCGAACAACCGGTCGAGCACGCCGGGCTTCGCCCCGGCGGGAAGCGCGAACGCGACCGCGCCGGCCGCGAGCACGAGGATCAGAAAGCGCCGCACTAGGGGACGATCTTGGAGATCGGCAGCTCGAGGATGTCGGTTGCTCCCGCCGCCTTCAGCTGAGGGATCAACCGGTTCACGCCGCGCTTGTCGACGACCGTCTCGATCGCGAAGCCGCCGTGTGCCAGCGGCGACACGGTCGGCGCTTTCATCGAGGGCACGACGGCCAGGACCGCGTCGAGCGTGTCGGTCCCGACGTTCAGCTTGATCAGCACACGCCCCTGGGCCGCGAGCGCGCCCTGCAACAAGGTCACCAGGTCCCCCATCGCCGCGCGCTTGACCGGGTCGGCCGCGGCCTCGCGGTTGGCCACCAACACCGGCTCCGACGTGAGCAGCGTGCCGATGATCTTCATCCCGTGGGCGCGCAGCGTCGAGCCGGTCTCGGTCACGTCGACGATCGCATCGACGATCTCAGGCACCTTCGCCTCGGTCGCGCCGAAAGACCAGCTGACCTTGACGTCGATCCCGAGCCCGGCGAAGTGGCGTTTCGTCAGCTCGACGAACTCCGTCGAGATGCGGGTACCCGGCGGGATCTCGGCGGCGCTGTTCGCGGGGTGCTCGTTGGGCACCGCCAGCACCACCTTCGTGCCGTGGCCGGTGCCGGTCTTGGCATAGGTCAGTGTCGTGAGCACCTCGAGATCCGCGGCGGTCTCGGCGATCCAGTCCTGGCCGGTGATGCCGAGGTCGAAAAGCCCGTCTTGGACGTACAGCGGGATCTCCTGCGGGCGTAGGATCGACACGCGTTCGACGCGATCGTCGTCGATCGTGCCGTGGTAGTCGCGATCCGACCCGCGCCGCACGCCCAGGTCGGCCTCCTCGAACAGGCGCAGGGTCTGGGCCTCGAGCGACCCCTTGGGGATGACCAGCCTCAACATGGGTGGCGAGTCTACCGAGCGGGTTCCTCGGGCCGATCGAGCGTGCGGAAGAAGCACGATCGCTCGCCGGTGTGACACGCCGCCCCCTCCTGGTGGACGCGCGCGAGCACGACGTCGGCGTCGCAGTCCACACGCAGCTCCTGCCAGTGCTGCACGTGTCCGCTCATGTCCCCTTTGCGCCACAGCTCCCGGCGCGAGCGCGACCAATAGACCATGCGGCCCTCGGCCAGCGTCCGCTCGAGCGCCTCGCGGTTGGCCCAGGCGACCATCAGCACCTGGTCGTTGTCGGCATCTTGGGCGATCACCGGGATCAGCCCGCGTTCGTCGAAGGTGAGCTCGTCGAGGTTCATCGCCGCACCGGTATCCCCTCGGTCCTCAGGTGATCTTTGACCTGTGCGATGGTCAGGTCGCCATCGTGGAATCGGCTGGCGGCCAACGCCGCGTCGGCCACGCGCAGCCCGTCGGCGAAATGCGCGAGCTCGCCGGCGCCCCCGCTCGCGATCACAGGCACGTGCGTCGCGTCGCGCACGGCGGCCAGGAGCTCCAGGTCGTAGCCCTCGCCGGTGCCGTCGCGATCCATCGAGGTCAGCAGGATCTCGCCCGCCCCGCGCTCGCCCGTGGCCTCGGCGGCCCAGGCCACGGCGTCGTGGCCGGTCGCCGTGCGGCCCGCGTCGACGAAGACCTCCCAGCCGCCTGAGGTCCGCTTCGCGTCGATCGCGATCACGACGCACTGCGCGCCGAACCGGTCAGCGCATCGCGCGAGCAGCTCGGGGTTGCGCACCGCGGCGCTGTTCAGCGACACCTTGTCGGCGCCGGCCCGCAGCAACCGCCGCACGTCGTCGGGGGCACGCACACCGCCGCCCACGGTCAGCGGGATGAACACCTGCTCGGCGGTGCGCGAGATCACGTCGTCCATCGCGTCGCGGCCCTCGAGCGTCGCAGTGATGTCGAGGAACACGAGCTCGTCCGCGCCGGCGGCGTCGTAGCGCGCCGCGAGTTCCACCGGGTCGCCGGCGTCGCGCAGGTCTTGGAACCGCACGCCCTTGACGACCCGGCCCGCATCGACATCCAGACAGGGGATGATCCGCTTCGCCAGCATGGTGGCTACCCCCGGATCACTTGGGACAGCTTGAGCGTCTTCTCATACAGGGCCTTACCGGTGACCGAGGCCTCGCAGCCCGCGTCGCGGAGCGCCCAAATGTCGTCGGCCGTACGCACACCGCCGCTCGCGATCACCGGTCGCTCCGTCAGCCCGAGCACCTGCTTGTAGAGCCGAAGGTCGGGGCCGTCCAGCGTGCCGTCGCGCGCGATCGCCGTCACGAGGTACCTGGGCGTGCCGGCCTCATCGAGCGCGGCGAGGGATGGCGCGAGCTCCGGCCCCTCTTCCTTCCAACCCTTGACCATCAGGTGACCGCCGCGCACGTCGACCGCGACGAGGATCCGCTCGGCGTACTCCTCGACCGCACGCGCAACGAAGGACGGGTCCAGCGCCGCCGCGGTGCCCAGGATCGCGCGCGCGGCGCCGAGATCGAGCACCGCCTCGATCTCGGCAAGCGTCCGCACCCCACCGCCGACCTGCACCGGGATCACGACCGCTGCGCAGATCTCGCGCAGCACTTCCCGGTTGTCCCCATCGTCCAGGGCCGCGTCCAGGTCGATCACGTGTAGTCGGCGGGCACCCTCTTCCTGGAAGCGGGTCGCAACGGCAACCGGGTCGTGGTCATAGGCGGTCTCGTCGGCCGGGTTGCCGCGCAGCAGCCGCACGGCACGGCCGCCGCGCAGATCGATCGCCGGGATCACGATCATGCGGCCACCTCGCGCACGATGTTGGCGTACAGCTCGAGCCCCGCCTCGCCGGACTTCTCCGGGTGGAATTGGGTCGCGAACACGTTGTCGCGGGCGACCACGGCGCTGAACGTGCGGCCGTGCTCGGTCGCGCCCACCGTGTCGGGCCCGAGGTCGGGCGCGAACGAGTGCACGAAGTAGAAGAAGCTGTCGTCGGGGATGCCGGCGGCGAACCCGTGGCGGCGCCCGGCCCAGGCGACCGTGTTCCAGCCCATGTGCGGCACGCGCACGGTCGCGGGCAGGCGGCGTACCCGGCCGGGCAGGATGCCGAGGCCCGGTTCGTCGTCCTCATCGCTGCCCTCGAACAGGATCTGCATCCCGACGCACACGCCGATCACCGGGGTGCCGGCATCCACGGCCGCGCGGAGCGGCGCCTCGAAGCCCGCGTCGCGCACCGCGCGGACGCACTGACCGAAATGCCCGACGCCGGGGATCACGATCGCCTCGACGCCCGCGAGCGCCGAGGGTTCCTCGGCGACGCGCACCTGCGCACCCACGCGCTCGAGCGCCCGCGAGACGGAGTGGAGGTTCCCGCTTCCGTAGTCACAGACGGCGATCGTCGCGGGCATCGGCTACAGCACCCCCTTCGTCGACGGGACGCCGGAGCGCCCGGTCAGCGCGCACGCGTCGCCGAGCGCGTTCGCCAGCGCTTTGAACGTGGCTTCGCAGATATGGTGCGGCGAGCGTCCGTAGCGCAGGTGCGTGTGGATCGTCAGCTCGGCGCTCTGGGCGAACGCGCGGATGAAGTCTTCCAACAGGCTGGTGTCGAACCCGTTGATCTGCTCAGAGGGCACCGGCACCTCATGGATCACGAAGTTCCGGCCGGCGAGGTCGAGGGCGACCTCGACCGCGGCCTCGTCCAGCGGCACGACCACCGAGGCGAACCGGCGCACGCCAGCCTTGTCGCCGAGCGCCTCCTGCAGGGCCTGGCCGATCGCGATGCCGCAGTCCTCAACCGTGTGGTGCCCGTCGACCTGCAGATCGCCGACGCACGTGACGGCCAAGTCGAACCCGGCGTGCTTGCCCAGCTGCTGCAGCATGTGGTCGAAGAACGGCATGCCGGTGGCTGCGCTCGCCACTCCCGATCCGTCGAGGTCGAGCTCAACCGTGATCGATGTCTCCGTGGTGGCGCGGGTGACGGTTGCGGCGCGGCTCATCCGGCCAGCACCTCCGTGATCGCCTTGAGGAACAGGTCGGTCTCGTGCTCGGCACCCGCGGTCACCCGCAACGCGTTCGGCACCACCGAGGTCATGTCGCGCACGAGCACCCCGTGTTCCAGCAGACCGTGCCAGAGCGCCGTCGCGTCGCCGGGCGGCACGAACAGCACGAAGTTGGCGTCGCTCGGGTAGACGGCGACGTCCGGCAACGAGCGAAGCTCGCGAGTGATGCGATCGCGCTGGATGCGGATCGCCCCGACAACGGTGGCCGCGTCGGCGCGGTGACGCAGCGCCACGATGCCTGCGGTCTGGGTGAGCGCCGACAGGTGGTAGGGCAGGCGGACGCGCTGCAGGTCCTCGACCACGGCGGGTACGGCCAGCACATAGCCGATCCTCGCTCCCGCCAGCGCGAACGCCTTCGAGAACGTGCGGACGACCACGACGTTCGGATAGCTCGTCACCAGCGCCTGGGCCGACCCGGCGGGCGCGAACTCCACGTAGGCCTCGTCGACGAGCACGAGGCTCTCGGGAAGCGCCTGGGCCAGCGCGGCGATCGAGGAAAGTGGTTGCGCGTTTCCGGTCGGATTGTTCGGAGAACACACGAACGCGACCTCGGGCGACAGATCGACCGCCGCGGCGACCTGTGGCTCCCCAAGCACGAAATCCCTTGGGAGCGAGAGCTTCCGGTTTTCGGTGTGGGTGAGCCAGCACAGCCGCTCGTGCAACACGTAGGTCGGCTCGAACGTGACGGCGGCCCTCCCAGGCCCTCCATAGGCCTGGAGCAACTGGGTGAGGATCTCGTTGGAGCCGTTGGCCGCCCAGATGCCCTCGACCGGGTGCCCCGTGGACTCGCCGAGCTCGGCGCGCAGCCGTGTCATCTGCGCGTCGGGGTAGCGGTGCAGCGGCAGCTCGCGCACGGCGGCCGCCAGCTCCTCGAAGAACCCCTCGGGTAGCGGGTGGGGGGACTCGTTGGTGTTGAGTCGCGCGGCCACGTCGAGTTGCGTCGAGACGTAGGGGGCCACGTCGCGCAGGCCAGTGCGGGGTTCGGCGCCGGGACTCATACGTCGCCGGCCTCCTCGGCGCGCGCGTCCATCGCCTTCGCGTGGCCCACGAGCCCTTCGGCCCGCGCGATCGCCGAGGTGCCGGGGGTGAAGCGGCGCGCCGCCTCCGGGGACATCTGGATCACCGAGCTGATCGTGACGTAGTCGGCCGCTCGCAGGCCGCTGGAGAACCGGGCGGTGCCGGCGGTCGGCAGCACGTGATTCGAGGCGACGCCGTAGTCGCCGTAGGGCACCGCCGTCCAGTGACCGAGGAACACTGCGCCGGCATTGCGCAGCATCGGCAACACCGCCTCGGGGTCGGGCACGAGCAGCAGCACGTGCTCGGCTGCCAGATCGTTCACGACCTCGATCGCGTGGTTGAGGTCGCGTACCAGGATCAGCTTCGTGTGACGCAGCGCCTGTTCGACGATCTCGGCCCGGCCCGCGCTCGGCAGCTCTTGTTCGACGGCGGCATTGACCTTCTCGATCAGGGCCTGATCTGCCGTGAGGAGATATGTGCAGGCGTTCGGGTCGTGCTCGGCCTGGGCGATCAGGTCCAGCGCAGCAAGGCGTACGTCGACGTCGCCGGCTGCGACGATCGCGAGTTCGGAGGGGCCGGCGAGCCCGTCGATGCCGACGAACCCGGCGACCTGTCGTTTCGCCTCGGTCACGTAGACGTTCCCCGGCCCGACGATACGATCGACCGACGGGATCGACTCGGTGCCGTAGGCCATCGCCGCGACGGCCTGGGCGCCGCCCGTCTTGGCGACGTACGTCGCGCCGGCCCTTCGCGCCGCGTAGAGGACCGGCGCGTGTAGCGTGCCGTCCTTCTGAGCGGGCGTGCACACGATGATCTCCTCGACACCGGCTACGACGGCGGGCACGACGGTCATCGCGACCGTCGAGGGGTAGCGAGCGCGCCCGCCCGGCACGTAACAGCCGACGGTGCGCAGCGGTCGCACGATCTCGCCGAAGCGCACGCCGTCGCGCTCCTCCCACCATTCGGTGGGGATCTGGCGCTCGGCCAGGATGCGCAGGCGATCGATCAGTTCGTCGAGCGCACGTCGCAGCTCGGGAGGCGTCGCGCGCTCGGCCACGGCGAACTCCTGCTCGGAGACCAGGACGCCGCACCCGGAGAGGTCGACGCCATCGAACTTCACGGCCAGCTCGATCAGCACTTCGTCGCCCTCGACGAACACGCGCTGCAGGATCTCGCGAACGGTCTCGGCGGTTGCAGGGTCGATCTCGAGCTTGGTGGGCTCCAGCCGCCCGCCCCGCTCGCGCAGGTCGAGGAGCGCGAGCATCACTGCTCCTCGGCTACGTCGGGATGCTCGGTGGCGACGGGGTGCGGTGCGCGGCTACGGGACCACAACAGCCACCCGCAGATGCCCACCGTGAACGCGGCGACAGCAAACGTCACCAGCGACAACAGGAACGTGGTATCGCGATCCATGGAAGGGTGTCAGGGTACCGAAACGCCCCGTCGGCCGACCGGAAGGGCCTGCGCACCGGTCCCGTGCGCGTCTGCCCGCGCGGGCAGGAACAACAGCAATGCCCATGCCGCCCAGACGTAGGCGTTCTCGAGGACGATGGCCGCGAAACCGCCGCTCGGCAGGCCCACGAGTGTGGACCACACCGGCACGTGGAGCAGGAATAGCACGACGGTCGCCGTCCACACGAGGCGTCGACCTCGGCTGCTGCCGTCGCCGAGGATCACGCCAGTGGCCGGCACGATCCACACGGCGTGATGGATCCAAGACACGGGCGACACGAGCACGCTCGCGATCCCGATCAACGTGATGGCGGCGAGCTCGTCGCCGACGCGGTGTGCTGCGCGGGCGCGCACGAGGCCGATGCCGAGCGCGGCGGCGGCCAACGCCGCCCAGATCGCGGGATCAGTCAAGCCGAGCCGCAGCAGCACGCCGTTCATCGATTGGTCGATCACCGCGCCGAGATCGCCGGCCCGATCCGGGCGAAACGCGATCTCGAACCAGTAGGTGTGCGACAGATCGGGCCGCAGGAGCGCGCTCAGACCCCACAGGCCGACGACGGTCGCCGTCGCGATCGTCGCGGGGCGCCATCGTCTCGTCGCCAACCAGTACACGATGAAGATCCCGGGCGTCAGTTTGATCGCCGTCGCCGCGCCCACGAGCACACCGCGCGGCAATCTGGTGCGTTCCGCGACGGTGTCGGCCAGCACCATCGCGAGCAACAGGATCCCGACCTGGCCGAGATCGAAGACGCTCAGGACAGGGGCTGAGAACGCCATGATCCCCGCCACGCAGGCCAGCGCGACCGGCCGGCGCGCGCCGCGCCCGTCGAGGAACGCCCGGTAGGACACGTGGGTTACCCAGAGCAACAGCGCGACGTTCAGCAGGTTCCAGCCGACGCTCGTCACGCTCCAAGGCAGCCACGCCACCGAGGCGAGGACGGCGGCCCACAGCGGCGGGTATGTGTACGGCAGCGGCGTCGAGAGGGAACGTCCGAAGTTGCCCGCGTACAGGTCGCCGCCCTGGCTGAACACCCGGCCCGCCAGCAGATAGACGTTGAGGTCCTTCATGGGTCCGCCGCTACCCACCGCGATCACCAGCATCGTCCCGATCACAAGGACGATGACGGCGGCGGCCGCCCAGGTCGGCCGTGCGTCGATCGCCCGACCGAGCCGGCCCCATCGACGTGTTCGTTCGGCCGAACTCACCTTCGACAGGATAGGAGGGTTCGACGAGCCGCGGTTTGTGCGCTCGTTATGCCGGGGACGCTCGGCGCTTGCGTTCGGTGCGGCGCTCCGCTTCGAGGCGTTCCAGATCGACGTCCTCGTAGGAGATGTGGGTGAACGCGGCGGCGATCGCGGGATGGACCTCGCCGATCTGGCGGTGCATCTCCTGGGCGACCGCTCGATAGACGGGGTGACCGGCCGGCTGGGATCGCAGCTCCGTCAGGTGCATCGCCTCGCGCGCGGTCATCTGCATCACGAAGCGGATCCGATAGGCCATCGAAACCGCGTACTGCGCGACATCCGGCAGGCCCGCCGCGGCGATCGCGTCGTAGGTCTCGCGCGAACGGCGCATCGCGAACTCCCAGTCCTCGCGCAGCCCGGCTTCGTCGATCGCTGCCGGGGCGTCGTAGCCGAGGGCGGGCGTCAAACGCTGCCACTCGAGCGTCAGCGGCCGATGACGCTGCAGATCCCGATAGGCGCCGTAATCGCACAGCACGTCGAACCGATACTGCGTCCGCTCCCATGCGCGCCCGGGCTTGTGCCGTCGGTTGCCGCGCTCGCCGACGCTGGCCGCCAGGATCTCCGCTCGCTCCTCGGGCGACATCGCATGCGCGATCCGCAGCAGCTGGTCATCGGGCAGATCGCTGTATGCGTAGAGCACGGCGGCGATGACCTTTGCCTCGCCCTCGGGATCATAGTCAACTAAATTGACTAAGCCACGCGGCTCCGGCTCGAGGTCGCCCACCAGCTTGGTGGTCAGCTCTTGGGTGCGCTCCCGTACGTCTCGCCAGTAGGCGCTCCAGGCGACCCCGCGCTCGGGCTGATCCACGCGCTTCAAGAACTCCGGGATCACCTTGCGCAGCTCCACCAGCATCAGGTCGCCGTAGGCGCGCATCTCGGCGAGCGGGTGCTGGGCCAGGCGCATCAGCAGTTGCTCATAGGATTGACCGGTCGCGTAGATCCCCAGGTTGGAGCGGGCGCCCGCGGGCAGCACCATCCGCAGCGTGTCGCACGTCTTGGCCAGGATCGTCTGGTTGTAGACGAATCCGGTGTCGTCGGGCTGCTTCGGGAACTTCGCACGGAACCAAGGGTTGAGCTGCTCGTACATCCGCTCGTATGCGCCGAACACGTCGTCCAGGAAGGCCTCGTAGGTGTGCGCGAGGTCGGTACCGGCGAGCTCGGGCGGAATCGTCGCGCGCCACCGTCCGCCGGGCTTGTCGTCGTAACGCATGTAGCGCGTCGACTGCTCGAGGTAGGCCGCCAGGCGGCCCCACTCCAGCGCCTTTGCCAGCAGCTGTGAGGACTGCTCGCAAGCGAGGTGCACGCCACCGAGCTGTGCGACCGAGTCGTCGCCGTACTCGACGAACACCCGCTCGTAGATGCCGGCCGCGCGTGCGGACGCGGCGGTCACCCTGCCCATGTCGAGGCCCGCCACGTCGTCGGCGAACTCGTCCAGGAAGAGTCGCCGCAGCGACTTCGTCGTGCGCGAGTACCGCGCGAACATCGCGCCCTTGACGGCCTCAGGCAGGTTCGTCAACGCGAAGACGGGCCCTTCGAGGTTCGAGAAGTGCGGACCGAGCAGCGCTCGTTCTTCGTGCGTGAAGTCCTCGATGATGTAGGGATCGGTCACGGTGTGGCGCTCGGGCTCGCGGTCGTGCCCGACCCCGTGTAGAGCGTGACGGTGCTGCCGGTCTGCACGGACGTACCGGGGGTGGGATCTTGCTGCGCGACGAAGGCGGTGTTGGGGCACTGCGTCAAGGATGTCACCGTGCCGCCGAAGTTCACGAGGAGCCCCAACTTCGTGAGCTCGGACTTCGCCTTGTTGAAGTTCACACAGGAGTAGTTCTCGAGCGTGATGGTCGCCGGGCCGCTTGCGACCATCACGTTGACGAATGTGCCGATCGGCACTTCCTTGTCCGGCTTCGGGTCCTGGTCGACGATGGTGTCGGCGGGGCATGCATCGCTCGTCACCGACGTCTTGGTGCCGAGCACGAGGTCGGTGCCGAGCCTCGTCGTCGCATCGGCCAGCGTCAGACACGTGAGGTCGGGCACCTTCACCGTCTTCGGCGCGACCGCGACCGTCAGCGTCACCGTCTGACCTTGAGTGAGCTGGTCGCCCTCCTTCGGGTCCTGTGCGGTCACGGTGTCGGGCACCTGGTCGGATTCCTGGGGGACGCGAACGATGTTCAGGCTCAGGTTGAGCGCGTCGAGCTGTGACTTGGCCGTGGCGAACGGCACACCCTTGACCGCGATCATCGTGCCGGTTGTGGGCAAGTCGTTGCCGTTCAGGCTCTTGGCCAGCAGGTACCCGCCGCCCGCCAGGATCGCGACCACCAGGATCCCGATCAGCACGCCCAGCCATACCTTCTTGGAGGAGCTCTCCGGCTCGGGCGGCGCCATGACCTGGGTCGGCTGGCGAGCGATCACCTGCGTGGCGGCCCCCTCGGCGCCGATCGGCAGCAGCGGCGTGGCCTCCACGTCTTGCCCGTGCCGGACGCGGTCCAGGTCGGCGGTCAGCTCGGCGGCGCTCTGGTAGCGGTTCGCGGGGTTCTTCGCCATGCACTTCATCACGACGGCATCGAGCCGGGGAGGCACGTCGGGGTTGATGCCTGAGGGCGCCAGCGGCGACTCGTTCACCTGCTTGTAGGCGATCGCGACCGGCGTGTCGCCCGTGAACGGCGGGCGATGCGCGAGCAGCTCGTACAGCACGCACCCCAGCGAGTAGATGTCGCTGCGGGCATCGACCGACTGGCCCTGCGCCTGCTCGGGTGAGAAGTACGCGGGCGTGCCGATCACCGACGAGGTCTGCGGTGCGGTGGCGTCGGACTGCAGCCGCGCGATGCCGAAGTCCATGACTTTGACCGCGCCCTGGCGCGTGACCATCACGTTGGCGGGCTTGATGTCGCGGTGCACGATGCCCTGGGCGTGTGCCGCCGCCAGCGCTCCGGCGATCTTGTCGGCCAGGTCGACGGCCTGCATCGGGGTGGGTTTGCCGCCACCGGACAGGAACGATGCCAGCGTGCGCCCCTCGATGTACTCCATCACGATGTACTGCGTCTCGCCGTCGGCGCCGGTGTCGTAGACGCCGACGATGTTCGGGTGGCTCAGGCGCGCTGCGGCCTGCGCCTCGCGGCGGAACCTGGCCACGAAGCCGGCGTCGCGGTCATACGGCGGCAGCAGCACCTTGATGGCGACCGTTCGCTCCAGCGCTGGGTCGAACCCACGGTAGACCTCGGCCATGCCACCCAGGCCGATGCGCGCCTCGACGCGGTAGCGATCAGCGAACTGCTGTCGTTCCACCCGTTCCCCTCATCCTCCGAGGTACACCTCCATGATCTGTTTCGCGATCGGCGCGGCCACGTGCCCACCGGTCGCCTCGTTCCCCAGGTCGCCGCCGTCCAGCACGATAACCGCTACGGCGATGCGAGCCGTCTGTCCCGGACCGGCCGGCGCGAACGACGTGAACCACGCGTTCGGCGGCCCGTCGGTGTTGCCGGCGGTACCGGTCTTGCCCGCCACCACGACGTTGGGGATCTGTGCGTAGGTACCGGTTCCGTACCGCACGACGTTGACCATCATGTCGCGCAACTGGGCCGCCGAGTCGGCCGTCAAGGGATGGCTGTACTCGTCTGGCTGGAAGGTCTTGATCGTTTGGCCCGTCGTGGCGTCGCGGACCTCGGTCACGAGACGCGGCGCATACATCGTGCCTTGGTTCGCGATCGCCGCTGCGATCAGGGCCAGGTGCAACGGGTTCGTGAGGTCGTTGTCCAGACCGATCGCCGAGCGCGCGAGTGCGGCCTCGTTGTTCGCGAAGTATGACGCGTCGGGGAAGTGCCCGACCTCCCAAGGCAGCAGGAACGGGATCGTCGCATCCTGACAAGCGAGGCTGATCGTCGGCTCGGTCCGGCAGAACCCGTAGGCCTGCGCCTGGCCCGCCATGCGGTCTGCCTGCAGCGCCATCCCGATCTCGGCGAACGGCACGTTGCAGGAGTCTGTGAAGGCCTCGCCCATCGTCACGGTCTTCGCGCCGCCGTTGCAGTACTCGTCGCCGAAGTTCTCGATATGGGTGTCGGTGCCGGGCAGCTCCAGGTGATGCGGGTTCGGCCAATCCTTGTCAGGCCCCCAGCCGTGCTCGAGCGCGGCGCTCGCGGTGACCGTTTTGAAGGTCGAGCCCGGCGCGTAGAGGTCCTGGAACGCGTGGGCAACCAGCGGCGTGTTCGGATCGGACGTGAGCTTGTTCCACGCCGCCTGCATCGACCCCGCCGTACCGCTCGACAGCGGCTGTGGGTCGAAGCCAGGGTTCGAATACATCGCGAGGATGTCGCCGTTCTGTGGGTCGATCGCGACGACCGCGCCCTGAAGGCTGCCGAGGGCGTCGCGAGCCGTCTGCTGCAGGCGCGGAACGAGCGTGGTCAGCACGGTGCCCCCGAGTCGCGGCCGTCCCAGGATGATGTCGGTCAGGTTCTGCGTCGTGAACTCCGGCGCGGTGCCGGCCAGGTACGGGTTCATCGCCTGCTCGAGCCCGCTCCGACCGTAGATCTGCGAGTAGTAGCCGGTGAGCTGGCCGTAGAGCTCGCCCTTCGGGTACTGCCGAACGAAGCGATAGGGCGAGTTCGGGTCGGGGTTCGGCGTCGATTTCGCGAGCACGGTCTCGCGATCGGCGGCCAGGATCTGTCCGCGCTCTACGGCGTACTCGGCGCGCAGCTGCCGTGCGAAGTTCGCCGGCTGGTTCGCGATCCGATCGGCCGCCACGACCTGGACGTAGGCGACCTGGGCGAAAAGCACGGCGAAGAGCGCCACGAACGCGATCCCGAGGCGGCGGATCTGCCGGTCCATCAGGCCGGCTCCCCGGCGTGTTCCTCGGCGGGCACGGGCGGCTGGCGGCGCGCGCGGAACCATGGTCCGGCCGAGGTGCGCACGAGCAACGCCAGCACGATCGCGGTCGCGACGCGACTCGTGCCGCCATAGCTGACCAGCGGCAGCGGCACACCGGTGAGCGGGATCAGCCGTAGCACGCCACCCGCGATCACGAACACCTGCAGGCCGAGCAACGTCGTGAGCCCGACGGACAGCAGCTTCTCGAACCCGTCGGTGCGCTCGACGGCGATGCGGAGCCCACGGCCCACGAGCACGAGGTAGAGCAGCAGCACCGCGGCAACGCCGAGCATGCCGAGCTCTTCCCCGAAGGCCGCGAGGATGAAGTCGCTGCCGACGTAGGGGATCAGCGTCGGTGAGCCTTGGCCGAGCCCCGTGCCGACCATCCCGCCGGTGGCGAACGCGAACCAGCCCTGCGCCAATTGGTAGCCCTGGTCGGCCACCACCTTGGGGTCCATCGCGTGCAGCCACGCGTCGACACGCACCTGCACGTGTGAGAACGCGAGGTAGCCGATGAACGCGCCGATCGCAAACAGAACGAGCCCGAGTACCAGGTAGGACCAACGGCCCGTCGCGACCCACATCATCACGACGAACACACCGAACAGCAGCAGCGAGGCACCCATGTCGCGCTCCAGGAACAGCACCGCCAGCGACGCGCCCCAGGCCAGGAGCAACGGTCCGAGGTCCTTGGGGCGCGGAAGCCCGAGCCGCCCGACGCCTGCCGCGAGCATCTCGCGCCGTTGCGACAGATAGGACGCCAGGAAGATCACGATCAGGATGCGTCCGGCTTCCGCCGGCTGGAAGGTGACGAAGCCGAGGTTCACCCACAGCTTGGCGCCGTTGATCTCGGTGCCGACGCCCGGAACGATCGGCAGCAGGAGCAGGATCAGCCCGGCGAGGCCGATCGTGTACGTGTAGGCATCGAGTTGGCGAACGTCGCGGATCACGACGAGCGTGACCACGAAACACGCAAGGCCGACCCCGAGCCACAGCGCCTGCTCGGTCGCGAACTCAGACGCACCGTTGGCGGTCATGATCCGGTAGAGCATCGCGAGCCCGAGCCCGCCGAGCAGCACTGCTGTTGGGTACAGGACTGGGTCGGTCGCGCGCGCGAACCGGCGGATCGCGTACCACCCCGCGACGGCGAGGCCGGTGAATACGACGCCGTAGACGACGAGGTTGTCCGGTCGTTGGCCCGACAGGCCCATCGACTGCAGCGCATATGCGAGCGTGCTCGCAGCGGCCGCCACCAACACGGCGGCCAGGCCCGTTCGTGCACGGGAGGTGCGCATCGCCGCGGGCGCCGCGATCGCGCTCACGGCCCGGCGCCGTTTCGTTGTGCACGAGCGTCACGCAGGTCCTGCCGCATCTGCTCGACGGTGGCCAGCGCCGCATCGCGGTCATCGACGTTGATCCCATCGGCCAGGCCCGGGAAGGTCGCAAGCGCTTCGACCGCCGCGGCGTCCAGCCCGGTGTCCAGGTCGACGTGGGACAACTCGAACCCGAACGGAGCTGCCGGGATGCCCTGGTAGATCGCCACCTGGCCGTTCGCGACGCCCACGTACCACTGGTCGTCGACGTAGGAACGGAACGCCGTGAGTGCGACCGTCACCAGCAGCACCACGCCGATCGCCCCGACGATCCATGGCCACAACCGCCGTCTCGCCGGCGCGCGTGTCGGCGCCGGCGTCGAGGTCACCGTTCCGGCCTCGGGATCCCCCGCCGCGACGTCCAGCACGATGACCGTGATGTTATCGATGCCACCGGCGCGGTTCGCGGCTCGCACCAGCCGGTCCGCGGCGTCCTGCGGCTGTCCGCCGGTCGCGGCCAGGATCGCGAGGATCTGGTCTTCGGTGACCATGGTCGTCAGTCCGTCGGAGCACAGCAAGATCCGGTCACCTTCCAGCAGACCCACGTCATCGGCATCGACGTCGACCTTCGGCTCGGTGCCGAGCGCGCGCAGCAGCACGTTGCGGTGCGGGTGGACGTCGGCCTCGTCGGGCGTGATCTCCCCGGCCTGCACCATCCGCTCCACAAGCGTGTGATCACGCGTGAGTTGCCGCAGCGTGCCGGCACGCAGCAGGTAGGCGCGGCTGTCCCCGACGTGCGCGAGGTGGATCGCCTCGGGGCTCGCGAGCACCGCGGTCAGTGTCGTGCCCATCCCGGCGTAGCGCTCGTCCTCGCCTGCACGCGTGAATACGATGCGGTTGGCCTCGCGCACCTCGTCCTCGAGCGAGGAGGAACCGGCCTTCTCCATCTCGGTGATCGTGGCGAGTGCGAGCTGCGAGGCGACCTCGCCGGCGCGCGCGCCGCCCATGCCGTCGGCCACGGCGTACAGGGGCGGCTCGACGACGAACGCGTCCTCGTTACCCTGCCGCACGCGCCCGACGTCGGTCGCGACGCCCGCCGCGATCCTCATTTGCGGAGCTCCACGATCGTCGTGCCGACGCGGATCTTGTCGCCCGGCGTGAGCATCGCGGGCGTGACCAGCTTCTGCTCGTTCACGAAGGTGCCGTTGGTCGAGCCGAGGTCCTCGACGTACCAGTTGCCGCCGCGATCGAAGATGCGGGCGTGTTGTTGGGAGACATAGGTGTCGTCCAGCCGCAGCTCACATTCGACGCCGCGGCCCATCGTGGTCGAGCCGTCAAGCGGCGTCGTGCGCGGCTTCTGTCCGTCGAGATGCACGACGAGCACACTGGACCGCGCGGTCGGACCGGCGGTGGCGGCACTGCGCGGCGCCCCTGGCGCGCTGCGGTCGACGTTCAGCCCGCGCACGACCCAGCGCATCGCTCGCCAGATGAACAGGAAGAGCAGTGCGAGCAGCCCATACTTCAAGGCGGACAGGGCGAAGGGCTCGACGGCGGCACCCAGCACTACGCGCTCCGATATTCGATCTGGGTGGTGCCCACCGTGATGTGGTCACCGTCGGCGAGCTGGGTGGCCTGCACCTGGCGTCCGTTCACCTTGGTTCCGTTCGTCGAGCCGAGGTCGGTCAGCGTCGAGACGCCTTCGGTGGTGCGGATCTGCGCGTGACGTCGCGACGCCCCCGTGTCGTCGATCACGACCTCGCATTCGGCGAGGCGCCCGATCGTGAGCAACTCGCGGTCGACGGGGATCGCCCGCACGCCCCCGTTCTCGTGCACGCGGAGCTGCGCACGTTTCGTGGGAACGACCGGTTCAGGCCCAGCGTCCGGTTGTTCGCCCTGCACGAGCGAGGCCTCGACGACCAGATCGCCCTTGCCCAGCGCGTTGTCGACGAACAGCTCGACCTCGGGTGGGCTCATCAGCCCCCAGCCGCGCTCGGCTGCGGTCTCCCGGGCTACCGAGGCCAACTCGGTCGTGAGCGCCGTTTCGATCTGCTGGAAGCGTGGCGCGTCCTCGGCCGACAGCGACACCTCGAAGTGGTTCGGCGCCCAGACCTCGTTCATCGCAACCTGCTTGCCGTCGTCCATCGAGCGCACGACCCGTTTGGCGATCTCGACCGGCTGTACACCGGAGCGGAACGTCTTGGAGAAGAGGCCCTCGACCAGGCCTCCCAGGCGGCGCTCGAAGTCTCGAAGGTTCGGCACGATGGGTTTCGGCGGGAGGTCGGACCGCCGTGGCGCCAATCCTACCCCGGGGCCTGTGACGGTTCGATGTCGCTACTTCGCCACGACGATCGTGCCGGCGATCTTGTCGTGCAGCGTCTGCTTCTGTGCATCCCAGAGCATCCACAGGTCATCGACCAGGCTCACGATGTTGATCCGCAGGACGCCAACCACCAGTTCCAGCAGTGGCCGCAGCGCAGCCTCTCGCCAGGTGGCAGGGGAGCCATCCACGCGGCGAACCCGGATGCCGACCGCGAACTTGCCGACGGTGGCGTTCCATCGGCCGATCATCACGTACTCATAGACGTAGCGGACGAACTGGAGCGCCAGCGTCCAACCGATCACGTCGCCGCTGACTCGCGTGAAGTCGATGCTCGACAAGCTGGTGGACGACGTGATGTCCAGCCGGTCGACCATCCGGATCGCCAACGGGATGTAGAACGGCACCAAGACCAACGAATCGATGATCGAGCCTAGGACGCGGATCCAGAACCCGGCGTAGGCGGGGGGAGCGATGTACTCCGGGGATGGCGCCCAACCCTGCGCCGACGGCAACGGGCTCGGAGGGGGTGGGAGCGGGGGCTGTGCCATTGTTCGAGCCTAAGGTGCGCAGGCCACCGCTGCTACCATTTCGATCCCCACGGGCGAGTGGCGGAATTGGCAGACGCGCAGGATTCAGGTTCCTGTGTCCGAAAGGACGTGGGGGTTCAACTCCCCCCTCGCCCACCAGCTTCTGGTCTGCCTGCTCGCTGCCTCGGATGTCGTGGCACGTCTCGCCGAGGACTGAGGAGCACGCTCCTTCGCCCGCATGCGGCGGCTATGGTCCGTGCATGAAGCTGTCCATAACGTTTTCGAGCGCCGCCTATCCGCTGGAGGCATACTCGCGCTCGCTGGAACAAGCGGGATTCCTGATCGAGATGATCCGCGAGCCAAAGGCCCTGGCCAGCGCGATCGAGGCAGACCCGGGCGCGGCGAGGTGGGCGAGGCTCCCGTTGTTCTTGCACCTACGAGCGGTGAGAACTGCGTGACCGGACCGAGGCAGAACCGCGTCACTCCGCTTGGGGAGTTGATCGCCGATCCGGCGCGTGGCCTCGTCTACGGGAACCGCGGGTGTCTACACGACGCGACCGGAGCGATCCGTCGCCGCTACGCCGGACGACGATGGATCGCATGCCGGCTCGAGTTCCGGGGATGGTGGCGCGGCGCACTGATGCAGCCCGGGCGCTTCACGGAGCTGTTCTTCCTCGACGAGGCGACGGCCTTGGCGGCCGGTCACCGGCCGTGTGCGCTCTGCCGACACGACGACTACCGGCGCTTCGTGCGGATCTGGGAGGAACGTCACGTTGGCCGCGCGGGTGCAGACGAGATCGACGCCCAGCTGCACGAAGAGCGTGTCGCATCGAAGGGGCAGCGCCATCACCGCGTCCGGACCAGCGACCTGCCCGACGGCACCTTCGTCGTGCACGACGGCGCCCCGCATCTCGTGCTCGGACCCGCGCTCCTGCGATGGTCGCCATCGGGATACGACGGTCGTGTCGTTCGTCCGTCCGGTGTGGTGGAGGCGATCACGCCGCCGTCCCTCGTCGCACTCCTGGCGACCGGCTGGAGCGGTGCGGTGCCGCTCCTGCATCCCTCGGCACAGGCTCGGCTGAGCAGAACGGTCGCCAACGGGTGACCGGCGCGCCGATCCCACCTGGAGGTGAGCCCGTTGGCGACGATCCGCCGTGGGACGCCTGGGTTCCGAGGCAGATCGCCCAGCGGCTCGCGGGCGTCGATGTCCCCTGGGCGGTCGCCGCAGGGTGGGCGCTGGACCTTTTCCGCGGGGAAACGACGCGAGCACACGAGGACCTGGAGATCGCGGTGCCTTCCGGACGGTTCGGCGATATCCGCGTGGCGCTGCCGGAGCTCGTGTTCGAGGTAGTGGGATCCGGTTGCCGATGGCCGTTGGACTCCGAGGCATTCGATGTGATGGTGCAGACCTGGGGACGGGACGCTACCACCGGGGTCTATCGCGTCGACGTGTTCCGTGAACCGCACGACGGGGAGATGTGGACCTGTCGCCGGGACGAGAGCATCCGGCGTCCGTACGACGAGGTGATCGCTCGCACGCCCGACGGGATCCCCTACCTCGTGCCCGAGATCGCGCTGCTCTTCAAGGCCAAGCACGACCGACCCAAGGACCGCGCCGACTTCGAAGGCACGCTTCCACTGCTGGACGAGGCGCAGCGCGTTTGGCTGGTCGACGCGCTGACGCGGGTGCACCCGCGTCATGTCTGGCTTGCACAGCTGTGATCGAGCTGACCTTCTAGGCTGAGCCGCCATGGAAAGGAGTCGCGAGATGCCGAGCGATGCTGCCTTCGACGAGATCGACACCCCCGCGCTGCTGTTCGACCTGGACATCGTCGAGCGCAACATCGCCGAGATGGCGGCGGTTGCGGCGGACGCCGGGGTCGCGCTGCGGCCGCATGCCAAGACCCACAAATCGCCGGAGATCGCCAGGATGCAGGTGGATGCTGGCGCGAGTGGCCTGACGGTCGCCAAGCTCGGCGAGGCGGAGGTCATAGCCGACGCCGGCTTCACCGATCTCCTGGTCGCCTACCCGATCGTCGGTGTGCAGAAGCTCGCCCGGCTCGCGGCGTTGCTGGAGCGCGTTGCGGTCCGTGTCTCGCTCGACGCGGTCGAGGTCGCGGAGGGGATCGGCGGGGTTGGCGTCAGGCTCGGGGTCGACGTCCCGGTACTCGTCGAGGTCGACACGGGGCTGCACCGGATGGGCCGGCCCCCGGGCGAGCCCTCCGCCCTGCTCGCGACGGAGATCGCACGTGTCCCCGGCGTGGACGTGATCGGGCTCCTGACGCATGCCGGTCATGCCTACCGAACGACCGACCCCGCCGAACTTCGGCGCGCGGCGACGCAGGAGGCCGAGGACCTGCTTGACACGGCGGCTCGTTGTGAGCGGGCAGGCCTTCCGATCCGCCAGATCAGCGTCGGGTCGACGCCCACCGCCCGCATCGCCGCCACCGTGCCGGGCGTGACCGAGATCCGCCCCGGCACCTATGTCTTCAACGACGTGCAGCAGCTGCGACTCGGTCTGGCGACCGTGGAGACCTGCGCCGCACGCGTTTTGGTGACCGTCGTCGCCCGGCCGACCGCGGAGCGGTTCCTGGTGGATGCGGGCAGCAAGTCGTTCAGCGCCGACGGCGGCAACGGCCCCCCGTGGCCCGGCCGCGGCGTCGTGCTCGGTCGTCCCGACCTCGTCTTGGACTTTCTGTCCGAGGAGCACGGCGTCGGGCACATCGAGGGGGGCGGCGATGTGGGCATCGGGCAACGACTCCAGGTGGTGCCGCTTCACGCCTGCAGCTGCGTCAACCTCTTCGATTCGGCGGTCGGGACCCGGGGCGAAAGTGTGGACCACGAGATCGCGATCGCGGCCCGCGGCCGCATGCGCTGATCCGTCCCCCAGGGTGACATCCTGTCCCGGATGCGCCGCCCGACCGTCCTGCTGCTGTTCGCCACGATCTTCGTGGGTGAGCTCGGGTGGTCCGGGATCGCGCCGCTTCTGCCCGACCTGCAGGATCGATTCGGTCTGTCGGATACGCAGACCGGGTTCATCCTGAGCGTCTCCGCCGTCGGGATCTTGTTCGTGTCACTGCCCGCCGGGGCCATGAGCCGCCGGTTCGCCGTCCGCACGTTGACGCTGTGGGGCATGGGCGCGCTCGCCGCGGGCAATCTCGTGGTGGGGGTCGCGGATTCCTACCCGACGGTTCTGGCCGGCCGGGCTTTGCTCGGTGTCGGCCTCGGCACGATGTGGGTCACCGCCACGGCGTGGCTGCACGACGTGGCCGGCGAAGACTCGTCCAAGGCTCTCGCGATGACCACCGCCGTGGTCGGCATCGGAAGCTTGGTCGGCCCCGCCTTCGCCGGGTACGTCGGTGAGCGGTACTCCTTGGGCACGCCGTTCGTCGTGCTGGGGGTCGTTTGCGTGGCGACCGGCATCGCGTTGGTGTTCGCGCCCGGTGAGGAAGGGCGCGTGCCCGAGCCGAGCCCGCCGCTTGCCGACATGGTGCGCGCCGCGCGCGCCGACGACCTGATGGTGACGAGTCTCTTGCTCACCCTTGTCGTCGCGCTGATGTGGATGACGACGGAGCTGCTCGTACCGCTGCGGCTTGACCACCTCGGCTACTCGGCGACGGCGATCGGCCTCGCGTTCTCGGCATCGGCGGTCGTGTTCGCCGCGACGAGCGCGATGACGGCGCGCGGCGCCGAGCGGTACGTCACGATCCGCGTGGCGGCCCTGTGGTGCGTCGCGTTCGGGGTCGGGCTCACGATCGCGGCGTTCTTCGTCTCGGCCCCCGCAACGATCGTGTTCTTGCTGGTGATGGGTATCACGACCGGCGTCCTGATCGCGCTCACCTACCCGCTCGGGGCGGTGGGGGCGCGTGCGGGCGGATTCTCGGTCGCCGTGGTGGGGGCGCTTCTCAACATGGTGTGGGCCGGCTCGGGCATCGTCGGCCCGAGCCTCGGCGGAGCACTGGCGCAGAGCGTCAGCGATCGCGCAACGTTCGGCCTGCTCGCGATGTTCGGATTCGGTGCGGCCTGGTTCATGTGGTCGCATCGGGTGTCGGCCTCGCGGTAGGGTGCTCCCGCATGGCGGTCATCGAGATCGAGGGGCTCCGAAAGGAGTACACGAAGCTGCGCGGCGGTCGCACCGTCGCCCTCCAGGGCCTCGACCTGTCCGTCCCGACCGGCGGCGTCTTCGGATTCCTCGGTCCCAACGGGGCCGGCAAGACCACGACGATCCGGTGTCTGCTCGGGCTGGTGCGGCCGAGCCAGGGCCGGATGTCGCTGCTCGGCGCCGACGTGCAGCATGACTTGCCAAAGGTGATCGCGCGTGTCGGCTCGATCGTCGAGGCCCCCGCGATGTTCCCTCGTTTCTCCGGTCGCCGGAACCTGCAGATCCTCGCACGGATCCACGGCGAGGGCGAGACCGCGATCGACGCTGCGCTCGATCGTGTCGGCTTGGCCGACCGCGCCGGCGATCTCGTGAAGACCTACTCGCTCGGGATGAAGCAGCGTCTCGCGATCGCCGCGACGCTGCTGCGTGATCCTGCCCTGCTGATCCTGGACGA
The DNA here is from genome assembly GCA_040004125.1 of Actinomycetota bacterium. Taxonomy (GTDB): domain Bacteria; phylum Actinomycetota; class UBA4738; order UBA4738; family HRBIN12; genus AC-51. The sequence continues at coordinate 27,562 of JBDUBL010000011.1, forward strand.
GCCGGCGAACGGTCTGGACCCGGCCGGTATCGTCGAGGTTCGCGAGCTGGTGCGCTCGCTCGGGGCCGAAGGGCGCACGATCTTCATCTCGAGCCATATCTTGTCGGAGGTGCAGCAGACCGCCGACCACGTGGCGATCGTGGCAAAGGGCCGTCTGATCACATCCGGTCCGGTCGGCGAGGTCCTGACCACCGGCGGCCGTGGCCTGCTCGTGAAGGTCGCGGATCTCCAGGCGGCCCGCCGCGTGCTGACCGAAGCGCAGATACCCGCGGTGCCGGCCGGCGCGGCGTTGAAGGTCGACGTGCCGACGGAACAGGCGGAACGCATCAGCCGCACGCTTGCCGAGGCAGGCCTCTTCGTCACCGAGCTCCGACCCGACGAGGTCGATCTCGAGACCGTGTTCCTGGAGCTCACCAAGGACCAAGGGGTGGGCGACTGATGCCGCTGTTCCGATCCGAGTTCCTGCGAGCGCGGTCACGTCGGCTCGTGCCGATGGTGATCATCGGGGGCCTGCTCGCCATCGTCATCGGTCTGACGATCGCGGCCGTCAACTCCTCGCCGCCGAGCCAGGCCACACTGGATCAAGCACAGGCGCGCTACGACCAGCAGTTCCAACGGTGCATGAGCGGGAAGTACCTCGGTCCCCGGGGTCAGCTTCCGGCCGGTTTCGCCAGTTTGGAGGAGTTCTGCAAGCAGAACACGACCCAGTACCTCGGAGACATCGGCATGCAGTTGCGGGACCTCCCGGAGATCCTCCAGGGGATCTCGACGTTCGTGATCTTGCTCGGCGCGTTGCTCGGCGCATCGCTCGGCGGCGCCGACTGGACCAACAACACGTTCACGACGCTGCTGACCTGGGAGCCGCGACGGATCAAGGTCTTGCTCACGCGCGCGCTCGTGGTCGTGCTCGTCGCGTTCGCGGTCACGATCGCGCTGCAGGCGATCTTCTCGGCGTTCTTCTGGCTGGGCGCCTCGACCCGCGGCACCACCGCCTTCACCCCGAGCGGGCTCTGGAGCGTCGCCGGCCAGACGATGCTTCGGACCGCGACGGTGGCGACGGCGTTCGCGTTGATCGCGCTGTCGATCGCCATGATCGGGCGCTCGACAGTGTCCTCGCTCGGCGCGCTCGTCGGGTACCTGATCCTGTTCGAGGCTGTGATCGCGGGGTTCCGTCCGTCGATCCAGGGATGGCTCTTGGTGCGCGCCGGGATCGTGGTCGTGAGCCAGACGCCGATCTTGGACTACGGCAGGAACGTCTCGTACTCCGGCTCGAACTACCCGGAATCGACGGTGTTGTTGAGCGTGGCTCGCGCCGACGCGGTCGTCGGCATCTACGTCGTGGTCCTGTTCGTCCTGGCGCTCGTGATCTTCCGTCGCCGCGACGTCAGCTGAGCGACGCGAACCAGCAGCGTATACTGCCCAACCTGTCGGAAACCGCTCGCACGCTGCGGTTCCGGTGTGCACGAGGAGCCGATCATGACCCTGTCGGAACGAACGCTCACGCTGGTCGCGATGATCGCGATCGGCTTGTCGCTGCTCGCGATCTTGTTCGTGATCCTGGGCGGAGCTCGCGGTCGCGGCCAGCCCGCATCGCTCGCGGGCGACGATGCCGTCGGTGCGTTGCTCGGCAAGATCGACCGGCTGGAGCAGGCGGTCCGTGCCCTCAACGCCGTCGACCGGCGCCAGCAGATCCAGATCGAGGGCAGCGTGCGTCGCGTGGGCGTCCTGCGCTACGACGCCTTCGAGGACGTGGGCGGTCGCCTGTCCTTCTCCTGCGCGCTGCTCGATGAGCACGGCACCGGGGTCGTGCTTACCTCGATCAACGGACGGCAGGAAACGCGCGTGTACGCCAAGCCCGTGACGGCCACACAGAGCACCTACAACCTGTCGCAGGAAGAAGAGGAAGCGATCCGCCAGGCCATGCACGAAGAGCAGGAAGCGGCGGCGGCACGATGATCTGGCGGCGAGAAGATGCCGAGACGGCGAGCGAGGCTCCGGCCCAGCACCACGAACGAAAGGACAGAGACATGGCGGACAACGGTGAGGTCACGATCGTCGGCACGGGCGCGCGCCTGGAGGGCAACGTCGTGTCCGCCGGCAGCCTGCGGATCGACGGGCAGGTCAAGGGGCAGATCAACGCCGACGGCGACGTCACCCTGTCCGCGCAGAGCCAGGTCGAAGCCGATATCCGCGCCCAGAACGTGAGCATCGCGGGCCGCTTCACAGGCAATATCGTCGTGAAGGACAAGGCGCACTTGGCCCGCGGCGGCCGCATCGACGGCAACATCACGTCCAAAACCCTCGTCGTCGAAGAGGGCGGGATCTTCCACGGGCAAAGCATCATGGATGCCGGCACCTCGTCGGGTTCCTCGTCCGCAGCGGCCGCTTCGTCCTCGACGGGCGCGGCCGCTCCCGGCAAGAAGGAACCCGATCAGTTGAAGGTGTGAGGTAGATGCTCGATATCAAGAAGATCCGGGATGACCCGGAGCAGTTCCGCGTTGCCCTCGCCCGTCGCGGCATCCCGGAACGCGTCGATGAACTCCTTGCGGCAGACGCCCGACGGCGCGAGCTCACCACGCGGGTCGAAGAGCTTCGCGCCGAGCAGAACAAGGCGTCCAAGGCGATCGGCAAAGCACAGGGCGACGAGAAGCAGGCGCTGATCACACAGGCGGCCTCCGTCAGCGGGGAGCTCAAGGAGTCCGAGCCCGAGCTCGCCTCGGCTGAGGCGACGCTGACATCCCTGCTCGCGGCCACCCCCAACGTCGCGCACGAGAGCGTGCCCGATGGCCTCACCGACGAGGATGCGGTCGAGGTCCGGCGCAACCACGACGAGCCGCCGGTGTTCGACTTCGAGATCCGCGACCACGTGGCGTTGGGCGAGTTGCTGGGCGTTCTCGACGTCGAGCGGGCCTCGCGCACCAGCGGTTCGCGATTCGTCTACCTGATGGGCGACATCGTGTTACTGCAGTTCGCCCTCGTCCGCAGCGCCCTCGACATCCTGGTGGAGAAGGGATTCTTGCCGGTGATCCCGCCGGTCCTCGTGCGCGAAGAGGCGCTCTACGGCACCGGGTTTTTCCCGGGCGACGAGGCGCAGATCTACAAGACGGCCGAGGACGACTTGTATCTGGTGGGCACCGCCGAGGTGTCCCTGGCAGCGTTGCACATGGGCGAGATCCTCGAGGAAGCCCAGCTGCCGATGCGCTACGCGGGCTACTCGACCTGTTTCCGGCGTGAGGCCGGCACCTATGGCAAGGACATGGGTGGCATGTTCCGCGTGCACCAATTCGACAAGGTGGAGATGTTCTCGTTCGTCACGCCGGAGACCAGTTGGAACGAACACGAGTACATCGTGAGCGTGGAAGAAGCCATCATCGGCAAGCTCGAGGTGCCCTACCGCGTTGTCAACATCCCGGTCGGCGATCTCGGTGCGCCTGCGGCCAAGAAGTACGACATCGAAGGGTGGCTGCCCGGTCAGCAGCGCTACCGCGAGCTCACGAGCTGCTCGAACACGACGGACTATCAGGCGCGCCGTCTGCAGGCGCGCGTCCGACGAGCGGATGGCTCGGTCGAGATCATGCACACGCTCAACGGCACGGCCACGGCGATCGGTCGTACGCTGATCGCGATCTTGGAGAACCACCAGCGCGCCGACGGCGCCGTCGAGATCCCCGAGCACCTCTGGCAGTATCTGCCCGAGCGGGTGCGGGTGCTCGCGCCGACGGGCTAGGAACGGGGGATCGTCGCCCAGGCCTCCGGCGTGAGCCCGGCGGCCAGTGCGGTTTCTACCTGCGTCGTCACGTCGATCGCGGCGCCGTGCCATTCGCCGACGTCGGGGTCTGCCGTGTCGACGCGCCGTCCCCTGCCATGCACCCAACGGATCGCACCATCGGGACGGACGATCCGGTAGGTGTCCTCCCACAGTCCCGTCTCCTCGGACCCGCGGTCCACGGCGACGACCCGTGCCCGATCATCGGGATGCACGAGGCGTTGGAAATGCTCCGGCTCGGCGATCAGCTGTTCCGGGGTCAGGCCGACGATCTCGAAGGCTTCGGCAGAGATGTAGGCGAAGCGGCTGACTCCCGTCCGCTTGTCGAAGGTCTCGGTCCAGGCGATCACCGGGGCGGTATCAACGATCGCCCGAAGGGTCTGCAGTTCCCTCTCGACCGCGATCAGATGCTCGCGCCGGGCGGTCACGTCGGCGATCGCGCCGAGGAAGCGCATCGGGTGGCCTTGTTCATCACGTGCCACGCAATGCCCTCGGTCGGCCAGCCAGACGATGCGGCCATCGGCGGCAAGGATCCGGTACTCGGATACCCACGGCTCACCCGTCAACCAGGTGTGCCGGCTGGCGGCCAGCATCGCTTGGCGGTCGTCGGGGTGGATCGTGTCGAACCACACCATCGGATTGTCGATCCAGGTGTCGGCGGACACCCCGAGAAGATCGCCGATCTGCGGGCTCACGTATTCGATCGCGATATGCGGCGGTTCCCATGACCGCAGCACATAGCTGTAATGCACAGCAGGACCGCGTTCGACCAGTGTCCGGAAGCGATCCTCCGCATCGGCCGCCTGCTCCTGTGCTTCGTGCAACGCGGTGACGTTCATCATCACGCCTTCGAACAGCAAGGGTTCGCCCCGAGCGTTCCGGCGTTGCAACACCGCATGGTCCACGACCCACACGACGCGGCCGTCCCGCGCTAGGTAGCGGTACTCCATCTGGAACGGCACGCCCTCATCGATGCTTCGCCGGGCGGCTGCAACGACCCGCTCGCGGTCATGCGGATGGAGCCGTTCCCGCCACCCGCCGTCATCCCATTCCGCGGGGGAGTAGCCGAGCATCTCCGCGATCTTCGGATGGATGAAGGAGTAGTAGCTGCCGTCGTCAGCCTCACGCATCTGCCACAGGTAGACGACGGCGGGGACGTTCTCGAGGATGTGCCCGAGCTGCTGCTCGGCACGCTGACGCTCGTCCTCGGCACGCCGGCGCTCGGCGATCTCGATGCCCATCAGTTCGTTGGTTTCCTGGAGGGCGGCGGTGCGTGCGCGCACCCGGAACTCGAGATCGTCGTGGGCGGCCGCAAGCGCGAGCTGCGCCTCCTTCTCCACGGTGATGTCAACCATCACGCCCTGCCAGCGTGTCGGGTTGCCGTCAGCGTCGCGCAGCAGTACGGCCTGGTCGCGAACCCAGACCACCTGACCCTCGGCGCCGATCAGCCGGTACTCACGCTGCCACGGGTCTCCCGTGCTTGATGCCAGGTCGTGGGCCGCCAGCTCGAGCTCGCGATCGTCAGGGTGCAGCACCTCGGTCCACATGTCGGGCTGATCGAGCCATTCCTCCATCGTGTAGCCGAGCAGCTCTTCGATCTTGCGGTTCACGTACCTGGTGCGTCGGTCGTCGTCGGGATCCATCTCATAGACAACGGCCGGCAGGTTTTCCAGCAGGGTCTCGTACTGGATCGTCGAGGCGGCGGTCGCCACCTCGGCCTCGACGCGCGCGGTGATGTCCTCGAGGGCGCCCATCCATCGGCCCTCCCCAGTCGCGGGGTCGCGGTAGGGGATCGCCCAGTCGCGCACCCACACCTCGTGACCGTCCGGGTGGTTGAACCGGTAATGCAGCTCATAGGGGATGCCGGCGGCCGCGCACGCGGCGAGCTCCGCCCGCATGGCGACGAGATCGTCGGGGTGCACGGTCTCGAGCCAGCGTTCCCCGGGCTCGAGATAGAGCTCTCGGGGATGGCCGAGCACGTCCCGCACGTTTGCGCTGATGTACAAGGTCTGTGGGATCGGCGCCTCCCAGGCATCGACGTACACGACCACAGGCAGGTGCTCGAGGATCGCCTGGAACGGGACCGCCTCGTTTGCGTCCGGCCCGATCTGCTCATCGTCCATGGCCGCGAAGGGTACGAAAATACGCCCTCCCGCGGAAGAGGCATGGCCGGGGAACACGTCCTAGACTCGCGGCGATGACCGAGAAGCTGCACGCCAAGGTCTACGAGCGGGAGCTCGCCCGCCTCCAGGAAGAGCTCGTGAAGATGGAGGAGTGGGTCTATGACACGGGCGCGCGGATCGCGGTGGTGTTCGAAGGACGCGACGCGGCGGGCAAGGGCGGCGCGATCAAGCGCATGACCGAGCACATGAACCCTCGCATCACCAAGCATGTTGCGCTGCCGAAGCCGACCGAGCGTGAACGGTCCCAGTGGTACTTCCAGCGCTACGTCGCGCACCTGCCGGCCGGCGGCGAGATCGCGCTGTTCGACCGGTCGTGGTACAACCGCGCCGGCGTCGAGAGGGTGCTCGGCTTCTGCACGCCGCAGGAATACCAGCTGTTCCTTCGCCAATGTCCGATCTTCGAACGGCTCCTGGTCGAAGACGGCGTCTTCTTGCTGAAGTATTGGTTCTCGGTCTCCGACGAGGAACAGGAACGGCGGTTCCGCAAGCGCATCGACGATCCGATGCGCCGCTGGAAGCTCTCCGAGACCGACCTGTTCGCCCGATCGAAGTGGGTGGATTACTCGCGCGCGAAGGACGACATGTTCGTGCACACCGATATCCCCGAGGCTCCGTGGTACGTCGTCGATGCCGATGACAAGCGGCGGGCGCGCATCAACTGCATCGCGCATGTGCTTTCGCAGATCCCATGGGCATCGATGCCCGAGCCGGAGGTCGAATTGCCACCCCGTCAGTCCGACGTCGGCTACGTGCGGCCGCCGCTCGACATGTACACCTACGTGCCGGACCACGCCACGACGCTGCGCGAGTGAGCGACGCTTGTGCCACGATGGTCGGGTGGTCGGACTTCCCTTCCCCGTCCGGGCCGCCGCCGTGTCGCTCGCGCTGGTGGTGCTGGTTTCGTGCACCCGGAGCGATGTCGCAGTCTCACCGACGCCGCAACCGATCCAGATCCGTGTGGATGGCGCCGCGCTCACCATCGAGCCCGGGACCACGCTCGGCGCGTTGACGACGCGGTCGGAGCTGCACCCTGAGGACGGTCAACTCTTGGCGGTCGACGGGTCGGTGCTCGAACGCAACCTGTTCCCCGGCCGGATCGAGCTCAACGGGCGCTCCGCCTCCCGATCCACGGTGCTCGAGGCCGGCAGCCGGATCTGGGTCGTCGACGGGAAGGACCGAACCGAGCCGACGGATCGCACGGTCGAGAACGTCGGCGTGCGGGTGGGCAACCCGGAGCGGACCCTGACGATGTATCCGACACGCCGGATCACGATCAGCGGCCGCATGTCCGGGATCGTCGTGTCCGTCACCGAGCGTTCGGTCGGACACGGCCAGACACCCCGCGAGGTGGCACTGACCTTCGACGACGGACCGTGGCCGAACACGACGAAACAGATCTTGCGTGTGCTGCACCGGTTCAACGTGCGGGCAACCTTCTTCGAGGTGGGGTTGCTCGCGCTGCGCTATCCACAGCTGGTCGGCAAGGTTCTTGCCGGCGGCCACGAGATCGGCAACCACTCGTTCGACCATCCTTTGACGATGGCCCACCAGTCCCAGGACGAGATCGTCACGGAACTTCGACACACGTCCAAGGTGCTCGCCGGTCAGGGCGCCACCGCGACGCTCTTTCGACCGCCGGGTGGCTGGTATGACGATGCGCTCGTCCAGCAGGCTCGCGTGCAGGGGATGCGCGTCGTCACGTGGGACGTCGATCCTCGGGACTGGCGCTCGCACCTCACACCGGCCGAGATCACCCACGCCGTGTTGTCGCAGGTGCACGCGGGATCGATCGTGCTGTTGCACGACGGCGGTGGCGACGCAGGTCACACCCTTCGAGCGCTCCCGGCGATCATCAAAGGCATCCGCGCGCGGGGCCTGCAGCTCGTCACCATTCCCGCGGGCCCTGTCTGAGCCCGCTCATGCGTGGCGCTCTCTCCGCCTTGAGATCGCCACGCTCTGGGGTCATCCGAGACCGTGCCAATACGCCACGGAGGCGACGGGCGCCGTTGCAACCTGCTGTCCCTCGGCGTCGTACGCCGTCAGCGTGCCGGGCAGCTCCGCCAGATCGTCCTGACGACCAGACGGCAAGAGATAGCGATACCGGCCCTGCCCATCGATCGCGATCCGCACCGTCGTCGCGTCCGGGTAGCGGAGCTCCAGCCGCACCGCGTGTCCGACATTGACACGGCCCTCCACCCCGAGCACCTTTGTGAAGTCCTCGTGCGTCGAGATCGTCGAGACGAAGATCGGCATCAGCCGATCGGTCGCCTCCGGGCGCCGAGTCTCCGACGGCGGGACTCGCGACGAACCCGTCACCGCGCCGGTCGCGTCCCGAGCGATCAGCTCCAAGCCGTTCGTATGCGCCCCGGCGAGCTCGTCGTTGGGCACGGAGAACACGTAGAAGCTCTCGGCTCCCAGCGGGATCGCTCCGGTGACCCCGTCGGCGAATCGAGCCTCGAGCGAGGATGCCGCCACGTTCACGCGACCGCCCACGACGATGGGCGAGGTCGCGGTGATCGGGTCGGTGAAGGGCGCGGTGATCTCGATGGATAGGCTCCCCACCGCGGCACCGGGGGTGCAGACAGCTCCTCGTGCCCCATCTGCGTCGGTGACGATCTCGAGGCAGTACCCGCCGTCGGACAGGGTCGCGAAGTACAGGGCCGCGCCTTCGGTGACCGCTGCGAGCCGCGCGTCCCGCACGTCCGGGTTCAGTCGAAGATCGGCCGGCATCCCCACGTCGACGTTCGTGAAGTCCTGCTGCACGGTCGCCGGCGCCGGCGTGCCGAGGATCTCGCCCGCTGCCGCGCCGGCCGCGGCCGCGAGCACGATCGCCACAGCGACGAGCACCACACGCATCGTGCGGTATTCCTTCGGCTCGTGATCGACCACCGATACCTCGCTCGCGAGGATCATCCGCAGGACCGCTTCTGCCTGGGTCGATGTCGCCCAGTTCGTCCGATCTTGCGGTGAAGCGGGATCCGCATCGCGCACCATGGTCATCAGCTCACGGGTTCGATCGGTCATCTCACTGCTCCTTTGCGATCCGGATGGGACGACTCGGCGGGGCCGGCGCCGCGCGGGCTCGGTCGCCTTCCTGGTCCAAGAGCATGGCAAGCTTCCGCCTCGCGCGGTGCGCCCTGACGGCCAGCGTCGCCCGGCTACACCCGAGCATCGTCGCGGCATCGGCCGGGGACAGGCGATCCCACGCGAGCAATCGCATGGCTTCCCGTTCCTTGTCGGGCAGGTGTTCGAGCGCGGAGATCACGGCAAGTCTGAGTTCGGTTCCGGCAGCTGTGCCGTCTGTGTGCGCACCGCTCCCGACGGCGACCCCTTGCGCGAGTCGGGCTGATAGCGAGACCACCCGGCGATCCGCCCGCCGTCGATTGGCGAGCACATGTCGAGCGACCCCCAAGAGCCAAGGTCGCGGATCCGCGGGCATGTCGTCGAAGCGTCGCCACGCCACGAGGAAGGTCTCGGCCACCACATCGTCGGCGTCCTCGGGGTCGGCTCGCCGCAGTGCATACGATCGCACCACATCTGCCTGCGAACGAAACAGTCGCTCGAACCGTGCCTCGCGGTCGTCTGGCAAAGATCGCCCCCATCGCGGACGGTCGTCCGCTGTACCTCAGAGATGTCCGGCTCGCCGTTCGACATTACGTTGCTTCGTGATCCGACACCCGAGAGCCGGGCTCAGGCCGATTGGCATTCGAGGCGCGCGTTGCCCCAGTCCGCGTGATCGAAGGCGTTTCCGTCGCCTGCGGGCGTCACGACCATCGACAGCTGGTCGACCCCCGTCACATCGGCCGAGACGGGTACGCTGACCTGCGGACCTCGCACGATGCCGCTGATCGCGAGCCGCTGACCGTCGCCCCACACCTCGAAGACGACCGAGCCGTGATCGCCGACTTCCTCGTCGAGCCCGACGTCTGCCAGGAAGACGGAGCACCGGCCGTCCAGCGCCACGACGATCCGCGAGGGCGCGTGCGCCCCGATCCCGCGCTCGAACGTCGCCGTGCCGATCCGAAGCGAGCCTCCGTCGGCCGGTCCACGCTCGCCGTTGCTGCGATCGATCTCCGGGGGTCCCCAGCCGTTGTTCGATCGCACCCACGTCAGATCACCGGCATAGGTGACCGGCTCCGCGATCGAGGGCGTTGGCGACGGTGGCGCTCCCGCCGTCTCGAAGGCCCCGAGGTCGATCCCCCCGGCCTGTGCCCGCGGTTGCCCGGTCAGATCGGTCGTGCCCGCGGAGGCGATGAACGCACCTGCATCGACGGCGGGTGAGCCCTGCCCGAGCGCGTAATCGTTGCCGAACTCCGGATCGGCGAACATCGAGTTACGGTCGTTCCCGGACGCGGCTCGCCACGCGTCGAAGTTGCCGTACTGGATCCCCTTCCACTGCCACGTGCCCGTTGAGCCGCCGTCTACCGAGTAATACAGGTTGTGGTTGAGGTCGTTGCCGACGTTCTCGCGATACGCGTTGTCGACGAACACGTGTGCGGGATCGGACACGATCACGTTGTTTGCGATCTCGTTGTTCCTCGTGTCGAACTGCACCAGGAGCTGAACGCCATCGGTGTTCACGACGGTGTTATTAACGATGACGCAGTCTTCGGTGCTGCCGCGACGTCGGTCGTAGCCCCCGATCGCGACCCCGATCGCCGTCGCGTCATAGACGAGGTTGTTGCGCGCCGTGATGTTCCTCGTGGCGCGGCCGGCGTGCTCGCTCGCGAGCTCGATCCCGATATTGATGTCGTGCACGACGTTGTTCTCGATCAGCACGTCGCGGCCCCCGTCGACGTAGATGCCGTCGGCGCTGCGGTCATACCCGTACGCCGGGTTGCCGCGGCTGTCGACGTTCCACACAGTGTTGCCTCGAAGGATCCCGTCGCGGGCCTGATCGACCGTCGGATCGGGCGCCGTTCCCTCGAACCCGATCACATCGATCCCGATGTTGTTCGTGTCGTGCACGCGGTTGCCTTCGATCAGGAAGTCCGTGACGTTGCCGTTCACGACCAACGCCTCGGACGAGCCGAGGGTGAGGTTGGCCAGTTCGTTGTCGATGACCTCGACACCCGCGATCGGGTGGTCGCTCGTCGTGCCGAACACGCCGATCCCGTGCGCATCGCCGCCGTTGCGCCCATCGAATGTGGTTCCCAAGTCGTGGACGAAGTTGCTATCGAGCCGGATATGGTCGGCGGAGCCGGTCACGAGGATGCCGATGGGCACGTGCCCCGATACGTCGCTGTGGTACCCCGTGATCTCGAACCCCTGGATCGTGACATAGCGTTGGGAATCGACACCGATCATGGCGGACTGCCCGGCCGGCACCTCGAGCGACGAGCCATCGAGCACGACCACCTCGCCGGGGGCAGGCGCGAACGTGATCGGGAACCCCGATTCTCCAGAGACGTGGATATCGACGCGTTGTGTATAGGTCCCGCCGTGCACAAAGACCGTTGCGCCTGCCGTGGCGACGTCGGCGGCCTTCTGGAGGGTGGCCCACGGCGCGTCGGACGTGCCGGCGGCGGCGTCGTTCCCGTTGGTCGCGACCCAATACGTCGGTGGCTCCGTCGTTCCTCGGTCGCGGGTGGCGACCGCCCATCCGGCAACGACCAGGAGAAGCACACACAGCGCGGAGAGCCCGGCGATGAGCCGGTTCTTCGTCTTCACGTTCGGGGATGCTCCGTCGTCTCCCCGAGCGCGTCAAGGTCGCCTCGAGCACGGGCATGCGCATATCGACGCATGTCAGCGGCAACCGCAGCCGGCGTGAGGTCTCGACCCCGCGGACTCAGGTCGAGTCCACCGCGATCGTCGCTGCGGCGTCGGCGATCGCCTCCTCGATCTCAACCGGGTCGCGTTCCGTGTCGGTCGCCAGTCGACCTCGATATATCGAGGCGGTATCGTCGTCGACGCCTTGCCACAGCGCGGCACCCGTCGCTGCGGCCAGCCATGCGAACTCGCCGCCGTCCGCCGTGCGGCTCGTCGTTTCGAGGCAATAGTCGGCCTCGTCGCGAGCCCCGTGACGCGCGAGCATCGTCGCCAGATCGAGCACTTGCTGCTGCGGGGCCTGATCGAATCGCACGACATCGGCGTACTCGTCGTATGCGACCCCGAGCGCGGTTATGAGCTCCTCGGGATCGCCGGCCCGCAGCTCCAACGCTCGAGCCCGGTACACGGGCACGATCAGCGGGTGCGCCGATCGTCCTAAGGGGCTTTCGAGCTCGCGCACGAGGAGATCCGCGAGCTGCTGGGCGACCAAGGCGTCGGAGGACGAGTACCCAGAGATCCTGGTCGAAGCCAACCGCCTCGATTCCCGCACGGGCGGTCGCTTCGGCCTCGCTCCATCGTTCCAACGCCGCCAGGGCACCGCCGTACAGAAGCCAGAGTTCGGCATCGTCCGGGTGTTCGTCGGTCGCCTCCCGATAGACGTCCAGTCCGGACGCTTGATCGACCCACCCGCCCGATGCTTCATCCGCCTGGTCGGCAATGCGCTCGGCCCTGCGCCACGGACTCACGTCCGCAACCCTAGCTGTAGTTCCCACTCACGTTGTTTGCAGCCGTGAGATCGGCGGAAGCCCGC
>JBDUBL010000059.1:0-13152 GCA_040004125.1 Actinomycetota bacterium
TCCGGCTGACGCGGCGGGTTGCGGCAGCCTATGCGGCGCCGGCGGCCCGCAGGATCATCTCGAGGGTCGCGGCCTCGCCGCGCCAGTGGCCGCGAACGATGTCCCCGCCGGCGTGGCGGACGAGATGGCGCAGCACGAGGGCCGCGACGACGGCATCGTCCAGCGGGCCCAGCACGGGCAAGAACTCCGGGAGCAGATCGATCGGCGAGATCAGCCACACGAGCCCGATCGCGAGCACGACCTTTGGGCCGCGGGGCACTCGAGGGTCACGCAGCAGGTCCTTGAACAGCAGGATGAGGTTCGGAAGGAGCAGCGCGAGTTCGCGGGCGGCCACGCCTCGACCGGCGAGGATCAGGGCGAGGACGGCGACGACGTAGATCGCCGCAAGCACGAGCAGGCCAAGGAGCCATGGTGGCATGAGGCCCAGCGTAGGCTGGACCGGTGGCTGACGTGGGAACTGTCGAGGTTGATCCGACCCGAGGATTGAGCGCGGACGACGTCGCGCAGCGTGTGGCGCGCGGCCAGACCAACGCGGTTGCCGTCGCACCGTCGCGAACGGTGGCGCAGATCGTTCGCGCCAACGTGTTCACGCGCTTCAACGCGCTGTTGGGCGCGATGCTCGTGCTGATCCTCGTGGTCGGCCCGATCCAGGATGCGTTGTTCGGGGTGGTGTTGATCGCCAACGCGCTGATCGGGATCATCCAGGAGCTCCGCGCCAAGCGGACCCTCGATCGGCTGACATTGCTCACGGCGCCAAAGGCGCATCTCGTCCGTGACGGCGCGGTGGTGGATCTGGTGCCGTCGTCCGTGGTGCTCGACGACATCCTCGTCTTGGAGCCCGGGTCCCAGATCGTGGTGGACGGTGACGTGGTGGTCGCCGCCGGTCTCGAGGTCGACGAGTCGCTGTTGACGGGCGAATCCGAGCCGGTCGTCAAGGAGCCCGGCGAGCGGGTCCTCAGCGGCTCCTTCGTGGCGGCCGGATCCGGCCGCTATCGAGCTACGAACGTCGGGAACGATGCGTATGCGGCTCGTCTTGCGCAGGACGCGCGCCGCTTCACCCTGACCCGCTCGGAGCTGCGGACGGGCATCGATCGCATCCTGCGCTATGTCACCTGGGCGATCGTGCCGACGGCGGCGCTGCTGTTCATCAGCCAACTCCGCACGCATGAGTCCTGGCGAACGGCCATGTCGGGCGCGGTGGCGGGCACCGTGGCCATGGTGCCGGAAGGCCTCGTCTTGCTGACCTCGCTCGCGTTCTCGGTCGCCGTCGTACGGCTCGCGCGCCAGCGTGTGTTGGTGCAGGAGCTCCAGGCCGTCGAGGGCTTGGCGCGTGTCGACGTGCTCTGCATCGACAAGACCGGCACGCTGACGGAAGGCAGACTCGCGCTCGATCGCATCGAGCGGATCGACGAGGGTCTCGACCCAGAACCGGTGCTCGCTGCGCTCGCCGCCGCCGATCCCGCTCCCAACGCAACGCTGCTCGCGATCGGCCAAGGCCTTCGCAGCAACGATGACTGGACGGTCGAGCGATCGATCCCGTTCTCGTCGGCGCGGAAATGGAGTGCGGTTGCGTTCGTGGGGCAGGGCGCTTGGGTGCTCGGCGCCCCGGACGTCCTCACGCAAGATCCCGCGGTGCGCGCTCGCGTCGAGGCGCACGCCGCCACGGGTGCACGCGTCGTACTGCTCGCGCGGGCCTCGACGCTCGACGCCTCCTTGCCCGCGGACCTCCGACCCATGGCGCTGGTGGTGCTCGCCGATCAAGTCCGCCCCGACGCGGCGCAGACGCTCGCCTACTTCGCCGAACAGCAGGTACAGGTCAAGGTGCTGAGCGGGGACGCGCCGGCAACGGTGGGTGCGATCGCCGCGAGCCTCGGGCTCGATGGCGCCGAGGCGCCGATCGATGCTCGCTCCCTTCCCGCCGACGATCTCGCGGCGCTGGCCACGGCGTTGGAGGAGCACAGCGTCTTCGGGCGCGTCACCCCGCAGCAGAAGCGGGCGATGGTGCTGTCACTGCGACAGGGCGGGCACGTCGTGGCGATGACCGGCGACGGCGTGAACGATGCGCTCGCATTGAAGGATGCGGACATCGGCGTCGCGATGGGCACGGGCGCAGAGGCCACCCGTGCGGTCGCGCAGCTGGTGCTCCTGGATGCCACGTTCGACGCTCTCCCCAGTGTGGTGGCGGAAGGCAGACGGGTCCTGGGCAACATCGAGCGCACGTCGAACCTGTACCTGACCAAGACGGTCTACGCCATGCTGCTGTCGCTGGCGGTCGGCGTCGCAGGCATGGTTTTTCCGTTCCTGCCCCGACACCTCACGTTGATCGGTGCGCTCACGATCGGGATCCCGTCGTTTTTCCTGGCGCTTGCACCGAGCGGCCAACGGTTCCGACCCGGGTTCGTGCACCGTGTGCTTCGTTTCACGATCCCCGCGGGGTTTCTAGCGGCGACCGCGACGTTCCTGGGTTATGCCCTGGCCACGCGTGAGCCCGGCGTGACGACACTCGAGGCGCAGACGACCGCCGTGATGACCCTGACGTGGGTCGGCCTACTCGTCCTGTCGATCGTGGCGGCGCCGCTCAACACGTGGCGGCTCGCGCTCGTCTGGACGATGGGTGCGGCGGCGGTCGTCGCGTTCGTCCTGCCGGCGACCCAGACGTTCTTCGCGCTGGATCCGCCACCACCGACCGTGTGGCTCGCGTCGATCGGGATCGCGGCGCTGACCTGGACGTTCGCGAGGTTCTTCGTGCCGGAGGAGCGACCGGTCGGCACGCGATGGCGTGCCGCGTCCGACTAGAGCCCGGCCCAGTCCCGTTTCGGCCACACGATGACCCACGCCTTGCCCACGATGTTGTCGCGCGGGATGAACCCGATGCCGGGCATCTTCTTGGGATCCGCGATCACGCCGAGCCCGAACCGTGAATCCTGCGAGTTCTGCCGGTTGTCGCCCATCACGAAGTACATGTCGGCGGGGACCGTTACCGTGTCGAAGTCCGACGTCGTGCCCTTCACGTACGGCTCGTCGATCGCGACGCCGTTGACGAGGACCTTCCCGCTCTTGCCCTGCACCGTGTCGCCCGGCACGCCGATCACGCGCTTGATGAAGTCTTCGTTGTCGGGCTTTTGGAACCCGATGCCCTGGAAGAGCCAGTGGACCGCGCCCCCGATCGCGCTGCGTTGCGGCTGCTTGCTCGGGTCGGGGTCGGTGAACACGATGATGTCGCCCCGCTGCGGATCGTGGAAGTAGTACGGCACTTTGGAGACCAGCACCCGGTCGTTGATCTTGAGGGTGTTCTCCATCGAGCCGCTCGGGATGTAGAACGCCTGGACCAAGAAGGTCTTGATCAAGATCGCCAACAGCAGCGACATGATGATCAGGCCCGGCATCTCTCCCAGGAAACGCAGGACCGGGTTCTTGCGACGCTCCGGACCGGCCGAGGCGTCGGACGCGGGCGAAGCGAGCGACGCGCGCTCGGTATCGGTTCTCACGATTCACAGGGTATCGGGTTCGAACCCGGGCACCATGAGCCGGATCTCGACCGCCTTGCAGGAGGCCCAGACCTCGGTGCCGGGCGCGAGGCCCATCCGTTCGACCGAACCCGTCGTGACCTCGGCGACGAGGGGCGGGGTGGTGGCCAGGCGCACGCGGGCTCGGGAGCCCGCGATGGCAACCTCAACGACACTTCCCTGGAAGGCGTTGCGCGAGGAGCCCTCCGGGCGTTCCGCGTGGATCGTGATCTCCGCGGGCGCCAGGGTGGCCCGCACGACGGGGGTCATCGATCGCGCGAGCCCGTCGGGCCACGCGACCGTCAGCTCTCCGTCGGACGTCCGGAGCCGGCCTGCGCCCGCGTCGGTGGGCTCGAGCGTGCCTTCGAAGAGATTCACACCCACGAGATCTGCGGCATAGCGGGTCGCCGGGTGGTTGCGGACGTCGTGCGGCGTGCCGATCTGGGTGATCCGGCCATCTTCCAGTAGCACGAGCCGGTCGGCCAGCGTCATCGCTTCGACGGGGTCGTGCGTGACGAGGATGCTCGGCCCGGGGAACGCCGCGAGCGTGTCGCGCAACATCGTTCGCAGCCCCGGGCGAGCCGAGGCGTCGACCGCGGCGAGCGGCTCGTCGAGCAGCAGCACACGCGGGGCGCTTGCCAGCGTTCGCGCCAGCGCGACCCGTTGTCGTTCGCCGCCCGACAGCTGGGGTGGCCGCGCGTCGGGGTTCACCCCGGGGGCCAGCTCCGCGAGCAGCGCATCGGCGCGAGCTCGGGCCTTGGGTGCTGGCGTACGGCGCGCGCGGGCTGCGAACGCCACGTTCTCGCGAACGCTCATCTTCGGGAACAGCGCGCCGTCTTGGAACGCAAGACCGATCCCGCGACGGTCGGGACCGAGCGCATCGATCCGCCGATCGTCCAACTCGATCAGCCCGCTCTCCAGCGGCACGAGTCCCGCAAGCGCCTCGAGCACCGTGGTCTTGCCCGCACCGTTGCGACCGACGAGCGCCACGGTCTCGCCGTCGGCAACCTCGAACGCGACATTGACGACGTGGTCGCCTCGACGAACCCGCACGGTGGCGCGCAGACTCATCGCGCACCCATGATCCGTTCGCGCAGCGCCACAAGTACTGCGATCGAGATGGCGACGAGGACCAACGAGAGGGCGACGGCGCCGTCGCGGTCGGTCTGGAGCTGCTCGAATACCCTGAGGGGGACCGTCTGGGTTCGCCCCTGGAGGTTTCCGGCGAAGGTGATCGTGGCGCCGAACTCGCCGAGAGCCCGGGCCCACGCCAGGACCGCGCCGGCCGCCAATTGCGGCGCGACCATCGGCAGAACGACCCGCCGAAGCGTGTAGCCGGAGGAGGCGCCGAGCACGCCCGCCGCCTGCTCGTAGCGAGGGTCCAGCCCGCGGAACCCCGACTCGGCCGCGAGGATCATCAGGGGCATCGACACGAACGTCGCCGCGACGATCGCCCCCGCGGTGGAGAACGTGAGTTGGATGCCCCACGTCCTGTCGAGCCACCCGCCAACCAGGCCCCGGCGCCCGAGGGCCTCCAGCAGCCCGACGCCGGCAACCACCGGCGGCAACACGATGGGCAGCACCACCATCGCACGCAGCACGGACCTGCCTCGGAACTCACGACGCGCGAGGACCCACGCGAGGGGCACGCCGAGCAGGACAGACAGCGCCGTCGCAGCGAGCGACACCTCGAACGAGAGCCGCAGCGCGGTCCGGGCTCCTTCGCTGCCCAGTACCTTGCCGAAGCGTCCCCATGGTGCCCGCGCCACGAGAGCGATGACCGGCAGCACGACCAATACGCCGCCGAGCACGGCGGTCACGAGGATCGGGAGGGGAAGTCGGCGACGCATACTGCTCAGCCGGGAGGCGGCCCGAACCCGAAGGAGGCGAGGGTTGCCTGGCCTTGCTCGCCCGTCACATACGCGACGAACGACGTCGCCAGATCCGCCTGCGGCGCCCCGGTCACGACGGCGATCGGATACGCGGCCACGATGTTGACGTTGTCCGGAACTGCGACGGACCCGACGTCCGCGCTCGAGACGTCCGACGTATACACGATCGCGGCGTCTGCCTCTCCCGACGACACCTTCGCGGCCACGGCCGCGTCGTCCGGCTCGTTGGACACGACGTTCGCCAGGACGTCCTTCGAGATACCCGCGCTGTCGAGCATCTCGCGCGCGTAATCACCGACCGGGACCCCTTCGGCGGCGAGCACGACCTGGACGCCGCCATTGGCAAGATCAGCCATCGAGCCGATGTTCGCGGGGTTGTCGGTGGGCGTGATGATGACGAGCTGGTTGGTCGCGAAGTCGGTCTGGTCCGTCACGCCGGGGTCCTGCGCAACCGCCTCCATCGCGGTCCCGCTCGCCGACGCGAACACGTCGGCCGTGCCCTCGCTGGCGATCTGTGCGGCCAAGTCGGTCGAGGATCCGAAGTTGAACGTCATGTGCGTGCCGGGGTTCGCGGTCTCGAAGTCGGTGCCGATCTTTGTGAACGCCGCGGTGAGCGACGACGCGGCGAACACCGTGAGCTCGGTCGTGTCGCCGGACACGCTGAATGACCCTCCGGAGGCACTCGAGCTGTTCGACGAGCATGCGGTCGCGATGATCAGCACCGGCAGCAGCAGCGTCCACAACGTTTTCTTCATCACTGATGAACGACCTCCCTCATCGCGGCCGTCTAAATGCTCGGCCGCGGGCCTCCCGATCGGATAGAAAGCTATAGACCGAGCAATATAGAGGAAAACCTGTTGATAAAGTCAGGAATCTCGGTTGCCAGCGCCGGAAGAGCGAACGGGGTGGGTCTCAGCGCTCGGGTACCTCGATCATGACGCTCGTCGCCTTCACGGTGGCCACAGCTTCCATGCCGGGCTTCAGCTCGAGCTCGTCGGCGGCCTCCCTGGTGATGAGCGAGACGACTCGGTGGGGACCGGCCTGGACCTCGACCAGCGCCGACACCTTGTCTTTCGTGACTTTCGTGATGACGCCCGGGAAGGCGTTGCGGCGACTCGTGTGGACGGGAGCCGGCTTGTCAGCCCGGCGCTCGGCCAGGAGCCGGGCGACCTCTCCCTCCGGGACGAGTCGCTGGCCACCCGGCGTGCGTTCCAAGGTGAGGGTGCCGTCCCGCTCCCAGCGCCTGAGGGTCTCCACCCTGACGCCGAGCAGTTTCGCGGCCTCTCCGATCCGATACCCAGCCATGGAAGAGCGAACATAGAGGAAAACGTCGTGTGCAGCCCGGGTCGGACCGGCCGGCCGGGTGCGGAAGCGACTACCAGACCTTGGACGGCGTGGCTTGTTGCGGGACCGGGTATCGCGGGGGCCCGAGTCCGGGACAAGAGCGTTACACCGCGAAGCGGATATTCAGTATGTCGCCCTCGCCGACCACGTAGTCCTTTCCCTCGACGCGGACCTTGCCGGCCGATTTCGCAGTCTCCATCGACCCGGCGGCGACGAGCGCTTCGTAGCCGATCACATCCGCACGTATGAAGCCACGCTGGAGATCGGTGTGGATCGCGCCCGCGGCTTCCGGAGCGTTCGCGCCGCGGCGCACCTCCCAGGCGCGGGTCTCGTCCTCGCCGGTCGTGAGGAAGGTGATCAGATCGAGCGCCCGGTAGCACGCGGCGATCACGGTCTCGAGCCCGGGCTCGGTCACCCCGAACTCCTCGAGCAGCGCGCGAGCCTCTTCGGGCTCCATCTCCGCAACCTCCGCCTCGATCGCGGCATACACCCCGATCGCATCGCTCAGGTCCACGGGCACGGTCGTACCCTCCTCCAAGTTCGCGATCACCACCTCGGGCTTGAGCGTCAGCGGCGCGATCCCCTTCAGCTCGGCGATGTGTTCGGGTGCGAGCCCAGCGTCTCGCAAGGGCCGCTCGGCATCGAGCGCCGCCTTCGCGGCCTCAAGCGACTCGACCTCGATCCCCGGCTTGCCGCGCGCCTTCTTCTCTGCCTTGGTCAGAGCCGACTCGATCACGGACAGGTCGGCCAACAGGAGGTCTGCCCGCACGTCGGCGACCTCGGAGGCGGGCGATGCGTCCGTCCCGAAGCACCGTACGACGACCGCGAGCGCCTCGACCTCACGGAGCTTCGCGACCGACTGCGCGCTCGAGAGCCCACCGGGCACGTCTACGAACCGCACCTGGGCCGCGACGGTCTTCCTGGAACGCTCAAGATCGGTCAGCACCTGTAGCCGCGGGTCGGGCACCGGCACGACCGCGACGTTTGCCTGCCCGCCGTGCGAACCGGCGTGGGTCAGCGCCGTGAACAGCGTGGACTTTCCGGAGAAGGAGGCGCCGACGAGGCCGATATCTTTCACGGGCGCTCACGGTAGCAGTGGGTTCTGCGATCGAGGGGGCCAACCGGTCCTGGGATGTCAGCCGAACGGCGGATACGTACCGACTTCTGACCAGTAGTGCTGCAGGCCACCCATGACCGATGCTTGCCCCGAGACCGGATACGGCCGGGGCGCCGCCAGACCCGCCCCGGCCGTCCGGCCTCTTCTCCAGGCTTGGATGTGCGCCGAGGGGGGCGCATCGTGCGAAGGACGGGGACCCGACGGCCCCGTCCTTCGCCGCGAGATGACTCCTTAGCTCTTGGTCTCCCAGAAGACCTTCGCGATCTCATCGATCGAGTCGAGCAGCTTCTGACCTTGGGCCGGGTCGTTGGACTTCTTCGCTGCGCCCGCTTCCTTGGTCGCGCTCCAGAAGAGCTCGTGCAGGTTGGAGTGCTTCTCGAGGTGCTCGGGTTTGAAGTAGTCGGTCCACAGCACCCACAGGTGCTCCTTGACCATATTCGAGCGCTCTTCCTTGATCGCGACGGCGCGCGCGCGGAACTCGGCGTCGTCGGAACCCTGGAACTTCTCCTGACACGCCTTGACCGACTCGGCCTCTATGCGGGCCTGTGCGGGGTCATAGACACCACACGGCAGGTCGCAATGCGCGTGCACGGTGCGACGAGGTGCGAGGATGCGATGCAACATGGATGTATCCCCTCCTTCTGACGGTCCTGAAGAACCTTCCGAACCTGCATCGTACCGCCGGGGTTCCAAACGCGTATCGGGGGTCGTGGCGGCCCTCGCCTTGATAGTCGCCGCGGCCGCCGCCTTCGCGCGCTACCGGCCTGCACGGGTGGCGATCGAGGGCATCTCGATGGCGCCAACCCTGTTGCCCGACGACTGGCTATTGGTCGTCACCCCCGATCACTTCGATCGCGACGACGTTGTCGTTGTGGAGCACCCGCAACGGCCCGGCTACGAGATCGTGAAGCGTCTGACGGCGGTGCCCGGCGATGAGCTCGATGGCCGCATCCTGGGTCCGAACGAATACTGGGTCGAAGGTGACTTCGAGGAACACTCGACGGATTCGCGCGAGTTCGGGACGGTGACACGCGGACAGCTCAAGGCGAAAGCGATCTTGATCTACTGGCCGCTCGAACGCCGTCAGGTGGTTCGGTAGCCCCTCAGCCTTCGCAGCTCAACAAGGTGTCTATACCGGGGCCGCCAGAGCAGGAGTCGATCCCGCCCTTGCCATTGAGCCGGTCGTCGCCCCCGCCGCCCTCGAGACGATCACGCCGAGGGCCGCCGACCAGGACGTCGTTGCCACGCATCCCGGAGAATCGAACGCTGCCGCCGACTGCAGGTGTTTGATACACGCTGATCTTGTCGCGGAACGGAGTGCCGATGATGTGCGGTATACCGACCGCAACGACAGCCCCCGGTCCATACATGATGTCGGAGGTGTACACGGTCTGCCCACTCACAGCGGCGCGTAGATCGAGAACGTCCGCGCCTCCGTATCCGTCGAGAATGAGCACGGCACTGAGCTCGGGATCGCCGGAAAAGATGTCGTTGGTCGGGCTTCCCTGCAGGATCTCGACACCGTGGAACGTATCGCCGCCCTCCCCGGTCGCGGTTCCCGCCGTCATATCGAAGGTGACAGGGGCTACGGAGGCACCCACCGTCATCGTGTCGTAGCCGTCCCCTCCCTCCACGTGGTCGTCGCCACCCCAGGGGAGGAACCAGTCGTTGGACGGTCCGCCGTCGAACCAGTCGCTGCCTTCACTGCCGTAGAACGTGTCGGCCGAAGGGCTCCCGACGATCTTCTCTATATCCGTGAGCGCGTCGATCCCTCCGCCTCCGCGATCCACGGATGCGGTACCGGACGCTGTGGCGTGCACGATGACGCCGTTGGCCGCCGTGTACCGGATCGTGTCGGTGCCCGACCCGCCGTCATAGCTCGAAGACGAGTACATCGCCGGCTCGATCGTGTCGTCGCCCGGACCGCCGCGAACATCGGAGATGGGCGCGAAGCTCGTGAAGAGAAATTTCTCCGATGTCCAGAGATGGTCGTCGCCGCCACCGCCGACCAGGATCGACGGTGAGTTCCCAGTCATGACGGTCCGCACCGCTTCGAATTCGCCGCTCCCGTTGTCGCTGAGGTCGATCCATTTCCCCGACATCGCAAGGTCGTCAGGGCCACTGCTTCCTTGCACGGTGAGCGGCTCTGTCTCGGCGAGATTGATCTCGATCTCGATCTCGTCGTCGCCGTCTGCCTCGGTGGTCTTGCCAGGAGCAAACTGCCCTCCCGCGATGCTGATCGTCAGCCCCTCGAGGGTGTCCGCGTCGGGGGCTGTCACCTTGATCGCGTCCGTGTTCGTGACGGTGGCGGCGCCGCACGCGCCACCGTCGAACGTGATCGCGTCACCGGATCGTTCGAGGGTTGGGCTTTGGCCGGAGCCGATCGTTGCGGTCACGGTGGCCGTTCCTCCATCGAAGGTGCAGGAGGTCGACGCGGTCGCTCGCGCCACCTGGGGCATCGTCAGCAATACGATCGTCGCGATCGGAACGAGGAGGAGACGCCGCACGCAACCTGCCTTTCGTTGGACTGCAGGCATTCAAGCGCAGGGGTGCATCGAACGTCAATAGAACGATGGGCCATCACTTTGGGCCGACGTTCGCCGATACCCCTCCTACGATGGATGCGATGGATCCTTCCCCGATGATGCCGGCCCCCGGTCGGCCCGACGGTTGGGTGCCGCCGCGGCCCGATCTCGGCTGGCAGCTGCTGCCGCCTACGGTGGGCGCGCCTCGGCGCCGGCGCGGCATCACCGCCGTGGTCGCGGTGCTCACCGCGATCGCGATCATCGGTTCGCTCGGCATCGTCGGTGGCGTTGTCAGCGACATCTCCCGGCCGCGCGGAACCTCGAGCGAATACCAATTCCTTGCGACAACCGGGGGCAAGCCCGTTCGATGGAACCCGTGCGAACCCATCCATTACGTCGTGAACCCTACGCGCGGACCGGAGGGCTCGACCCAAGACGTGCAAGAGTCGGTTGCGAAGGTCTCGGCCGCGACGGGCATCGCGTTCGCCTACGATGGCCTGACCGACGAGATCCCGCAACGGGATCGGAGCTCGTACCAACCGGAGCGCTACGGTGATCGGTGGGCTCCCGTCGTGATCGCGTGGGTGACGCAATCCCAGACCGACATCCCGTTCCAGAAGGGCGATGAGTCCTTCGCGGCGGTGGCGCGCCCGCTCGGTCCGTTGGACGGGACCCCGCAATTCGTGAGCGGATGGGTCGTGGTCAACGCATCCGACCCCAACCCAACAGGCTGGGCCTACACCGGCTCACAGGGGCCGACGGTCCTGCACGAGCTCGGGCACATCATGGGCTTGGACCATGTCACCTCGAAGGCAGAGCTGATGGAGCCCTCCGGTGGGTTCATGACGGATTTCGGACCGGGCGACCTGCAGGGGCTGGAGCTCGTCGGCCGCGATCAGGGGTGTCTGGTCGAGCCGTCGCCCGCAGCTTGATCCCCGCTCACAGCTCGAGCGTGCGGCCGATGCCGGCTCGTTCCAGCAACCGCCGATCGTGCGTGGCCAGCACCAGGGTTCCATCGAAGGCGGCGAGCGAGCGTTCGAGCTCCTCGATCGCCGGGATGTCCAGATGGTTCGTGGGCTCGTCGAGCACTAGGCAGTTCACGCGCCGAGCCATCAGAATGGCCAACATCGCGCGCGTGCGCTCGCCCGGAGACAGCTCATCGCAGGGCCGCACGACATCGCCCCCCGCAAGGTCGAACGTCGCGAGCAATGCCCGGGCATCGGCGCCGGCCAGCCCGGCTGCTTCCTCGAAGACGGAAAGGAGCGGCTGTGAGCCCGCGAGGGCGGCCCGGTCTTGACGCAGTGTGCCGAACACCGTCGCCGCGCCGACTCGCCGCCAGCCCGATGCGAGCGGGATCTCGCCGAGCAGCGCGCCGAGCAGCGTCGACTTCCCGCTGCCGTTGGCTCCCTGGATCGCGAGGCGGTCGCCACGGCGCACGTCGAGGTCGATCGGCCCCAGGCGGAACGTGCCGCGCTGCACCACGATACCCGCGAGCTGCACCACCTGGTCGCCTCCTCGCTCCCGGGGGGTCAGGTCCATCCGCAGCACCCATGGTTCCCTGGGGGCATCGACGATCTCGATGCGTTCCGCGCGCTTGTGCAATGTGACGGCCTTCGAACCTCGACCTTCCGCGCGCTGCGTCTTGGCGAAGCGGATCGCTTTGGATGGGTCGCCGCTCTTCTTGATCTTCTCGGTACCGCGCGAAGCCTGATCGCGCATCGCACGGGCCCGCGCCAGCAACCGTGCGCGCTGCGCGCTTGCGCGGTCGTGCGCTTCGCGCTGCTGGGCACGCCGGCGCTCGCGGGAGCGTTCGTACTCCCCCCATGAGCCGGTGAATTCCGTCGCCGTGCGGGTGAACGGGTCGAGCTCGACGAACCGGTCGACGCAGGCGTCGAGGAACGCTCGGTCATGCGATACGACGACGATCCCACCGGAAAAGCGCGTCACGAATCGCTCGAGCTGTGCGAGCGCATCGAGATCCAGGTCGTTCGTGGGCTCGTCGAGCAGCAGCACGTCGAAGCGCGCCAGCGCGATCGCGGCCAGCGCCGCTCGCGCACGCTGGCCGCCGGACAGCATCGACACCGAGCGGCGCAGGGCATCGGCCGGCAGGCCGAGTTCGTGACTGACACGCGCGCCTCGCGCCTCGAGGTCATAGCCGCCCAGGGTCTCGAGGCGCGTGAGTGCCTCCGCGTATTGCTGGATCCGGTCGAGATCCTCGCCCATCGCGGCGAGTAATCGGTCGGCTGATCGTTGCGCCGCCGCGACCCCAGTGCGACGGGCGAGCATCTCGAGCAGGGTCTCGTCCTGGCCCGCGAGCGGCTCCTGTTCGAGGTAGCCGACGGTGACGTCGGCGGGGGAACGCTCGACGGATCCCTCATCGGGCATCCGCAAGCCCGCGCCCACTCGCAGCAGCGTCGATTTGCCCACCCCGTTCGGTCCGAGCAGACCCAGGCGGGTACGTGGGCCGACGGTCAACGACACGTCGTGCAGGAGGGTGCGACCGGCGAGCGACACGGAACAGTGGCGAAGCGAGAGTTGGCCTGGCATGGACGGGCTCCTGGACGGGCGCGAACGACGTCGCGCGAGATGGGTCCTGGGGAGTGATCAGTTCGTCATGCCGAGGGCGATGCTAGCGCAACCTTGCCCTTCGCCGCACGTCAGGGGTACGATGTTGCACCTGCAATGGTCTGTACACGTGAAGCTGGTCTCGTGGCGGCGATGATCCCCGACCGCATCTGCGGCTGTTCCCGGTAACAAGGAACAGCGCG
>JBDUBL010000060.1:0-13085 GCA_040004125.1 Actinomycetota bacterium
CAAGCCTGGCGACGCTACACGCAGATCGAGACGAACTTCACCGAGGTGCGCTAGCGGACGAAGCCTTCGGCCACCTGATCGCGCCGCCGATCAGACCGCCGGCGACGCCCCATGCAAGCGCGCGGACCGCCGTCGTCAGCGGGCTCGTGCCGAGCGACACCGAACCGCCGACCAGGCTCGCAAACGTCGGCACGACGAGCGTTGCTCCCCATGAAGCGAGGCCACACAGCACCGCAAACGCGACGCCGCCCATCGCCCCACGGACGAGACGTTCGCCGAGCCTCGGGACCCCCGAACCCGCAGCACGTCCGCCGAGCACGCCCGCAACCACCGGGACAAGAAGGAAGAGCGCATACCACGACGGGAACTCGGCGCTCGTGCCCATCGCACCGACGTAGGCGGCAAGCGCCGATCCCGCCTCACTCGTCGTTCGGACACCGGCACGATCCACCTCGACCGCACCCTCGCCCGCGACCGAGAGCTGCGCGGTGTCGCCCATCGACACGGCCAGGATCATCGTCGACTGATTCGGCAGCAAGACGGCGTGCATGATGACCGTGGCCGCCCCGCTGCCGCCTGTGCGCCCGACGAACCGTGCGTAGGCGCCCGTCGGGCCTGACGAGACGGCGGCCAGCGCCAGGAAACCGATGAACGACAGCACGATCCCCCACCAGAACGCGGCGGCTCCGCCGCGCGCCGCCGCAACCAGCCGGGGAGCCCACGGCGACGCTTCCTCGATCCGCTCGCGCGCGGCGGCCACGGCGCCGACGGCGCCGGTGGCGCCGCCGACCACGAGGGGAAGCGCGAACGCCTGCCACAGTACGGGCTGCAGCCGATCGATACCGAACTGCGGGAACCCCAGTGTGATCGGGAACGCGGCGACGAACATCGGCAGCGCGAACCCGAGACCGACCGCCGAGCCGGCCAGGGTGGCGGCGGTCGGTCGCTTCTCGAGTCCACGCGCCTGCTGGCCTCCGGCGCGAAACGCCAAGACGAGCGCCGCGACCGTGAGCGCACCCATCGCGACCTGCAACGTCGCGACCGCGGTCAGGCCGTCGGCGGTCTCGGTCGAGGTGAACGGCACGCGCACGCTCGCCTGCGCCTCGGCCAGGCCGATCTTGAACCACGACCACGGGTGGTACCAGCCGCTGGCCGCGTAGGTGATCCAGGCGAGCGCCTGCCCGGCGAGGAACACCGGCAGGAATACGAGCAGTGCGCCGCGCCGCAACCCGCCGAGAAGCAGGGCGCCGGGCTGCACGTCGGCAGAGACCACCGCCTCGGCCGGCCCCGCGGTGCTCATCCCGGTAGGCGCTCCGCCACGATCGTCGCGACCTGCGAGGGCGTGCGTGCAACGGTGACGCCGACCGCCTCCAACGCCTCGGCCTTGGCCGCGGCAGTGCCTTGGGAGCCGGTCACGATGGCGCCGGCGTGACCCATCCGCTTTCCCGGCGGGGCCTCGAAACCGGCGATGTAGGCCACCACCGGCTTGGTCACGTTCGCGGCGATGTGGGTCGCGGCCCGTTCCTCGTCGTCGCCCCCGATCTCGCCGGTCATGATCATCAGGTCGGTACCGGGATCTGCCTGGAACAGCGACAGTGACTCGATGAACCCGATCCCGTGGACGGGGTCGCCACCCATCCCGATGCAGGTGGACTGGCCGATCCCGGCAGACGAGAGTTCGTGCACGATCTGGTAGACGAGCGTGCCCGAGCGGCTGACGAACCCGACTCGGCCTGGTCTGCACACTTCACCCGGGATGATGCCGACGTTCGAGACACCCGGTGTGATCACACCCGGACAATTGGGTCCGACCAAAGTCGTGGCCGTCCCCGCCAGGAATGCGTGCACAGACGCCATGTCCGTCACGGGGATGCCTTCGGTGATGCACACAACCAGCGCCACACCGGCGTCGGCCGCCTCCAGGATCGCCTCGGCGGCGAAACGCGGCGGCACGAAGATCATGGAGGTATTCGCGCCCGTGTCGCGCACGGCGTCGGCCACGGTGTCGAACACCGGGATGCCCTCGACGTCCTGGCCGGCCTTCCCCGGCGTCACCCCCGCAACCACGTCGGTGCCGTAGGCGCGGTTGCGCAGCGTGTGGAAGGTCCCCTCGCTCCCGGTGATGCCCTGCACGACGAGCTTCGTGTCGGCGCCGATCAGCACGCTCATGCGACGCCGCCCCTGGCGAGCCGAGCGGCTTCCGCGGCGGCATCGTCCATCGTTGCGACGGGCACGATCCGGGGGTGCGCCGCCGCAGACAGGATCCGCCTGCCCTCCTCGGCGTTCGTGCCGTCCAGTCTGACCACCACCGGCACGGTCGCCTCGACGCGGCCGAGCGCCTCGAGGATGCCGCCGGCCACCACGTCGCAGCGCGTTATACCCCCGAAGATGTTGATGAACACTGCCTTCACCGCGGGGTCCGACAGGATCACCTGCAGCGAGGTGGCCATCTTCTCCGCGCTCGCGCCCCCGCCGATATCGAGGAAGTTCGCCGCGTGCGCACCCGCCTGCGCGACCACATCGAGGGTCGACATCACGAGCCCGGCACCGTTGCCGATGATCCCGACCTCACCTTCGAGCTTCACGTATTGCAGGTCGGCGTCCTTCGCGCGCCTCTCGACGGGGTCGATCGGGAAGGCGTCCTGCAAGGCCTCGATGTCGGGGTGGCGGAACAGTGCGCTGTCGTCGATGGTCACCTTCGCGTCGAGCGCAACGACGCTTCCATCCTCGAGCTGCACCAACGGGTTGATCTCGACCAGCGTCGCGTCCATCTCGTTCAGCAAAGTCCACATCTTGCGGAGCACGTCGCCCACGCCCTCGCGCGCGTCGATCGGCAGCGTGCCCGTCAGTTCGCGCACGTGCCAGGCGCGCATGTCCAGGGCGGGATTCACGTGCACACGCCGGATCGCCTCGGGTCGCTCGGCCGCCACGGTCTCGATGTCCATGCCGCCCTCGGCGGTCAGCATCCACAGGTACTCGCCGGTCGAACGATCCAGCAGCACCGAGGTGTAGAACTCCCGGGCGATCGGCAGTAGCTCCTCGACCAGGACGCGGGTCACGGTCAAGCCCTTGAAGTCAGACCCGAGCATGTGTCGGGCCGCTTCGGTTGCCTCCTGCGGGGAGCGGCAGAGCGCCACGCCACCGCCCTTGCCACGACCGCCGGCCTGGACCTGGATCTTCACGACGGCGCTACCGCCGAGATCTTCGGTGGCGGTGGCGGCCGCCTCGGGTGTTTCAGCGACGATACCGCGCGGCGTCGCGATGCCCTGGGCGCGGAACAGGTCCTTGCCCATGTGTTCGTACAGGTCCATGGGAACTCCTGGAAGCTCAGTCGGTCGGGGCCAAGCGGGCACGCAGCCAGTCCACGATCTCTGTGGTCTGTGCGCCGGGCGTGAAGATCTTCTCCACGCCGATGGCCTCGAGCTCGGGGATGTCCTCGGCGGGGATGATGCCGCCCCCGAACACGACGATGTCGTCGGCCCCGCGTTCGTGCAGCATCGTCACCACCTTGGGAAACAGGGTCATGTGGGCGCCCGAGTGCAGGGAAAGCCCGACCGCGTCGGCGTCTTCCTGGATCGCGGTCTCGACGATCTGCTCGGGCGTTTGGTGCAGGCCCGTGTAGATCACCTCGAAGCCGGCGTCGCGCAGCGCCCGGGCGACGATCTTCGCCCCCCGGTCGTGCCCGTCCAGCCCAGGCTTCGCCACGATCACTCTGTGTTTCTCCGGCATCGCGCGCGAGTCTATCGAACGCCCCTGCAGGACCACCTTGCAGGGACTGGTAGCCCCTTGCGGGGGTCGTCGATCCGTACACTGGGACCGATGGCGCGCAAGAAGATCACGATCCGGCCGCCCGGCTTGAAGCCGACCACCAAGGTGAGCACGTTCGGTCCCTATCGCGGTCGTCTCGGCTTTGCATGGGTCATCGCGCCGATCTTCGTCGGCGGGCTGATCGTCCTCGCCGGCTATCTCGCCCTCGCGCGCTGATGCTCGAGGCGTACTGCTGGCCCCGCTCGGTCGAACCTGGAAGCCCGGTCGGCCTGCACGTGTCGACCGACGCTGCCGGGTTCGAGGTCGCGGTAACCCGCGACGGCGTCGAACCGCTCGAGGTGTGGCGCGGCACCGGTACCGCCGGTCACCGCGCGATACCCCAGGATGCCAGCGCGAACGGCTGCGCCTGGCCGGCTGCGCTCGAGATCCCCGTCGGTGACTGGCCGAGCGGCTTCTACGCGGTCACGCTGATCGGCGGCGGCGAGCGCGCAGAGGCGTTCCTGGTCGTGCGTGCAGGTGATCGAGAGCGCGCTCCGATCTTGCTCGTGCTGTCGACGTCGACCTACGACGCCTACAACGACTGGGGCGGTCCGTCCCTATACACCGGCAGCACGCAGGTGTCGATGCTGCGGCCGATGGCGCCAGGCTTCCTCACCAAACCCGAGCCACACCGGCGCAAGATGCAGCCGCAACCGGACCGCGAGGCGCTGTGGTTCTTCGCGTGGGCCGAGCCACTGGGATTGTCGGTCTGGAGCGGTGGCGCCGGCTGGTGGAACTGGGAACGCCCGTTCGCGCACTGGGCCGAGCGCAACGGCTACCGGTTCGATGTCGCGATCAGCACCGACCTCGAGGCCGTGCCGGGGCTGCTGGACGGGTACCGGCTGTTCGCCTGCGTCGGACACGACGAATACTGGTCCTGGGGCATGCGCGAGGCCCTCGACGCCCACACAGACGCGGGCGGCAACGCGGCGATCTTCAGCGGCAACACGTGCTACTGGCAGGTCCGTTTCGACCACGACGCCGACACGATGACCTGCTTCAAATACCGCTGCGACGAAGACCCGGTGCTCGGCACGCCCGATGTCCGGCGGCTCTCAGGCCCGTGGTCGGATCGTCGGATCGGATGGCCGGAGACGAGCACGATCGGCCTGACGTTCACCCGCGGCGGATACTCGCGCTACGGGCTCGGGGTGCCTCGAGCTTCCGGCGCCTTCACGGTGCACCGTCCCGAGCACTGGCTCTTCGAGGGAACCGACCTGTGCTACGGCGACGCGCTCGGGCTCGACCACACGATCGTCGCCTACGAGGTGGACGGGGCCGAGCTTGCGACGGGACCCGACGGACTCCCCGTGCCGACCCACGCCGACGGCGCACCTGAAACGCTCGAGGTGCTCGCGACCGCGCCCGCCCGGCTGTGGGCCCAGCGGGAACAGCCGTCACGCTACGCGCACGAGCCCGGCGAGTTGGAAAACACCGCGGAGGCGCTGTGGGGTGGCGACTGGCGCGACCATGTGCACGAGATCGCCAACAACCACGCGGTGCTCGGGGTCTTCACGACGTCCGCGGGGGGCACCGTGGTCAACGTCGGCGTGACCGACTGGGCCTACGGCCTGGCCGACCCGGCCGTCGACCGCATCACGCGGAACGCCTTGGATCGCCTCGGTTAGTCCCGCAGGTACCGGTCGAGCCAGGCCAGCACCAGTTCGAAGCGCTGGACGCGGTGCGTCGGGCTTCCCGAACGCGTCAGCTCGTGGCTCTCCCCCGGGAACCGCACGAACTCGACCTCGCGGCGCAACGCCCGCAGCACCGTGAAGAGCTGTTCCCCTTGGTTGATGGGACAGCGCAGATCGTCCTCGGAGTGCAGGATCAGCACCGGCGTGGTGATCTGATCGGCGTAGGTCAGCGGCGAGATCTGCCGGTATGCCTCGGGCGCCTCCCACGGGTGCGCCCCGACGTAGCCGCGGAAGAAACCGGCGAAGTCGCTCGAGCCGTCTTCGGACACCATCTCGTTGACCGCGCGCTCCGAGATCGCGCAGCGGAACCGATCGGTGTGCCCGACGATCCAGGAGGTCATGTAGCCGCCGTAGGAGCCGCCCATGACGGCGATCCGTTCTGGATCGATGAACGAGAACCGCTTGATCGCCTCGTCGGTCACCGCCATCAGGTCGTCGTAGTCGACGGACCCCCAGCCCGGCCCGCCCTCGACCGGTCCACGGATCGCGCGACCCCACGCCTCGGAGTAGCCCGAGGAGCCGCGCGGATTCGCGTAGAGCACGACATAGCCCGCGCCCGCCGCGACCTGGAACTCGTCGAAGAACCGGTCGCCGTATTGCGTGAACGGCCCACCGTGGATGTTGAGCACGGCCGGGTACTGCCGATCCGGATCGAACCCGGGCGGCCGGATGATCCATCCCGGCACCTCGATGCCGTCGGGCGCGATCGCGACGAACGGCTCTGGCGCAGCGAGCGCCACATCGGATCGGAACGCCGCACCGACGTCGGTCAGCTGCAGCCCGTCGACGAACACCTCCGCCAGACTCGTGGGTGTCGACGCGGCGTAGGCGAGGCGGTCGCCGATCAGGTCGAAACCGCTCAGCGAGCCCGCCGGATCGGCCCGGCGCACGGCCGGTGCCGAACCGTCGGCGGGCACCTCGTACAGCGGCAGCTTCCCCGCATCCTCGGCGGGGAACACGATCCGCTCGCCGACCCAGGCCGGTGCGCGCATCGCCGGGAACGGCGCGGCGTTCCGATCGAGGTTCTCGGTCAGCACCGTGCGCGCACCGGAGGCGACATCGACGACCGCGATCCGACCGTGGCGGGGCTCGTCGAACGAACCCGGGATGTAGACGTGGGCGATCCGGTCCCCGTCGGGGGACCAGACCGGAAGCAGACAGGTGCCGTCCGTCGACGTGATGCGCGCCGGCACACCGCCGCGGGCATCGATCGTGTAGACGTCGCTCGCGGTTCCGAGGTCCCAGTCCTCGTGCCTGGCCGAGATGAACGCGATCCCGGCGCCGTCGGGCGACCACGCGGGCATCTGGTCCTCGGCGTCGCCCTCGGTGAGCTGTACGGGCTCCGTGTCGTCCAACCCGACGACGTACAGGTGGTGGGTGCGCCCCTGCGTCCACCCTTCGTTGTCCAGACGGAACTGCAGGCGCGTGAAGCGCCGTGGGGGGCGCTTCGACACGTCCTCGACGTCGTCGGCGGGGTCGTGCGCGCGCGCGACGAACGCGATCTGCCCGCTTTCGGGCGACCATGCGGGGCCTTCGACCGCCCCGGGCAACCGGGTGAGCTGCCGGGATTCGCCCGGCCCGTCGACGGGCAGCACGAACAGCTGTGCCGGTTTGTCGTTTCTGGCCGACGTGAACGCGAGCCAACGTCCGTCGGGTGACCATCGTGGGGACGCGTCGCGCGACCCGCCGAAGGTGAGGCGCCGGGGCGGCGCAGCGCCGTCGGCCGCCACAGTCCAGATGGCGCTTCGCGGTGCATAGTCCTCGTCGATCCAGGCGACGACATAGGCGACGGTGGCGCCGTCCGGCGACAGCCGGGGGTCACCCGCGCCGGTCAGTCGGTAGACATCGTCGGGCTGCATCCCACGCACGCAAGCACCTCTCTTCGGTCGTGTGCGGAGATACTGCCACGGATCGAGTGGCGGGGCTCAGCCGCCGGCGGCGAAGCTGAACTGATCGAGCACGCGCGGGGTCCCGGACTTCGCGTACTTCACGAGCTGGGCGGTGCACACGGCCGCGCCGCCGGTCCACGTCGCGTTCGGACCGAGCTGGAAGAAGGCGCCATAGCCGGCCGCGGTCGTCGCATCGTGCAGCACCGTGACGCCGTCCTGCGTACAGGTCATCGTGATCGTGTCGGACAGGTGCTTGCTCAGCCCGCCACCTTCCAGCGACACGAACTCGCGCTCGCCGAAGGTCGGGGTCGAGTCGACGAGCGCGATGCCGACGCCGCCGCCTGCGATCGAGAGGGCGCCTGCTGTCACCACAAGCGCCACCATGAGCTTCTTCACCTGCTTGGCCTCCGACCCGTACCGAGGGGAGGTCCATGATGCACCGGCTCGCCCGACGCGCGCATCGGGCGGAAGGCGAAGCGATGGTCCTACCTCGGCTCAGGTAGACGAGGCGCTAGCCGATCTTGCGCAGCGGCGCGTAGGCCAGCAGCACCCGCTTCTCCCCCACTTCGGGGAAGCGGATCGTGGCTTCGGCATCGTCGCCGTAGCCGCTCGTCGTGACGACCACGCCCTCGCCCCACCGTTCGTGCTGCACGGTGTCGCCCGCGATGATGGCCGGCGCATCGCGTTTGGGGACACCGGCGGCCGCGGGAGGCGTCCAGCCGGGCTGCACCTGAACCGCGTCGCTGCGGCCCGGCAGCCCGACCACGGAGTACCCGCCACCGCCGCTGCGGCTCGCTGCCCGCTGCACACGCGTCTCGGATTCCTTGGCGTCCAGCAACGCGGCCGGGATCTCACCGAGGAAGCGTGACGGCGGGTTGTAATTCGTCTGGCCGTAGAGCGTGCGGCTCCACGCGTGCGTCAGGTACAGGCGCTGTTGGGCACGCGTGATACCGACGTAAGCAAGCCGCCGCTCCTCCTCGAGCTCATGGGTGTCGGTCATCGACCGGAAATGCGGGAACACCCCGTCTTCCATGCCGACCACGAAGACCACCGGGAACTCGAGCCCCTTGGCGATGTGCAGCGTCATCAGGGTGACGGTCGACTCGTCCTCGTCGTACTCGTCCTGGTCTCCGACCAGCGACACCAGCTCGAGGAACTCCGCCAGCCCCGCTTCCGGGTCGCGCGCCGCGGTCTCCATCGCCACGCCCGAGAGTTCCTGCAGGTTCTCGATGCGGCCCTGTGCCTCGATCGAACGCTCGGTCTCCAGCTCCAGCAGGTAGCCCGATTCGCGTGCCGCGAACTCGACCATGCGCGCAGGCCCGGCCCCCTCGTCGTAGTGAGCCTGCAGCGCCGTCATCACCTGGTTGAAGCCGGCCACTGCGCCCTTGGCGCGCGTGTTGAGCACAGCGATCTCGTCGATGCGCCGGCATGTCTCCACGACGTCGATCCCCTCGGACGCGGCATAGGACTCGAGCGCGGCCACGGTCGCGTCGCCGATCCCGCGCTTCGGCATGTTCACGACGCGTCGAAACGAGATCACGTCCTGGGGGTTGAGCAGCAGACGCAGATAGCCCAGCACGTCCTTGATCTCCTTGCGCTGGTAGAACCGCACGCCGCCGAACACCCGGTACGGGGTGCCGACGCGCATGAAGATGTCCTCGACCACCCGCGACATCGCGTTCGTGCGATAGAAAACCGCCACGTCGCGGTAGCGGTAGCCCTCGTCGTCGCGGAGCCGTTCGATCTCGGAGGCGAGGAACATCGCCTCCTCGTGTTCGTCGTTGCCGCGGAAGGTGGTAACCAGCTCGCCGGGAGCAGCTTCGGTCCAGAGCTCTTTGGGTTTGCGCTGGGTGTTGTGCTCGATCACCGCGTTCGCGGCGGCAAGGATGTTGCCGGTCGAGCGGTAGTTCTGCGCCATCACGAAGACGGTGGCGTCGGGGTAGTCGCGCTCGAAGTCGAGAAGGTTCTGGATCGTGGCGCCGCGCCACGAGTAGACGCCCTGATCGGCGTCGCCCACGACGCAGACGTTGCGGTATCGCTCCGCGAGCTTGTTGACCAGCTCGTATTGGGCCCGCGAGGTGTCCTGATACTCGTCGACCAGCAGATAGCGGAACCGCTCCTGGTAGTGACGCAAGACATCGGGGTGGTCGCGGAACAGCCGCACCGTCTCGGTGATCAGGTCATCGAAGTCCAGC
This sequence comes from Actinomycetota bacterium, assembly GCA_040004125.1. Classification (GTDB taxonomy): domain Bacteria; phylum Actinomycetota; class UBA4738; order UBA4738; family HRBIN12; genus AC-51. Next base: position 9,586 of record JBDUBL010000060.1, read on the forward strand.
GCCCCGGCCTCGCGCTTCCGGGTTTCGTACACGCGATAGACCTTGCCCACCATCTCCTCGTAGAAGTTCGAGGCCATCTCGGTGAAGGAGTCGGCGTCGATCACCTGGTCCTTCGCGCGGCCGATCGCCGCCGCCATCTGCTTGGGCGGGAACCGCTTCGGATCGATGTCGAGGTCGCGCACGATGCCCGAGATCAGTCGCTCGGTGTCACCGTCGTCATAGATCGTGAACGCCGACGGGATCCCGAGATGCTGATGCTCACGGCGAAGCAGGCGGGCGCACATCGAGTGGAACGTCAGGAGCCACATGCCGCCCGCCGCGCCGGAGCCGACCAGTCGCTCGACGCGCTGGCGCATCTCGCGCGCCGCCTTGTTCGTGAAGGTGATCGCGAGGATCTGGCCGGGAGCGACGTTGCGCTCCCGCACGAGGAACGCGATGCGGTGCGTGAGGGCCCGTGTCTTGCCGCTGCCGGCCCCCGCGACGATCAAGACCGGGCCCTCGGTGTGCAGCACCGCTTCACGCTGGATGTCGTTGAGGCCGCCGAGCAGCGGCGAAGTCGCGCTCACGCAGGCAGTCTAGGTGTGGCGGCCGACGCCACGGTCGGATGGCCGTGACCTGGGACTTCCGGTCGATGCACGCCGGGGGCCATCGCGGTAGCGTGAGCTGGTGACCTCCGTGTCCACCGATGCACCCGCCATACGCCGCGTTCGGGCCCATCACGTCTTGCGCTGGGTCGGGATCGCGTGCCTGCTGGGCGCGGCGTACCTCGGCGGCTACGTGGCGTGGCTGCTGTGGGGCACCGGTCTGCAGACTCAACAAGCGCAGGATCGGCTCCGGCCGACGACCCAGCAGTGGAGCGCGCACCCCGAGCCGGTGCCGGCGCCGGGCACCGCGCCACGGATCATCCCGGGCGATGCCTACGCGGTCATCCTGATCCCGTCGATCGACCTCGACATGGTGGTCGTGCAAGGCACCGATTACGAGTCACTCAAGAAGGGGCCGGGTCACTACCTCGACACGGCCGACCCGTGGGACGGCACGGGACGCGTCGGCATCGCCGGGCACCGAACGACCTACCTGCATCCGTTCTTCGACCTCGACAAGGTGCAGGTGGGGGACACGATCAGCCTGCTCACTCGGTACGGGAGCTACGACTATCAGGTCTCCGCCAACTTCGTCTTGCCCGAAGAGACGGCCGGAAAGGTCCTCACGCAGACGACCGACCCGACGTTGGTGCTCACCACCTGCAACCCGAAGTACGCCTCGAGCCAACGGTTGATCCTCACGGCGAAGCTCGTCGCCGGCCCCAAGGCTTAAACGACCGCGCTTGCGTGCGGCGTCGCCCCGGGCTGCTCCGCCGGGACCCGCCTGGTGAAGAAGAGCGCGATCAACGCGAACAGAGCGAGGAGCGCCAGCGTGGCCCGAAGCCCGTCGACCCGCGCCTGCTCGTTCGCGTCGACGATCGCCTGCGTCGTCTGCTCGTCGACGCCGGCCTGCTTCAGCGCCGTCTGCAACTGAGCATCCGAGATGAACTCCCCGCCGTCGGACAGCTGAACGTTCGCTTGCTCCACGACCGTGTCCGGGACGGCAGGGTTCTGGTCGATCCCGGTCAGGAAGGAGGCGGTCAGCGCCGCGATCAGGATCGAGCCCGCCAACGCGGTGCCGAGGGAGGCACCGAACTGGCTCGCGGTGTTCTGCAGACCGCCGACCTCGGGGCTCTGGCTGTCGGGCACGGCCGAGACGGTGACGGCGCCCAGCTGCGAGGCAAGAGCGCCCATACCAAGGCCGATCAGCAGGAGCGGCCCCGTCACGACCTCCGCCGTCGCTTCGACATCCATCGCCGTGAGCAGCGCCACGATTCCGACGACGACGACGACGAGCGCGATGTTCACGACCCGCCTCGGCGAGACGGCCGGGAAGAACTTCGGCACACCTGCGGCCGCGACCAGCATCGTGACGGACATCGGAAGGAGCCTAAGGCCGGTGTCGATCGCCGAGAGGCCGAGCGCCACCGACAGGTACAGCGGGATCGCGAAGAACAGCCCCATCATCACCAGGAACTGGAAGAAGAACATGAGCAGCCCGCCGGTCATCTGACGGTTGGCGAACAGCCCTGGGCTGACGAGCGGATCGGAGCCGGCGGCCTCACGACGCTGGATGTGCTGCATGAACAGCAGCATCAGTATGAGCCCGGCAAGCATGAACCACACCACCAGCGACATCCCGAGGATCGACGGTGCGCCCTCGGCCGGAAGGAGCCACCCCCACTCGGAGGAGCGGAGCACGGCGATGATCACCAACCCCATCGCCGCGGCCCACAGCAGCGAACCGAGCCAATCGAGCCGTGGTCGGACGTCGCTCGGTGCGTCCGCGACCTTTCGAGCCTGCAGGAGGATGACGGCCCCGACCAGCACCTCACCCGCGAACACCCATCGCCATGACGCGTAGGTGGTCGCGAGCCCGCCGATGAGCGGTCCCACCGCGACCGCGATCGCGCCGGCCGCTCCCACGAGACCGTATGCGCGTGGCCGTCCTTCGGGCGGGAAGTTGCCTGCGACGAGCGCCACGATCGCGGGCATGATCAACGCCGCGCCGACGCCTTCGAGGAACGACCATCCGAAGATGAGCCAGCCGAGATTCGGAGACAACGAGGTGGTCAGCGAGCCGGCGCAGTAGATCACGCATCCGATCACGAACGCTCGCTTCCGCCCGATGATCGACCCGATCTTCCCGCCGGTCACCATCAGCATCGCCATGATGAGCGTGTACAGGACGATGGCGGTCTGGATGCCCGTGATCGTGGTTCCGAGGTCGTTGGCCACGGTCGCGATCGACACGTTCATGACCGAGGAGTCCAACGCCATCAGGAACTGGGCGGTGCACAAGGTGAGCAGCACCGTGGAGGCGCCCTGCGCAGCGCGTGTCGTCTCGTCCTTCATGCCGCCGCAGGCTATCGCCTCTCGAGATCCCGCGTCCGGCGATGCGTTACTCCCACTCGATCGTGCCGGGGGGCTTGCTCGTGATGTCGTAAGCAACGCGGTTGATCCCGGGAACCTCGCGCACGATCCGCGACGCGATCACGTCCAGCACCTCATGCGGCAGCCGCGCCCAGTCGGCCGTCATCGCGTCCTCGCTCGTCACCGCCCGTACCACCACGGGCGTTTCGTAGGTGCGACCGTCGCCCATCACCCCGACGCTCGCGACGTCGGCCAGCAACACGCAGAACGCCTGCCAGGTCTCGCGCTCGAGCCCGGCGCGACGGATCTCCTCGCGCACGATGTGGTCTGCGCCACGCACCTTCGCGAGGTTCTCCGGGTTGACCTCGCCCACGATCCTCACCGCAAGGCCCGGCCCGGGGAACGGCTGCCGCTGCGTGATCTCCTCGGGCAGACCCAGCTCAGAGCCGACCGCGCGGACCTCGTCCTTGAACAGGTCGCGCAACGGTTCGACCAGCTCGAAGTCCATGTCCTCGGGCAGCCCGCCGACGTTGTGGTGGCTCT
>JBDUBL010000061.1:0-12988 GCA_040004125.1 Actinomycetota bacterium
GCTGCGACCGATGGAGCCCGCCCCGCAGCAGCCCGACGCCCGCACGATCCGCGGCGAGATCTTCGTCGTGCTATCGGTGTCGGTGTTGGCGAGCGCCGCGGGCGCGATCTTGTCGCTCTTCGAGGCGCCGATCAAGGGAACCGTCGTCGCGGCGGCCAGCCAGAGTCCGTTGTTCGCGCGACAGCTACTCGAGTTCGTCTTCGGGCTCGCGCCCGTCGCGCTCGTGATCCATCTCCTGCATCGGGACGGCGACGATGTCGGCGCGATCGGCTTCCGGTGGGACGACGGGCGTCGCGACATCGCGCGCGGGGTCGCCTTGTTCGCAGTGGTCGGCCTCGCGGGCCTCGGGATCTACCTCGCCGCAGTGTGTCTCGGCGTAAACCGGTTCGTTGTGCCGGCCCCGCCGCCCGATCACTGGTGGACCTACCCCGCGGTGCTGATGAACGCGTCGGGCGCGGCGTTCCTCGAAGAGGTCGTGGTGCTCGCCTACCTGGTGACCCGGTTGCGACAGCTCGCTTGGTCGCCGGTCGCGATCATCCTGGCGAGCGCGCTGCTGCGCGGTTCCTACCACCTCTACCAAGGTTGGGGCGGATTCCTCGGCAACCTGTTGATGGGCGCCCTGTTCGCAGTGCTGTTCCTGAAATGGCGCCGGGCATGGCCGTTCGTGATCACGCACTTCCTGCTGGATGCAACCGCGGCGGTCGGCTGGCTCGCGTTCCGGGGGCATCTTCCCTGCACGTAGCGCGCTTGCGCGATGGCGGCGGTGGCCCGGGGTAGCATCGCGCCATGACGAGCGTGATCGATCATCTGTTGACGCAACGCGTCCCGTTCGTGGTGCTCCCGGCGCCGCAGGCGCGCAGCCCGCGTGAGGCTGCGGAGGCCCACGGGGTCGATGTCGCCGAACTCGTCCGCACCGAGGTCATCGTGACGACCGGCGGTCCGGTGGCCGTCGTCATCCGGAGCGGCGACCGGTTCGAGCTCGCCTTGGCTCGGGGCGCCGTGCGGGATGCCGTCGCGCGGATGGCCACGGCCTCAGAGATCCACGAACTTGCCCGCGAGTGCGACGTCGACGCCCTGCCCCCGTTGTCCGCCTATCTTTTCGCTCCCGTCTACGTCGACGCGCCGGTCGCGGCGCTGGAACAGATCGTGTTCCCGGCGGGTCGATCCTCGGCACTCGTGTGCACGCGGCGCGCCGATCTGTTCCAGGCACAGCCAGTGACGGTGGCGGCACTGAGCGGCGCGAGCCAACCCGCGGCGCCCGTGCTGTCGGTCATCGCGCCGTCGCGCCGCGTCGTCTTGACTGACGCCGAGCTCGTTCCGGCTCATATGCGAGAGGGTTCTCCCGGCGGCGGCGCGTTGCGTTCCGCCTGAGCGGCTACTGCAGCTCGCGAGCGATCGTGCGCTCCCAACCCTTCCGGAAGATCTCGCGCCCGTCGTCGAACGCGCGCAGCTCGATCGTGACGCGATAGGTCTCGGCGTCGGAGTCGAGTCGCACGTGCGATGTGGTTCGCACGGTGCCTTCCGGATAGCCGATCTCGAACTCGCCCTCGCCATATGCGAAGGCGATGCCCGGGTCTTCGGGTGACACCCCCACGACGCCCTCATACCGATCCCTATAGGCGAACGAATCGGCGCCCGCCTCGCTCGTGCCGCCGTAGCCGGTGCGCGCGACCTGCATGCCGGTTGTGGCGTCGCGCTCGACCACCCATCGCCACCAGCCGTCCTCGGTGCTGTCCGTGCCGTGTTGCTTTCCGACCACCGCGCGGAGACCGGGGATCTCCCGGACCGGCGGCGGACCCGCGAGGACCGGGAGCTCGAGCGCTGCTGTCGCGCGATCGAACCCGAGGGTCGCGGCGTAAGGGGGTGGCCAGGCGTTGGGCCAGTCCGCGCCGGCGAGGTCCAGGCGGATCCGGTGACCCGCCTCGAAGGTCCAGGCGATCGCCTCCAGCTCCAGGTCGAGCTCGACCGTCTCGCCGGGCATCACCGGAGCCACGCCGGCGTTCGTCGGTCGCTGCGCGAGGTTGGCCATCCCCCGTACGACCAGGGATGAGGCGCCGTCGGGGAACACGTCGGTGATCTTGGCCGAGACGAACCCCGTCGGACGGTCGCAGGTGACGCGGATGCGCAGGCGCGGGTGTCCGAAGATCTCCAGGTCCTGGACCAGCGGCTCCCACGTGTAGGTAAGCGACTTCGCCTCGTCGGGCCGTTGGTCCGCCGACTGCCCCCAGGGGAGAGCGCCCGCGCACGAGATCCACGCGGTGGCGCCGACGTCTCCACGCCCGATGAGCGTGTCCTGCGGTGCGCTCGCCTCCGCATCGGTCAGGGCATACGCGGTCGGGCGTAGCCGTTCCGGCGGCAACGTGGGCTCGAAGCGCCACTCGCCCCGCACCTCGCCGCGTAGCGGATCGGGCGCGGTCGAGCGCTGCTGGTAGACGACGATCGGCGGCTCGCGGTCGATCCCGTTGTCGATGTCCTTCAGCCATCGATCGAACCACCGCAGGAGCTCCGTGGTGAAGTCGATGTTCGGCCCGGGACGGCAGGTCTCCGGCGCGCCATGCGCCCAGGGGCCGAGCAGCAGCCGGGTGGGCGCCTTCATACGAGGGAATGAGCGCAACGCGATGTTCGTGTACCCGTCGGCCCAGCCGCCGACGATCATCGTGGCAGCCTGGATCCGTTCGACGTCCTCCCGCACCGAACCGTCGCGCCAATACGCGTCGCGATGCTGGTGCGCGAGCCACGTCAGGAACCACGGTTCCGTCCGCTCGAGGCGTCGCTGCCACTCCTCCCGCCAATCCTCCCCCCACAGCGCCGGCACGGGCGGCAGGGCGTTCATCGCGACCATATACGTCGGGTAGTCGACGACGTCGAGCTGCTTCAACGCGCCCCCGTAGTAGTGCACGTCGTCGCCGTAGCGATCGTCGGAGGCGAAGATTGGCACGATGGCCTTGAGCGCGGGTGGCCGCTCGAGCGCCACCTGTAGCGAGTTGAAACCGCCGTAGCTCGTGCCGAACATCCCGACCCCACCCGTCGACCACGGTCGGGAGGCGAGCCATTCGATCGTCGTCACGAGGTCGCGCCGCTCGGCCGCGGTGTATTCGTCGGTGGCGATGCCGCCCGAGGAGCCCGTGCCACGAACGTCGAGCCGGCACACGACGTAGCCGGCGTCCGCGAGCGAGGCGTAGTAGTCCCGAGACGACGACGTCGCGTCGTCCTTGCGGTAGGGGAGCGCTTCCATCAGCGCGGGCCAGGGACCGACCTCGGTGTCGGGAAGGAACAGCGTGGCGGACAACTCGATGCCGTCGGGCATCCCGATCCGAACCTGTTCGCGCCGAGCCATGCGAGCGCGAAGCTTACCCGGTCATATCCACTGCGGGAACCAGACGATCGTGCGCAGGTGCAGATCGGTGATACGACCGGCGGTCAGGATCGGCCAGAACCACCAGAACACGATCACGACAGCGATCACGAAAGCTGCGACGAACGGTCGGTAGACGTGCGCGGTCGAGATCGCAGGCTCGCCGGTCTCGGGGTGCAGCGCGACCTCGCCGGTGTCGGACTCTCTGACCACGATCGTGGCTTCGGACGCCTCGCGACAGAAGTACGTGACCATCAGCACCATGAACGGCGTGAGCGGCAACACATAGAAGAAGAAGGTCGGGCGACCCGGGATGAACCACGGAAGGTATTGGCCCAACAGTGCGATCGTCAAGAAGCCCGCGCGCCAGTCGCGAAGCCGCCGCCACGCGAACGCTACGAACGGGATCGCGATGACGCTCGCCCAGAAGATGAACGGGTTGCCGATCGCGAGGATCTGCTCCGTGTCCGTCCCGTAATCCTTCACGTAGAAGCTGATCGGGCGCAACAGCAGGATCCATTTCCAGGGGCGGGCGTAATAGGGATGGGTCGGCGTTTGGAGCCCGGTCTTGCTGTCGAGCTTTGTCCATTCGATGCCGCTGTGGTGAAAGCGCCAGGTCTCGCCCATGTTCTGGACCCAGAGGTGCCAGCTCCACCCGAAGTGGTGGAACCACGGCAGCCACGTGATCATGTATACCGCGATCGGCATAAGGACCAGCGCGAGCACGATCCCGAAGGACTCCCGCGCGACGGCACGTCCGATCGCGCCGGGCCAACCGACGGCGCCGCGATGACGCCGCGAGGTCTCCCAGACGTAGGCGATCAGCAGGACCGCGAACAACGCGAACGCACCCGACCACTTGACGGCGGTGGCGGCCCCCAGCGCGGCGCCGGCCGCGAACCGCCAGGGGCGCCACACCGGCGACACGACGGGCTGCGCGACGACCGGCTCCGCGTCCGGCTCGTCCGGTGGTACCGGTGCTGCTTCGTCCGCGACGGCTTGGCGCCGCTCGAGCCATCGTCGGTCCAGTAGGACGAGCAGGAAGCCGAGCACGACCCAGAACTCGAGGTGGATGTCGAGGAGCCCCGTGCGCGACATCACGACGTTGAGGTTCTCCACGGCCATCAAGAGCCCCGCGATCGCCGTCCAGATCGCGGAGCCGAAGAGCAGTTGCGCCATGACGGCGACAAGGAGCACCACCGCGGTGCCAGCCACCGCCGAGGACACGCGCCACCCGAACTCGTTCATACCGAAGGCCTTGATCCCCATCGCGATCTCCCACTTGCCCAGCGGGGGATGGACCCACGAGCCGACGTCCCACTTCTTCTCACGCCAGTAATGCTCGTCGCCCGGGTCGATCGTGCAGGTCTCGTCGGACCAGCCCAACAGGATGCACGCGGCCTTCGGGTAGTAGACCTCGTCGAACACGTAGCCGTCGGGGTGACTCAGATGGGCGAACCGCAGGCCGGCCGCCAGGATCGTGACGGCGACGATCGCCACCACCGGGCGGTTGAGTCGCGTCACCAGCGCACGCATCGAGCCAGGGTACCGGGGCATGCTCGATCGACGGCCCAGGCGAGCGGTCGGTTCCCGCGCTCAGCCGGCGAGGGCTCGACGGATCAGATCCGCCGTTGCGCGAAGGTCGTCTTCGGGCAGCGGGGGGTGATCGGCGCTGGAGATCAGCACGGCGCCGTTGGGTAGCGGCGTCTCGACCGCCTCACCCTTGAGCATCCAGTCGCTCAGCGCATCGCCCTGACGGTGCGGTGCGAGCATCAGGTGCAGGTGTGGGATGCCCGAGCCGAACGCGTACAGATAGACCTGTTCGGCGCCCGTCGCATCCTTGAGCGCCGCGGTGCAGCGCCCCAGCACCGCGCCGAGGGTATCGGCCTCCTCGCCGTCCAGGGCCGTGATCGCCACGATGTGCCGCCGAGGCTCCAAGTAAGAGAAACCGAGCACCTCGGCCGACAGGCTGGTCGTCAGACGCCAGAGGTCGTCGCTCCATACCTCGGCGCGATGCAGCTCGGGGTCGCCTTCCGCGCCACGGCACGCCGGGCAGTCGGGGTAGCGCATCATCGTGGTCGGTCCTTCCGTCGTCGGACGAACTGCAGGCCCTGGTACACATCGGTGATGGCGGCCGACTTGGTGTCGACCAGCCCCGCGGCGAGTCCCGTCGTCTGGACCAGCGCGAAATCCACGTCGGTGTCCACCCGGGCCGCCTTCTTCGGCCACGCGATCCACAGGCGGCCGGCGGGCGCGATCGCGCGCGTGAGCGGTTCGAACCGGCGCCGGAGCTGGCTCGCGCGCCGGACGAAGGCGACGATCACGTCGAGGTCGCGGCCGGTACGGGTGAGGAACGTCACACCGTCGGGGATCGGCGCCAGCGCGGACAACGCGGGCGCGAAGTCATCGGGAGCATCGAGCACCCGCACACGAGCCCCTTCGATGATCCCGAGTTTCTTCCACAACGGGGTCGCGGAGTAGTCCTTGTGGTCGCCGATCATGATCGCGCTCACCCTAGCTCGCAGGGCCTCCCGACGTGCGACCATCCGAGGATGCCCGGAGTGCTGTACGTCGTCGCGACGCCGATCGGGAACCTCGGCGATGTGAGCCAGCGTGCCCGCGAGACGTTGTCGGCCGCGGACCTGGTCGTCGCGGAGGACACCCGCCGGACGGGCCGCCTACTGCAAGCGCTGGGTATCCGGGCGAGCCTGCGGTCGATGTTCGAAGGCAATGAGCGTGCGCGGACACCCGCGATCGTGCGTGAACTGGAAGGCGGGCGGATGGTGGCGCTCGTGTCCGACGGCGGGATGCCCCTCGTGTCCGACCCGGGCTACCGGCTCGTGACCGCCTGCGTCGAGGCCGGTATCGAGGTCCGGGTCGTGCCGGGTCCGTCGGCGGTCCTTGCCGCCCTCGTGGTCAGCGGGCTGCCGACCGACCGGTTCGCGTTCGAGGGGTTCTTGCCGAGGGCGGCAGGGGAGCGCCGGACTCGGCTGGCCGCCGTGGCGCACGACCCGCGAACACTCGTGTTCTTCGAGTCGCCGCGACGTGTGCCCGGGATGCTCCGCGACGTCGTCACGACGATGGGCGATCGACAGGTGGCGTTGTGCCGCGAGCTGACGAAGCTCCACGAGGAGGTGCTGCGCGGCCCGGCATCCGAGGTGCTGGCCACGATCGGCGAGGATCCCGTCCGGGGCGAGGTCGTCGTCGTGATCGAGGGCGACCCGGTCGGGGCACCCGTGGATCTCGATGCGGCGATCGCGGAGGCACGCTCGTTGGTGGCGGACGGACGGCGCAAGCGCGACGCGGCGCACGACGTCGCCGTCCGGCTCGGGATCTCGGCCAACACGCTGTACCGCGCGCTCCTGGATGCCGACGTACCTTGAGATGATGACCGCAGGGTCAACGCCACCACGGCCCGATGCACGGCCATCTCGTCCGGACGTCGCCGCCCCGCCGCGATCCGACGCTCATCGCGGTGATCGCGATTGGCATCGTGTCGGTATTGATCGCCGGCGGGGTAGTGGCCGGCGCAAGCACCTCGGTCTCTTCGCTCCGTGCAATATGGGTCCGAGCACTCTTTCGCGAGGGCGTGCGTTTGCCTGTGCGATGGAATCCCTGCGAGCCGATCGAGTACCAGGTCAACCTCTTGCACGCACCGCGGGGCGCGCGAGCCGCGATCGAGACGGCCATCGCGCAGACGAGCAAGGCGACGGGGCTCACCTTCGTGTTCGACGGCACCACCTCGCGCACCGCCCTGCAGTTGCGGGACCGCTTCAATTACGCCGACGCGTTGCACGCGGTGTACCGTCCGGTCGTGATCACGCTCGTGTCGCACCGCACGTTTCGAACCTTCGATCTGCCGCCGCGTGTGCTGTCGACGGCCAGGTTGCGTATCCGCACATCGGCCGCTGGTCGCTGCGGCTGGTGGTCCAGCACGAACTCGGGCATCTCATGGGACTGACGCATGTGCGTGATGCGAGCGAGCTGATGTTCAGCTTCGAGGTCGCGCACCACACGATCCCGGACCCGATCGATGGGTGGGCCACTGGTGACGTGCAAGGCCTCGAGCAGGTCGGGAGCGACGCGGGCTGTCTGCAGCAGGTCCGGGTCGCCGGCTCACCGAGGCCGATGCACGGGCCGGTAGCATGAACGCATCATGGGCCGCGACGTCTTCTACATCACGACGCCGATCTACTACGCCAACGACGTGCCCCACATCGGGCACGGCTACAACGCCGTGGCGACCGACTTCGTCGCGCGTTATCACCGCCTGCGTGGTGAACGCGTCTTTCACTTGACCGGAACCGACGAGCACGGTCTCAAGGTCCAGCGTGCTGCAGAAGCCAACGGGGTCACCGCACAGGAATGGGTCGATGCGCTCGAGCCCAAATGGCGCGACGTCTGGGCCAGCCTCGACATCGCCTACGACGATTACATACGAACCACCGAACCGCGGCATCGTGCCGCGGTGACCAAGATCCTGCAGACGGTCCACGACAACGGCCGCGACGATATCTACCTCGGCCACTATGAGGGGCTCTATTGCGTGGCGTGCGAGGCTTACTACGTCGAGAGCGACCTGCTTGAGGGCGGGTTGTGTCCGGTACACGAGCGGCCGATCGAGACGCTTCGCGAGGACAACTACTTCTTCCGGCTGTCGAGCTACGCGGACCGGCTGCTCGAGCACTACGAGGCGCATCCAGGGGCACTCGAGCCGTCCACCCGGCGCAACGAAGTCTTGTCGTTGATCCGTGGAGGGCTTCAGGATTTCTCGATCAGCCGCACGACCTTCGACTGGGGCGTGCCATTGCCTTGGGACGAAACCCACGTGACGTACGTGTGGTTCGACGCGCTCGCGAACTACATCACGGCAGCCGGCTACGTCGATGATCCAGACCGGTTCGCAGAACTGTGGCCGGCCAACATCCACTCGATCGGCAAAGACATCCTTCGGTTCCATGCCGTGTACTGGCCCGCCATGTTGATGGCCGCCGGCATCGAGCTCCCCGCCCAGGTTTGGGCCCACGGGTATCTCACCGTCGGCGGCAAGAAGATGTCGAAGACAAATTTGACCGGTATCCACCCGTCCGAGGTGCTCGACCATTTCGGCGTCGATTCCTACCGGTACTACTTCTTACGTCAGATCTCGTGGGGCGCCGATGGGGACTTCTCGTGGGAGGCGATGGTCGACCGCCACAACGCGGATCTCGCCAACGGGCTCGGGAACCTCGCCTCGCGTGTGTTGGCGATGCTCGGCTCCTACTTCGACGGCGCGGTCCCTGCAGCCGAACGCGAGGGTTCGGAAGGCGATCTCCCGTCGGTGACGGAGGAGGCCGCGGCGCGTTACGACGAGCACATGCTTGCCGTCGAGCTCCAAGCCGCGGTGGCCGCGGTCTGGTCGATCGTCGATCGCGCCAATGGGTACCTCGTCGAGAAGGAGCCCTGGAAGCTCGCGAAAGATCCCGCGAGACGCGCCGAGCTCGCGAGCGTGCTCTACGCCAGCGCTGAGCTCCTGCGCATCCTCGCCGTCTTGATCCAGCCGATCATGCCCAGCGCGGCCGAGCGCCTCTGGGACCAGCTCGGTCTGCCCGGCCGCGCCGCCGACCAACGCGTTCCTGAAGCGGCGACGTGGGGCCAGCTGCCGGCCGGCACCCAGACCCACAAGGGCGACAGCCTCTTCCCCAGGCTCGACACCGCCTGATCTGCAGGCGGCGGCCAACCCGTCGCTTCGAGTGGCGGATGAGGCTTTCCGATTCCATGTTTCACGTGAAGCTCACCCTGTTCACCCAAAGTTGAGACCGGGTAAGGTCGCGCTGCGATGAGCGGCTCGAACCCTGAAGTGGCGGTGAAGTCCCGGCTGGTGGATACCCATTGCCACCTATTCCTGATGGACCAGGAACCTGCAGTGGCGGTCGAGGCTGCCCGCGTCGCACGGGTCGACCGGCTGATCTGCGTCGGGGTCGATGTGGAAACCAGCGAGCGGTCGATCGAGATCGCCTCCGGGCTCGAGGGTGTGTTCGCATCGGCGGGCGTGCATCCACACGACGCCGACGGTTTCGACGATGCGTCGGCGGCCAGGGTCGAGGCGCTCCTGCGCGACCCGTCGGTCGTTGGGGTCGGGGAGTGCGGCCTCGACTGGTTCCGGATGAACAGCGAGCGCGAGGCACAGGTCTCGACCTTCCGTACGCACGTCGCGCTGTCCAACGCGATCGGCAAGCCGATGATCGTGCATGTTCGCGACGCGTGGGACGACGCGCTTCGAGTGTTGGATGAGGGTTCGGCACAACGTGTCGTGATCCATTGCTTCACCGGGGACGCCGAGATCGCGCGGGAGTGTGTACGTCGCGGCTACTGGCTCTCCTTCGCCGGCAACGTCACCTACCCGAAGAACGGACACATGCGGGAAGCTGCGGCCATCATCCCGCTCGATCGCATCCTGGTCGAGACGGACAGTCCGTTCCTCGCACCACAGAAGCTCCGCGGGTCAGACAACGAACCGCGAAACGTGCTGCTGACGCTTGCAGAGCTCGCCGCCGTGCGCCATGAACCCCTCGAGCTGCTCGCAGAGGCGAGCAGCTCGAATGCCGAAACGGCCTTCCCCGGTCTTGCGTAGCGACGAACGTCCGTTCGTTCTCAAGGTTGCAGTGAGGGTTGAGGGTTCGGTAGGGTGGCCGTTCATGCGACCGGAGGCTTCGATCCGGCCGGGCTCTTCCCCACCGAGCCGCTTCCCCAAGAGGCCCTCCCCGTTCCGACGGAGGAAGGGTGATCAAACCCACACGAGTTCGGCGGCTCAGGCGCCGTCGCGCCCTGAAGGCGGCGATCGTCGCCGTCGGTGTGGTGCTCTCGGTGCTGATCGTGTCGGGCGCATGGGCCAAAGACGTGACGCTGGTGATCGACGGACGCACCCAGGAGGTGCGCACGCGATCGACCAGCGTCGGGGACCTGCTGGCGGATCAAGGCCTTCCGCCGTCGATCGGTTTGCAGGTTCAGCCGCCGCCCAGCACCGCGCTGGCGGATGGCATGACCGTCACCGTGAGTCCACCGCCGGGTGTGCCGGCGAACGGCTTCGCGATGTCGGTGTCCTCCACAGGTGTGGGGGTCTGGGTGGTGGAGCGACCGGACGCGGGTCCGTTTGGGAAGGCGGTTCCCGCGACCGAGGAGGCATCTGCCTCTGCGATCGGTGTCGGGCCTTCGGGGGTCACCGTGCGAGCCGTCGTGTCGGGGAAGGTACACGACGTCTCGACCAACGCGGAGACCACCGAGGCGCTCCTGACGGCCATGGGGATCCAACCCGACGCTGACGATCGCGTCGTCCCACCACCCAGCACCCCCCTTTACGACGGCATGACGGTTCGGTTCGATCAAGTGCAGACCTCCGTGCGTCGCATCATCGCGACGATCCCGTACGCGGTGCGGACCGACTACACCAGCGCCATGATGCCGGGGCAGATGCGGGTATTGCGTGAAGGCGCAACCGGCACGTCAGAGACCGTCGTCGCGGTGCGCGCCGTCAACGGGCGCGTCGTGTCCTCGACGACGATGCAGCGCGCCGTCCTCGTCCCGCAGGTGGCCGAACGCCGGCTCTCTGCTCCGTGGTCGATGTACGACGGCACGCTGACCGAGCCGGGGACGGGTGCGACGATCCAGCTCGGCGAGGCATCGTGGTACGACCCGCCGTGGTCTGGGCTGACCGCCGCCCACCCGTGGCTGCCGTTCGGCACGCGGGTAACGGTCACCGACCGCGCCACCGGGCGCTCCGTTACCGTGGTGATCGATGACCGAGGACCGTTCGGACCCGGGCGGATCATCGACCTCTCGCCCGAAGCTTTCGCGCAACTCGCCCCGCTCGGCCGGGGTGTCCTCAACGTCGCGCTCAGCTGGTAGCCCCGGGGTGCGGGCCCTCGCCGAAGCCCATGGGATCCGGCCGTCCAAGTCGCTGGGTCAGAACTTCCTCCTCGATGCGAACCTGGCGCGCGCGATCGCCCGGGATGCCGAGGTCGGCCCGGGCGTACGGGTGGTCGAGATCGGCGCAGGGCTCGGATCGCTGACCGTCGCGCTTGCCGACGCGGGCGCGGACCGCGTGCTCGCGATCGAGTTCGATCGGTCGCTGTTGCCGGGTCTACGCGAGGCGGTCGGGGACCGATCGTCGATCGAGATCGTGCATGCCGACGCGACGAAGCTGGACTGGCCCGCGACGCTCGGCGATGGCGCGTGGGTGTGTTGCGGGAACCTGCCATACAACGTCGGCACCACGATCGTGCTCGATGTGTTGGAGCGGGCACCGACGGTCGCGCGGATCGTGGTCATGCTGCAGCGCGAGGTCGCGGATCGGCTCGCGGCCACGCCCGAGCAGCGCGAGGCTTACGGCGCGGTCAGCCTGCGTGTCGCCTACCGGGCGCGCGCCGACCTGATCCGCACGGTGCCGCCCGAGGTGTTCTGGCCACGGCCGAAGGTCGGGTCGGCGATCGTGCGGCTGGACCGGCTCGACGTCCCGCCCGTCGATGTCGACGAGGGGCGGCTGTGGTCGGTCGTCGACACCGCCTTCGCGGAACGGCGCAAGACGATGCGCAATGCGCTCCGCCGTCTCGGGCTGACCGCCGATGAGGCCGGTTCCACCCTGGCGACGGCCGGGGTGGAACCCACGGCGAGGCCCGAGACACTCGACCTCGCGGCCTTCGCACGCGTGACCGAGGCCTTGCCGACGTGATCACGCGACCCGCGCACGCGAAACTCAACGTGTTCTTGCGGGTGATCGGTCGCCGCGAGGACGGGTTCCACGACATCGAAACCGTGATCCTGCCGCTGGACCTGCACGACGTGATCACCGTCGAGCCGGCCGAGAGGCTCGAGGTCGTCGTGGCCGGCCCGCGAGCCGGCGAGCTCGCCGGCACCGGCGGCGAGGCTCTCGTCGAGCGTGCGGCGCGCGCGTGGGCGGAGGCCGTCGGCATCCAGGACGCTGCCGTGCGCATCACCTTGGACAAGCAGATTCCGGTCGCTGCAGGCCTTGGTGGCGGCAGCGCCGACGCAGCGGCCACGATCCTGGCGCTCGAGGAGATCCACGGAACCGACCTGGACGCCGAGACCCGGCTCGGCATCGCCGCGGCCGTCGGCTCGGATGTGCCTGCGCTGCTCCTCGGCGGTCCGGTCTATGCTGCCGGCCGCGGCGAGTTGGTCACCGCCGTGCACGCGGTGCCCAGCCGCTGGGCGATCGCGCCGGCGGCGTTCGCGGTGCGCACGCCCGACGCGTACGCATGGTGGGACGCAGACCCGGTCACCGGACCCGACCCCGGCGCGCTGATAGCCGCGCTGGAGGCCGGCAACGACGAGCGTCTCGGCGGCGCCCTGTTCGACGACCTGCAGGTGCCGGTCGTCGCGCGCCACCCCGAGGTCGGCGAAACGATCCAGGCCTTCGAGCAGGCGGGCGCGCTCGGCGCGGTGATGAGCGGCAGCGGTCCGACGGTGGTGGCACTCGCACGGCATATGGCGCACGCCGACCAGCTGGTCGGCGCCGTCCCCGGCTCGTTCGTCGTGGCTGGCCCGCCACGTACCATGGGGCCGCCGTCCGGGGTCGTCTAATGGCAGGACACGGGCCTTTGGAGCCTGGAATGGAGGTTCGATCCCTCCCCCCGGAAC
>JBDUBL010000062.1:0-12650 GCA_040004125.1 Actinomycetota bacterium
AGGCCAACGCGGCGAAGAGCGCCTTCCTCGCGGCGACGAGCCACGAGATCCGCACGCCGATGAACGCGATCATTGGGATGAGCGGTCTGTTGCTCGAAACGTCGCTCGATGCTGAACAGCGTGACTACGCCGCGACGATCGTGAACAGTGGCGAGGCGCTCCTTTCGATCATCAACGACATCCTCGACTTCTCGAAGATCGAGGCCGGTCGCATGGACCTCGAGCGTGCCCCGTTCGACCTGCGGGCGTGCATCGAGTCGGTCGTCGACCTGATCGGGCCGGCCGCGGCGAAGAAGGGCCTCGAGGTCGCGTACGACATCGAGGCCGGCACCCCCGAGACGGCGGTGGGGGACGCGAGTCGGATCCGCCAGATCCTGCTCAACCTGCTGAACAACGCCGTGAAGTTCACCGACACCGGCGAGGTCGTCATCACCGCCTCGGCGGAGCCAGCCGAAACGCCGGATGCGATCGCCTACCGGCTGATGGTGCGCGACACGGGGATCGGCGTCCCACCCGATCGGATCGATCGGCTGTTCCAGTCGTTCAGCCAGGCTGACGCCTCAACCAGCCGGCGCTACGGCGGGACGGGGCTGGGGCTCGCGATCAGCAAACGCCTCGCGGAGTTGATGGGTGGAACCGCGTGGGTCACGAGTAGCGGTCTCCCCGGAGAGGGCAGCGCGTTCTGTGTGACGTTCGTCGCCGGCGCGACGGACATGACGCCGACCGCACTTCGGCGCGACGGCTCCTTCAGCGGGCACCGGGCCTTGGTCGTGGACGACAACGAGACGAACCGCCGGCTGATGGTCGCGCTCCTGGGGGCCTGGGGGATCCAGTCGGTCACCGTCGAGGGTCACGTCGGCGCGCTCGCCGCGCTGGACCAGGGTCGGTTCGACGTCGTGGTGCTGGACATGCTCATGCCGGAGGTCGACGGGCTCGACCTCGCAGCGCAGCTTCACGCCAGGGTGCCCGGGCTCCCGATCGTCCTCGCGTCCTCGGTGAGCCAGCACGAGGTGGCCTCGGACACTCGGTGGGAGGCCGCTGGGATCGCCGCCGTGGTCGTGAAGCCGATCAAGGCGTCCCCGCTGCACGGCGCGTTGGCCGAGGCGCTGGACGCGACCGTCAACGCCGACGATCGCCAGACGACGAGCGCACTCGATGCCGACCTGGGGACGCGGCATCCGCTTCGAATCCTGCTCGCCGAGGACAACGTCGTGAACCAGAAGCTGGCGATCCGCCTGCTGGAGAAGCTCGGCTATCGTGCGGACATCGCCGGTAACGGCATCGAGACGCTCGAGGCGCTCGAGCGACAGCGCTACGACCTGCTTCTGTCCGACGTCCAGATGCCAGAGATGGACGGCCTGGAGGCCACGCGCAGGATCATCGAGCGATGGCCCGTCGGCGAACGTCCGTGGATCGTCGCGATGACCGCCGAGGCGATGAGCGGCGACCGCGAGCGTTGTCTCGAGGCGGGCATGAACGACTACCTCACGAAACCAATCCGTGTCGAGGAGTTGGTTGCGGCGATCAAGCGCACGCCGCGCGGCGACGCCGCCGTGCTTGTAACGGTTCCCGACGCCGCTGACCAGACGATCGAGACGGATGTGCTGGCGAGGCTTTCGGAAGGGGTCGGTGGGGATGCGGCGTTCGTGAGTGAGCTGATCGAGCAGTTCGTGACCGACGCACCGGCGCTGGTTGCCGCGGCGCGAGCCGGCATCGAGACGAGCGATGAGGCTGAGGTCCGCCGCGCGGCGCACACCCTGAAGTCCAACGCGGCCACGTTCGGGGCGCGGCAGCTGGCGGAGCGCTGCCGTGCGCTCGAGGAGGCGGCGCGAGGTGGCGTCCTCGACGACGCGCCGGCGATTGCAGACGCGATCGCCCGGGAGCTCGATGTCGTCCGCGCTGCACTCCCGGGTGTCTGGCGAGACATGTCGTCCTAGCGGGCAGGCAGGTGACTGGCGCAGAACAGGTTCTTCGTGGGCCCCCGGGGAGTTGAACCCCGAACCTGCGGATTAAGAGTCCGTTGCTCTGCCGGATTGAGCTAGAGGCCCGCCGCAGGATACCAACTGAGCCCGGCGAAAACCTCCGCGACTCGACGTCGATGTCAGGACCGGATGTGGTGTTCGTTGTTGTAGATCGTGCGCGTAAGGAAGTCGTCGACGTCCTCGAATCGCTTCCACATCCGATCGACCCATCGAGGTCCCGATCGCGCCTCTCGCGTGGGACCGAATTCGTCTTCATGCTCGATCGGCAACGGTGCGTCCTCGGCGTCAAGCGCCGCAAGCGTCACGGCGCCGGCCAGATCGCCTGCATCGCGAGCCATGCCTGTCAGGTCGGCCGTCGAGGCCACCTTGGCGACGAGACCGTTGCCCAGATCCACGTCCGAGCTGCGACCCGCGAGATCTTCGAATCCTTCGCGCAACTCGACCACATCGAGCAGTCCGGCGGTCGTCTTGTACGAGCTGCGGTCATCGGCGTCCTCGCCGATCGGGGTCGCGCCGAGATGCTCCAGTGCCAGACCGAGTCGCGGGATGTTCTCGGGGTCCTGGGGGATGCAGACCTCGACGACCTCGATGTCGATCGGGCCGCCCCTCGCCGCCATCGCCGCGCCGCCGGACAGGACGAAAATGACGCCGTGGGACCGCAAGACGGAGAGCATGCGGATCGGTTCGAGCGGCTGCGACATCGATTCCCCCTCGATGATTCCCTCGGAAGACACATCGGCCGCTGGCGGGGCGAACCTTGAAGGGCGACCGACGGGAATCGAACCCGCGACCTCCTGGACCACAACCAGGCGCTCTAACCGACTGAGCTACGGCCGCCATGCGCACGACCGAAATCGTGCCAGTTCACGATACCAACGGACCGCCGCTGCCCGGCCAGGCTTGCCTTTTGGTCCGCCCATCCGGCACAATCCTGAATGGCCGTTCAAATCCAATCCGACAACGAGCGGCCCTCAGGAGGCGAGTTCCAACCATGGCCATCACCGAGTTCGATCTCGGCAAGATCGACGAACTGATCAAAACCGAAGAGGCGACCCTGGAGCCCAAGCACGCCGAGAGCATCGCCTACCGGGCGATCGCCGACCGCCACGTCGCCGGCGGCGTGGCTTCGAGCTGGCAGGACTCGCCTCCGCACGCGATCTTCGCCGACCATGGGCTGGGCAGTCGTCTCTACGACATCGACGGCAACGAGTACATCGACTTCCATCTCGGCTACGGGGCGATGGTGGTGGGGCATGCGCACCCCAAGATCGTCGAGGCGATCCAGAAGCAGGCGGCCCGTGGCACGCACTTCGCCCAACCCACCAGGGATCTCGGCGTGATCGGCGAGAACCTGTCCGACCGGTTCAAGCTGCCGCTGTGGCGATTTGCCAACTCCGGCACCGAAACGACCCTCGAGGCGATCCGCCTTATGCGCGCCAACACCGGGCGCGACATGGTCATCAAGATCGAGGGCACGTATCACGGCCACCACGACTCGATCATGTTCAGCGTCGGGCCCGACCCCTCCGAGATCGGTCCGCGCGAGCATCCGGTCACCGTGCACCAAGCGATGGGTATCCCGCAGGCGTTCGCCGACCTGGTCCGGGTGATCCCGTACAACGACCTGACCGAAGCCAAGCGCGCCTTCGATGAGAACCCCGGCAAGATCGCGGGGCTGATCATCGAACCCGCGATGATGAACTGCGGCGTGATCCTTCCGGAGCCCGGCTACCTGCAAGGGCTCAAGGATCTCTGCCACGCCAACGGGGCCTATCTCGCGTTCGACGAAGTCAAGACGGGCGCAACCCTCGCCTACGGTGGCGCGACCGAGGTCTTCGGTGTCGTGCCCGACGTCATCTGCCTGGCCAAGGCGATCGGCGGGGGCACGCCCTGCGGCGCGATCGGCGCGACCGAGGAGCTCTACGGCCCCGTGCTCCGCAACGAGTACGACATGGCCGGCACCTTCAATGGGAACCCGCTGACGATGGCCGCGAGCCGCGCCGCGTTGACCGAGGTGCTGGTGCCCGAGGTCTATGAGCACTTCACGCGGCTGGACAAGGTGATGCAGGACGGTCTGGCATCTGTCGTCGAGTCCTACGGTCTGCCCTGCCACGTCACCGGCGTCGGCGCCAAGGGCTCGGTGATCTACTCGACGAAGCCGGTGCGAGAGTATCGCGATGCGGTCGGTATCGACGAGCGCATCACCTATCTCGCCTGGCTGATGCAGCAGAACCGTGGCGTGTTCAAGTCGCCCTGGACCAAGCAGGAGACCTGGACGCTATCGGTCGCCCACACGGAAGAGGACGCCGGCCGTTACATCTCGAACTTCGAGGAATTCGCCGCGGCGGTAACCTCCTGAGCTCACCTGCAAGAAGGGTCTGATGTGGCGGACGACGGGATCGCCCAGATCGACATCGGTCTGGTCGAGGAACTGACCAAACGTGAGGTGACGGCGCTCGACGCCAAGCACGCGCGCAGCCTCAGTTACCGCGAAGAAGCGAGCGTCCACCTGCCGGGCGGCGTGTCGTCGTCGTGGCAGATGTGGCCCCCACACCCGATCTACGTCGATCGGGGTCTCGGCTCCCGCGTGTGGGACATCGACGGCAACGAGTACGTCGACTATCACAACGGCTACGGGGTGATGGTGATGGGCCATGCCCACCCGAAGATCGTCGAGGCGGTGCGGCGGCGCGTCGCGCTCGGCACGCATTTCGCGCAGCCCACCGAGGACGCGCTGCCCGTGGCCGAGCAGTTGGCCGAGCGTACCGGCCTGCCGCTCTGGCGCTTCGGGAACTCCGGAACCGAGGCGACGCTCGACCTGGTGCGGATCATGCGGGCCTCCACCTGTCGCGACCTGATCGTCAAGATCGAGGGTACCTACCACGGTCACCACGACGCGCTGATGGTCAGCGTCTTCCCGCCGCCGGACAAGGCCGGCCCGCGCGAGCATCCGACGTCGGTGCCACAGACCAAGGGCCTGATCCCCGGCACCACCGACTGGATCGTCAACGTGCCGTTCAACGATCTCGAGGCGGCGCAGCAGGTCTTCGCGGAACGGGGCGACGAGATCGGGGGCATGATCATCGAGCCGGTCATGACGAACTGCGGCGTGGTGCTGCCCGATCCCGGCTACCTGGATGGCCTCAAGGAGGTCTGTCACACGCACGGCGCGCTGTTCGGCTTCGACGAGGTGAAGACCGGCTTCACGGTTGCCTGGGGGGGTGCGATCGAGGCTTTCGGCGTACAGCCCGACCTGGTGGCGTTTGCGAAGGCGCTCGGCGGCGGACTGCCGTGCGGCGCGATCGGCGGCACCGAGGAGGCGATGGCCGGTGTCATCTCCGGCGACATCGAGCAGGTCGGCACGTTCAACGGCAACCCGCTCACGATGGCCGCGGCGAAAGCCAACCTCGAGGAGGTCCTGGTCAAGGACGCCTACGTTCGGCTAGACGAGATCAACGCGATCCTGCGCCGCTGTGATGACGTGATCGAGCGGTATCACTTGCCGGCCTCGATGAAGACGCTCGGCGCCAAGGGCTCGATCGACTGGAGCCTGACCCCGATCCGGGAGTACCGCGACCTGTGGGCGATCGACGATCGGATCCCGCAGCTGGCCTGGTTGTGGCAGCTCAACCGCGGCGTCTTCAAGAGCCCGGGTTCGAAGTGGGAGAGCTGGACCACCTCGATCGTGATGAGCGACCAGGACGCCCAGCGCTACGTCGACAACTTCGAGGAGATGGCGGCGGCGATCTCGCGGTAGGTTCGCGCCGGGTGCGTGAGTCGGTGGGTATCCCGGGGTAGCCTCGCCGGGTGAGCGACGCCCGCACGAACAAGCACGTCTCGATGCCCGCCTGGGCGCCGGACGCGATCAAGATGAGCGGCCGCACGCTGTATTTCGTGCTGGTCGGCGCTGCCTTGACGGTCGTCGCCCTGTTGTGGTTGCTCGGGCAGCTCACGAGCTTCCTCACGACGATCGGGATGGCGCTGTTCCTGTCGTTCGCACTCGAGCCGGCGGTCGACTGGTTCGCGAAGCGCGGGTGGAAGCGAGGGCTCGCCACCGGCCTGATCTTCATCATCCTGTTCTTGGCGATGGTGTTGCTCGTCGCCCTGATCGTCCCGGCGGTCGTGAGCGGCTTCAAGCAGCTCGTGGTCAGCGCCCCCTCGTTGGTCGACACGCTCGCGGGGTGGTTGCGACATTTCGGATTCGACCTCTCGACCGAGAATCTGATCACGGAGCTGCGCGCCAACGCCGACCGCGTGATCGCAGCGGCGCAGAACGTCGCCGGCGTCCTGGTGCTCGGGCTCGCGACCTCGATCCTTGGCATGCTGTTCCGACTCGCGACGGTCGGGCTGTTCACGTTCTACTTCGTGGCGGAGGGCCCGAGGCTGCGTCGCGCGATCCTGTCGCGGATGCGCCCCGAGCGGCAGGAGCGTGTGCTGTTCGTCTGGGAGAAGGCGATCGAGCAGACCGGCGGATACTTCTATTCGCGCCTGCTGCTCGCCGTGATCAACGGCGCCGGGATGTACTTCGTGCTTCGGTTGAACAATGTGCCGTTCGCCGCGCCCCTGGCCATCTTCGAAGGTATCGTCGCCGAGTTCATCCCGATCGTCGGCACCTACATCGGGGGCGCGGCGCCGATCCTGGTCGCATTTCTGACCTCCACTACGGCCGGCATCTGGGCGCTGGGGTACGTGATCGTCTACCAGCAGCTCGAGAACTACTTCCTGAGCCCGCGGCTGACGGCCAAGACGATGTCGCTGCATCCGGCGGTGGCATTCGCCGCCGCCCTGATCGGCGGGGCGCTTGGCGGGCTGTTGCTCGCGTTCCTCGCGCTGCCGGTCGCCGGCGTCATCCAGGCCTCGGTCGTGGAGTGGTCCCGCAGCTACGACGTGGTCGTGGGCGACCGGGACGGCCACGAGGTTTCCGCCGAGGACGAGGACGTCACACAGGCCGTCGACCCGTAGACTGCGGCGCATGACTGAGCCGTCTGTAGGCGTGATCATGGGCTCCAGCTCGGATTGGGAGGTCATGAAACGCGCCTGCGATACGTTGGGGGATCTCGGCGTCGCCTACGAAACGAGGGTGGTGTCGGCCCATCGGACGCCCGAGGCCGCAACCGAATACGCGAGGACCGCCGCCACACGCGGCCTGCGCCTCCTGATCGCCGGAGCCGGCGGGGCGGCCCATCTGGCCGGGGTGATGGCGGGCAACACCCATCTGCCGGTGCTCGGCGTGCCCATGCAGACCAGCGCTCTTGGCGGCATGGACTCCCTGCTGTCGACCGTGCAGATGCCGGCCGGCATCCCCGTGGGTACGTTGGCCATCGGCAAGGCGGGTGCGACGAACGCTGCGTTGCTCGCGGTCGCGATACTGGCTCTGTCCGACCAGGAGTTGTCGGAGCGGCTCGTTGCGTTCCGTGAGGCGCAGACCCGCAAGATCCTCGAGCATCCGGACCCTTCCGCAGGCTAAGCCCCGCAAGGTACTTCAGCTGCGGCCACGGCTGCCGATGAACTCACCGATGGCGTACCTCACGTGCCCGGACTGCATGATGCCAAACGCCGTGGGCGACGATGCTGTGAAGTATCAGTGCATGACGTGCTTCGCCGAGATCATCTTCGAGACCTGCACGGAATGCAGTTACAAGCAGTCCGTGCCCTCGCGCTGGCACACCGCGTTCACGTGTGGGAAGTGCGGCACGCGGTGCGTGTTACCCAGGCGACGCCTCTACTCGACGTCGACGAAGGCGCTCGGGGTCCAGGGCTACGGGTACGTGTACCCGCGCGTCTGACCCCCGCCGAACGGTACCCCTCCCTCCGTCGGTTCCGGTGTAGCCCTATGCCCGCTACCCTGGGACGACGATGCGTCGTTTCCCTGCGATCGGCCTGGCCGTCCTGCTGCTCTCGTGTCCCGTAGCGGCCCATGCGGCCGTGCCCGACCCGCGCGTGGAGGGCTCCATGGTGGGCGGGATCGGGCCGTCCACCATCGCGACGGCGATCGGTGACGTCACGGGCGACGCCGTGGCCGACCTGATCGTGGCGCGCGGCGCCGACGCCGGCGCCGAGGCGTACACGGTCGCGGTGTTCGCGGGGCCGTTGACCGGGGCACTTCCGACGACGCCGACGTTCGTGGTGACGCCGAGCGTGGCGAGCGATGCCTACCGGCTTGCGGTAGGCGACCTCAACCATGATGGCCTCGGCGATCTGGCCGTCGCGGCCGTCGACGGGGTCGACACGCTGGGTGCGCCGCAGCCAGGCATCGACATCTTCTTCGAGTCCGGTGGGGCGCTGCCCGCGACGCCAGACCAAGCGATGACGCCGATCCCGCTGCTCGATCTGGCGATTGCCGATATGAACGGCGACGATTTCGATGACCTGGTGTTCACGCGGACCGCCTCGACCCGCGTGGAGCTCCGGTTGCGAACGCAGAACAACGACGGCTCGTTCGCGGCCGGCGTCGTCGTTGAGGCCGATGCGCCTGCGACAGGCGTCTCGATCGGCGACGTGAACCACGACGGGCTGCACGACGTCGCGCTCGACGGTTTGATGACCGGCGCCGTGCCGGCGTATGTGCAAAGCGCCATCGACCATTCCTTCACGCGAACCGACGTGACCCTGCCGGTCGAGATCACGGGGGTATCGGGCGCCGTGTTGAGCGACGTCGACGGCGACACGAACGACGATGTGCTGGTGGTGACCAACACCGACGCGCTGGCCTGGGCGCTGGCCGACGGTAACGGCGGCTTCGGCTCGTTCTCGACCGCGACGAGCGCGGTGTCTTTCTCCGCGAAGGAAGTCGGCGATCTGAACGGTGACGGGCTCGCCGATCTGGCCACCTTCGGTGCCGACGGCTTGGTGCGGATCTACCTGCAGCAGGACGTCGGTGGTCTGGGGCCCGCGTGCGTGTTCCCGGCGGCGGTGACACTGGGGGATGACGCCGCGACCGCGATCGGCGATGTGACGGGCGACGGCGCCATCGACCTCGTGGAAGCCGACGGAACGAGCTCCTCCGGCGGTGCATCGCTCTATCGCCAGCTCACGGGCACGGACCGACTGCCGACCTCGATCGACGCTGCCGCCACGCGGACGACGATGCAGGTGGGCAAAAGCGTCAAGTTCTCCGGGACGTTCTCCAACCCCGATGGGGGGTGTCTGCGCAACGGTTCCGTGACGCTGACCCGCTCCGGTCCGGGCGGCTCGGTTCCGAACGACGTCGCATTCGGCTCAGATGGATCGTTCGCGTTCACCGATACACCGAGCGCATCCGGCACCTACGACTACGTTGTGTCGTTCGCCGGCGACGAAACACACGAGATTTCGCAGAGCACGACGATGTCGGTGAAGGTCACGAAGATCCCGACCAGCCTGAGGCTCAAGGCGACGCATCCAAGGATCGCCTTCGGTGACACGACGACCCTGCGGGCGACGCTGACGGGCGGGCAGCCGAGCTCCGATGTGGTGTTCGAGGTCGCCTCCAGCGGCACGTGGAAGTCGATCGACACGGTGCAGCTCGGCGCCGACGGCGTTGCGACACTCAAGGTGCAGCCGAGCGCCAAGACGCGCTACCGGGCCGAGTTCCTCGTCACCCCGACGATGGCCGCGAGCGTGAGCGCGGCGGTGACCGTGCAGGTGCATGCCGTCATGATCAGCCGCATGATCGGCAAGGGTGTGCAAGACGGTCGCTACCGGGTGTACGCGTGCTGCACCGCGTACTTCTACGCGAAGTTACGGCCGCTGCACCCGAACGTGAAGTGGACTGCCACTGTGCAGTATTACGGTAACGGGCGGTGGCGGCCGCTGGGCTCCGGCACCTACCCGATGGAGCGTGACGGCGATGCCGCGATCTACCTGAACGCCTCGCAGGGCTATCGCTACCGGGTGAAGGCCAGTTTCGCCGGCGATGCAGACCATCTGGGCGCGACCGGGGCGTGGCGCTACTTCCGGTTCCGGTAAGGGGCGCGAGGCCCTCCCACAGGTTTCTCCTCGGTTCCACTCCTATTCGGGTGTGGTGCAGGATGCGGGCGATCGGTTGTGTCGTGCGCTCTTCGCTTTCACCGGCGATCGCGAGCGACGCACTGGGAGAGGCGTTCGCGCAGGCGCTGGCGCATGGGGATGCCGTCCGGGAGCCGGCCGCATGATCCTGGCGCGCCGCCCGGCTACCCTGAGCCCCGATGCCACGGTCGAACCGGAGCGCCGGGATCCTGCTCTGGCGACGCCTGGATGTATCGCTCGAGGTGCTGCTCGGTCACCCCGGCGGTCCTTTCTTCGCCGCGAAGGACGCGGACCACTGGTCGGTATTGAAGGGCGAGGCTGAACCGGGCGACGATCTGCTGACGGTCGCACGACGCGAGTTCGAGGAGGAGTCGGGCCATCCGGTCCCGGACGGGACACCGATCGAGCTCGGCGAGATCCAGCAGAAGGGCGGGAAGATGGTGATCGCCTGGGCCGTCGAGGGCGACCTCGACCCCGCGAGCGCGACGTCGAACACATTCGAGATGGAATGGCCGCCGAAGTCCGGCCGGATCGCTGCGTTCCCCGAGATCGACCGTGTCGAGTGGTTCGACCTGCCGACCGCACGCGTGAAGATCAAGGCCGCCCAGGCGCCGTTCCTAGATCGACTGGTCGAGTTCCTAGGAGGGGGCCACGAGCACGTGTTGGACGGGAGGTAGCGCAGAGGAAAGCTCTCGCCAGGTCGAACCGCAGTCCTCCGATCCGAACACACGCCCATCGGCGGTTCCGAATGCGGCGAACGAGCCGTCGTTGAGCGCGTCCAAGCAGTACGTGTCGATGTTGTCGTCGAACCACTCCGGCAGGCCCGCGGTGCAGCGTTCGAAGGCGCCCCCGGCGAGATCGGCTCGATAGATGCCAGCGCGACCACCGCGAGGACCGTTGGACGCGGACATCAGGACCGCATCGCCACAGACGGTTACGGCTCGTGCGTACGGCGCCTCGAGACCGTCGCTCCGTATCGTCCAGGTCGAGCCGCGGTCGGCGCTCATCGCAAGCCCACCGGCGCATGCGGCCAGCACGAGCTCTTCCGTGACGGCGACCTGGTGGACGTCGGCGTCGATGTCGATCGTCGGGACCCACGTCTCGCCGTGGTCATCGGTGTGCAGGATGCCGCCGACGTGCACGTTGACGAACACGTCGTCGTCCCATTCGGTGAACGATCTCGTGGCGGGTGGCCCGCCCCACGGCGTGTACCACTCCGCGCGCCCCACCGCCTTGTCGAAGCCATCGACCGGCTCGAGCTCGGACCCGGTAAGCCGGAACAGCCGTGCCTCCGACGTCCCGACATGGACGGCGTCGGTCATCGCGATGCAGGTGGCGGCGAGGCCCTCGAGGTGAGCGACCCTGCTCCACTGGCCGTCGGGGGCGTGCCAGATCTCGATGTCGTCCACGATCGCCCACAGCTGCGGTCCGTCGCGCATGACCGCGGCCACCGAACGGCCGGCATGCTGCACGGGTTCGGCGTTGCCTACTTCGTCGAGCGCATGTAGTCCGTCCCTCGTGGCAGCCAAGATCCGCGGCATCCTCGGACCCTGTCACAGATCCACCGATCGCGGCATGCACCTCCTGACCCTTCTGAAGGAGGAAGCTATGAGCACGCGTGCCTGGGCAGGCGGTTCCGTGATCGTCACGGTCGTCGCCGCAACACTTGTCGTCGTCTTGGTGACCGCGGCATCCGGACAGAACACCACGCCGGCCGATGGACGACCCCACACGATCACCGTGTCCTCGACGGCCACGATCAGCACCAAACCGGACGAGGCGGTCATCACGTTCAGCGTCCACACCCAGAACGCCGACAGCACGGTCGCCCTGAACGAGAGCTCCCGCATCATGAACGATGTCCTCGCGGCGATGACGTCGCTCGGCGTCGCCGACAAGGACATGGAGACGACGAACATCAGTCTGTCGCCCCAAACGATCAATCGCGGACAGCCAGACGAGGCAACGGTCTACAACTCCTCAACGTCGCTGGAGGTCAAGATCCACGACTTCGACGTGATCGGTCCGGCGATCCAGAAGGGCGTGGCGTCGGGCGCAACGAGCGTGAAGGGCGTTCGATTCCAAGTCGCCGATCCGGTGGGGGTCAAGACGCAGGCCCTGAAGGCTGCCGTCACCAGCGCGCGAGAAAAGGCCGACGCACTGGCCGAAGCGGCCGGGACCGCGGTCACCGGTGTCGTGCAGATCCGCGAGGGTGGTTCGCCATCCGAACCTCAGCCGTATTTCGCCATGGCTGGGTACGCGGTGTCCTCCGACAGCCTTGCGGTGGTCCCTCCACACGACATCACGACCAAGGTCTCCGTCAACGTTATCTGGAGCATCGGCTGAGCGCGCAGGGCAGGAAGAAGCTGATCGAGCCCGAGGCGCAAGCGTAAGATGAGTGTGTGAGCAACGTCGCTGACGTCCGAGATGCCGGTCCATCCGGTCGCGTGACTGAGTTCGTCGTCGTCCTCTTCAGCGCCGCCCTGGTCGTCGTCGCTTACTTGGCCGACCGACGCTATCGCCGGTGGGCCGAGGAGACCAGCCTGTTGGCCGCGCCTCGGGCGCGTGCCGCGACCCTTCAGAGGAGCTACCGACGGAAACGATCAGATGTTGCCGATGCAACCGAGGTTATTGGGGAGATCGTCGGTGCGGTCGCGAGATCCCGGTCACGGGCAACCCTGG
>JBDUBL010000012.1:0-37879 GCA_040004125.1 Actinomycetota bacterium
CGCTCTTCGGCCGCGGCGAAGGGCTCAAGGGGGTCCATCAACTGCTCCACCGTGCCGAGCAAGCCCTCGAATCCAGGAGGATCCTCGTCCGTCGCGAGCAGACGCGACGCGCGGTCGATCCCGACGTCCAGACCATCGGCGCAGGCTCGCCACGCGTCCTCGAGCTCCGGACATCGCCACCCCGCCATGCTCCGAGACGCGCGTTCCAGACGGGTCCGGTACTCCCCGACGGCATCGTTGAGCGGGCGCCCGGGTAATCGGGTACTGGGCAAAACGTCGGCCAGACCGGCCTTCGCCGGCTCCACCTCGTGCAGCACCGCATGGAACGCCTCCTGCGCATCGAGGAGATGCCGGGGAAGCTCCTTGCGCCGCCGGATCACGCGCGCGACGCCTCCACGGCGGCCACGATCCGCCGTGGGTCGTTCGTCGCCACCGCATCGACGCCGGAGCGTACGAGCGCGACCGCCTCGTCGGGATCGTCGGTGATCCAGGTTCCGAGCAGCAGTCCCGCCTCGTGTACGGCCTCCGGGAACAACGACCCCGCCTCGGTCACCCGCCGCGCGAA
Organism: Actinomycetota bacterium; assembly: GCA_040004125.1. Lineage (GTDB taxonomy): Bacteria > Actinomycetota > UBA4738 > UBA4738 > HRBIN12 > AC-51. The sequence goes on from JBDUBL010000012.1 coordinate 566, forward strand.
CGGCAAGACCCACACATGCCTTTGGTCGGCTGCGTATCGCAGGGCGGCGACCGCGTCGACGCTTGGTTCCGTCAGCAGACCGGTCGGGATGTCGGGACGAGCTGCACGACTGGCGGCGATCGACAGCGGGTTGAAGCTCGAGATGATGACGTCCCCGACGAAACCGACGTCGTCCAGCCCGCGATGCACCGCGTCGACCGCCAACTCCCGCTGCGGATCGAAATCGGGCTCACCCGGGACGTTCTTGATCTCGATATCGACGGCTGCCCGGCCCGAGAGCAGCTCGAGCGCCTCCGTCAACGTGGGCACGACCGTCCGGGCCCCCGACGCGGTCAGGATCCGCAGCGCCTTGACCTCGGCGAGGGTGAGCGATCGCACGAGGCCCCCACCATCGGTCGTGCGGTCGACGGCGGGGTCGTGCACCACGACCGCGCGGCCGTCGGCGGTGATCCGTACGTCGAACTCGACCGCCCCGGCACCGACCTCGACGGCCAGCGCGAACGATTCGAGCGTGTTCTCCGCCTCTTCAGCCGAGGCGCCACGATGCGCCACGATGAGAGGAACCACGACTTGACTGAATGACCGTTCAGACATTATCGTCCCCCGCACGTTGCAGGTTCGCTACGTTGCGCAGGTGAGTATGGACGATGACTGAACGACGATTCAAACACAACCCAGAGGACATGTGGTGGCTGCCCGACGCGCGCTGCATCGGCGTGGAGCCCGAGTTGTTCTTCCCGGTCGGCACATCGGATCCCGCGCTCGCGCAGGTGCAGGAGGCCAAGACGATCTGTGGCACGTGCGCCGTTCGGGCGGACTGCCTCGAGTGGTCCCTTGCGACGTACCAGGACGCGGGCGTCTGGGGCGGTTTGGACGAGGAAGAGCGCCGGGTGATCCGGCGGGCTCGCCGGCGAGCCGGCGGCGACATGCTCCAACCGGCGGTCTGAGCCGCCGCCTTGGCTGCTCACGCCTGGCTCGACGGGCACAGCGGCTCGATCGGGCACTCGGTGCACCGCGGCTTCTTTGCCTGGCAGATCCGACGCCCGTGGTCGATCAGGACGTAGCTGAACGGCGACCACTCCTCCCGCGGCACGAGACGCATCAGATCCTGTTCGATCTTGTCCGGGTCCGTCTGGGACGAGAACCCGATCCGGTTCGACAGCCGCTTCACGTGGGTGTCGACCGGGATCCCCTCGACTTTCCCGAAGCCGTTCGCAAGCACGATGTTGGCGGTCTTGCGCGCGACGCCGCGAAGCGTCCTCAGTTCCTCCATCGTGTCGGGCACCTGGCCGTCGTAGACCTCGATCACGCGTTGGCAGGTCGCTCGGATCGACGCCGCCTTCTGGTTGTAGAAGCCGGTGGGCTTGATGTCGGCGCGCAGTTCGTCTTCCGGGACGCGCACGTAGTCCTCGGGCGTGCGGTACTTCACGAACAACGTGGCGGTGACTTCGTTGACCTTCACGTCTGTGCACTGGGCGGACAGAATCGTGGCGATCAGGATCTCGAGCGGGTTCGTGAAGTGCAGCGCCACCGTCGCGCCGGGGTAGGCCTCGCGCAGGATCCGGATGACCTCGGGGGCGCGTTGGCCGATGGGATCGGTGCGCGCGCGGACGGGGCGCTGGGTGGGGGCCACGGCGCCGATGCTACCCGGCGGTCCCGCTGACCGCGGACAGCGGCAGCGTGAACGACTCGCCGGCTCGGTGCTCCCCTTCCCACACGCCGTCGCTGTAGATGCCGACGACGCCGGCGCCTCGGACCTCCCATGATCGTCCGTCGCCCACCATCGCCGTGCGTTCGTCGAGGGAGATCAGGTGGCCGCCGACGGGCGCCGAGGCCTGGATGAACGCGCGCGCGCCGGGGATCCAGGTGTCGATCATGTCCCAGTGCGGCGCGAACAAGAGCTGCGGGAAGTACCCCAGGCCGGGCGCCCACACCTGTTCGAAATCCTCGGTCGCGGAATCGAACGTCGGGTCGCACAAGCACGCGACGCCGGCGCTGCACCCCGCGTAGGCGGTCGTGCCCTCCGCGAGCCGTTGCATCAGCCGTTGCCAGAACGGCGACCCACGCAGGACCGAGGCGAGGTAGGCGGGGTTTCCTCCCGAGAAGAAGACGAGCGCGGCGTCCTCGAGCGCGGCGACCACCGAGGGATCGTGCGCGTCGCGCGCGGTCCGCAGCGCCGGGGCCGACGCCTCGACGCCGAGGCGGCCGTAGTGCTGCATGCCCCTGGCCACCCACCCCTCGTAGACGTCGTCGCCGTCGGGTGCCGAGGCCGTCGCGAGCACCAGCGCGCGACCGTCACGACCGTCGAGCAGCGTGCGATCGATGTCGTCGTGCCACTCCTCGAACTCGCCGGCGCCCAGGAATGCGTACGTGCTCATCGGGCCTCCGCGATGGCCTTCGCGAAGCCCGGGAGGGCACGCTCGCACATGTCGTCGCTCGCGGTGATCGAGATGCGGAACCATCCCGGCATCTCGAACATCGCCCCCGGCAGCACGAACACGTCGTGACTCGCCAGCAGCTCACAGAACCGGCGGTCGTCCTCCAGCGGCGATCGCACGATGATGTAGAAGGTGCCCTCGGGCTCGACCGCGTCGTACCCCTGCTCGCGCAGCGTCGACACCAACAGGTCGCGGCGCCGTTGCAGGCTCGTCAGGTCGACGCTCATCGTCTCCAGATCGGGCACTGCGTGCTGCAGCAGGGAGACCGGGAACGCCCAGCCATAGGTGATCTGTCCGATCAACAACCCGACGCGCAGCTCGTCTGCCTCGGGCATCCCCGGCGGTGTCGCGAGGTAGCCCAGACGCGACCCGGGTGCCAGCAGGGTCTTTGCATACGTGTACAGCAGGAACGAGTGCGGGTAGTAGGCGACCGGCGTCGTGAAGGTGTGGCCCTGGAACACGATCCGGTTGTATGCCTCGTCGGACAGCAGGAAGATCCGGCGGTCGTTGCGCACCGATGCGGTCTCGAGCAGCGTCGCCAGATCGGTGAGCAGCTGCGGGCCGTAGATCCGCCCCGACGGATTGTGCGGCGAGTTGATGATGATCGCCCGGGTCCGGGGCGTGATGGCCGCCTCGATCGCCTCGAGGTCCAGATCGAACGATCGCTCGCGATCAGCGAACACCCGCACCGGGGTCGCCCCTGACGCGACGATCAGCGTCTCGTAGAAGAACCACGGCGGCGAGACGAAGATCACCTCATCCCCCGGATCCACGACCGTGCGCAGCGCGATCGCCAACCCCGAGAAGTTGCCGTTGGTCATATGGATGTCGTCGGCACCGAACGGCAGCGCAAGACGATCCCGCAGGCCGACGGCGATCGCCTCGGTCGCTTGCGGCAGATCCTGGGTGTACGCGTAGTGATCCTTGCCCGTCGGTTGCGCGCCACGAACAAGCGCATCGACGTAGGCCTGCGACGCGGGCTCGTGCGGATTGCCGAACATGAAGTCGCACGACTCCGGTCTGCGCAATGCCTCCCAGAGCGCATCGTCGGTGCCGAAGGACGCGAAGTTACCCATCGCCGTGATCACGGCTTCCATCTGCTTGGACAGCGCACCCATCTACCCCTCCGTGCGACCGGCGTCGCGGAACGATTCATCGCGCAGGAAGCGGCGGAGGCCCTCGTCGCCGAAGACCTCGAGCAGCCCCTCGATCTGGCTCTCATGCGCCTCCAACGAGGCGATCTTCAGATCGAGCAGATCGCCTTCTACACCGAAGTCGATGCCCAGCTGCTCACGCGGCGTGACCGGCGGCGTGCCGGGGCGAAAGATGTTGAACCGTTCGATCGCCGGCACCACCTCGGCGACGAACTCAGGCGTCTGCGTGGCGTAGTACAGCCGGGCCCCGGGCTTGGCGGCCGCCTCGAACGCCTCGGTCGCCCACCGACAGACGTCCATGTGGCCTCGATGGCCGGTCATCCCATCGGGGCCGAAGGTCAGGATCGTGTCGGGCTGCACTTCGTCCACGATGGCCCAGACCTGGGCGGCCCCAGCCTCGTCGAGATGCGCATCCATGTCGACGTCGACCGGACCGTCGAGGAACCGGTGATCGGTGACGCCGAGGATCTCGAGGGACCGCAGCAGCTCGGCGGTGCGCACCTCCCCCATGGTCGCCGAGGGCCAACGTTCCTCATCCATCGAGCCGCCTTCGCCCCGGGTCGCCGTCACGTCGACGACGCGGGCGCCGGCACGAACCGCCGCGGCCATCAGGCCGGCCGTCAGGAAGATGTCGTCGTCGGGGTGCGCCCACACGCCCAGGATGGTGCCGAGCGACGCCGCGTCGGTCATCGATTTCCCTTTCCGGGAGAGCCTACGGGTCGGCGATCAGCTGACGTATCCGCTCCCGCAAGGCGTCGGGCACGTCGCGCTGCATGCACTTGGACTGCACGAGCTCCTTCAGGTGCTTGCGGAACTCCGCGCGATCCCCGCACGGGGAGCAGTCGGACAGATGCCCGTGGATGCGCTCGGCGAGGGCAGGGTCCACCTCGCCGTCGAGATACGCCTCGACCTCGAGGAGGGTCTCGGTACAGTTCGGTTCGCGCTCAGGCATCGACGAATCCCCGCTCTCTGGCCGTTTCCCACAACGCCTTCTCGAGTGCTTTCCTTCCCCGATGGAGTCGGCTCATCACGGTGCCGATCGGGGTGTCCATGATCTCGGCGATCTCCTTGTAGGAGAAACCTTCGACATCGGCGAGCAAGACGGGCAGCCGGAACCGCTCGGGCAGCGATTCGACGGCCTGCTTGACCGCCTGGTCCGGGATCGCATCCAACACCGTGGTCTCGGCGGATGCCTCAACGCTTCGTCCGCCCAGCCGGTCATACAGGTACCACTCGTCGACGTCGTCGGGGCCTTCGACGATCTGGGGCTGACGCTGCTTCTTACGATAGGTATTGATGAAGCTATTGGTCAGGATCCGATAGAGCCACGCCTTCAGGTTCGTTCCTTCCTGGAAGCCGGCGAAGCCTCGATAGGCGCGCAGGTAGGTCTCCTGGACGAGATCTTCGGCATCGGTCGGATCGCGTGTCATGCGGACGGCGGCCCCGTACAGGGACGGGAGCAGCGGCAGCACATCGCGCTCGAAACGGGCGCGAAGCGCCTCGGCATCAGCGGTGGGAAGGGGTTGCACCATCCCGGCCAGCCTATCGGGCCGGAGCCTCAACACGAGCGCCCGCCCTGCCGATGCCTGTCATTCACGGCACCGGGTGCGAAGATGGGTAGCGATGCCCGACAACTCCGATAACTCACGACGTCCGTCCGGCCCCGGCGGGGCCGCCCCCAAGACAAGGATGACCCCGTGGATCCTGGTCGCCCTGGCGATCACGGCCCTGCTCGCGTTCAACCAGTACTCCTCGGGCTCCAAGAGTAAGGACATCAGCTACAGCGATTTCCAGACGGCCGTCACCAACAACAAGATCGACCCCAACACCGTCGTCAAGATCTCGGACGCCTCGATCTCGGGTGCGATCATCGCCGAGGACGGGAGCATCGAGAACTTCACGACGTCGCTGACGGCGAACGTTCAGATCGACACGACGTACACGGACTGGCTGAAGGCGCACAACGTCAACTTCCAGTTCAAGCCACCCGACGCGTGGGTGGGTCTGCTCTACAGCGTCCTGCCGCTCGTGCTGTTGATCGGGCTCTCGTACTGGTTCCTGTTCCGACGCGTGGGCGGGGCCGGCGCCAACCCGCTGAACATGGGCAAGAACAAGGTCAAGATCTATGACCGCAAGGAGATGAAGACCACCTTCGCCGACGTCGCGGGCGTCGAGGAGGCCAAGGACGAGCTCAAGGAGATCGTCGACTTCCTGCGGAACCCGAAGAAGTACCAGCGGCTCGGAGGACGCATCCCGAAGGGCGTGCTGCTACTCGGCCCACCCGGTTGCGGCAAGACGCTTCTTGCCCGCGCCGTTGCCGGCGAGGCCAACGTGCCGTTCTTCTTCATGAGTGCCTCGGAGTTCGTGGAGATGTTCGTCGGCCTGGGCGCCGCGCGTGTGCGTGAGCTGTTCCAGCAGGCCAAGGAGAAGGCGCCGGCGCTGGTCTTCCTCGATGAGATCGACACGATCGGCAAGGGCCGTTCCGGCGCGATGGGCTCGGGGTTCGGCGCGCACGACGAGCGCGAGCAGACCCTGAACCAGCTGCTGGTCGAGATGGACGGCTTCGACGCCTCCAAGGGCGTGATCATCATGGCCGCGACGAACCGTCCCGACGTGCTCGACCCGGCGCTCGTGCGCCCCGGGCGGTTCGACCGCCAGGTCGTGGTGGATCGACCCGACCTGCGTGGGCGCGAGGAGATCCTGCGCGTGCACGCCCGCGGCGTCGCGCTCGAGACCGGCGTCGATCTGCGGAACATCGCGGCGCGCACACCCGGGTTCACGGGCGCCGATCTGGAGAATGTCGTCAACGAAGCCGCGCTGCTGGCCGCTCGTCGCGACAAGAACGCGGTCACCGAGCTGGAGCTGGATGAGGCGATCGACCGCGCGTCGCTCGGCATGGAACGCAAGTCCCGGATCCTGTCCGAGGACGAGAAGGAGCGCACGGCGGTCCACGAGATGGGCCACGCGCTGGTCGCGGTGAGCACCGGCAACATCGACCCGCTGCACCGTGTCACGATCGTGCCCCGTGGCACCGCCGCGCTCGGGGCCACCTGGGTGCGCCCGACCGAGGACCGCTTCATGCGGACCGAGCCCGAGCTGAAGTCCTCGATGGCCTTCGCGATGGGTGGGCGCGCCGCCGAGGAGCTCTACTACGACGGCGTCGTGTCCACGGGCGCACACAACGACCTTGAGAAGGCCACCGAGACCGCGCGGGCGATGGTCACGGTCATGGGCATGAGCGAGGACGTTGGACCGATCTCACTGGGCACCGACGAACAGCAGTCCGTCTTCAGCAACGGGCCGAAGATGTCGCAGAAGACCGCCGAGATGGTCGATGCCGAGATCCGACGGCTGCTCGAGGAGGCGCATGACAAGGCGGTCGCCCTCCTGCGGGACAAGCGCGCCCTGCTGAAGCAACTGTCGGCGCTCCTCATCGCCGTCGAGACGATCGAGGGCGACGATCTCATCGCGTATGCGAACGGTACCAAGCCGATCCCCGAGCCGGCGGACGCACGGCGTGCGCTGGACACCGCCGCCGAGGAAGCGGAGGCCGTCAAGGGCAAGGAACCGCTGATCTATCACCCGAACCCGTCGCCGGCGCCGTTCATCCCGCCGGCGCCGCCGATGCCGGCGGACTGACGGCTCGGCGAGTTATCTGCCTTCCGGCATCGTGACCGGACCCTCGTGGTCGTGATCGTGGTCGTGGTCATGGTCGTGGTGCTCGGGCTCACCGGACAAGACGAGATCCCAGTGGTCCCGCCAGCGATCCAGGAATCGGTAGAAGTTCCGTTTCGAGCGGGACGCACGCTCCTCTTCGGTCGCCGCCTCCCATGACCGGTGTTCGTGCTTGGCCACGGGCACGGGCACGACCTCGCATCGAAACCCCGCGTCTTTGATCCGGAACGACCACTCGATGTCGGCGGTGCGGTACCAGCGGAACTTCTCGTCGAAGCCGCCGACCTTTGCGAGCACGTCGCGCCGGAAGGCCATCAGGTAGCCCTCGACGGCGTCGCAGGGGCCGGGTTCGGATGCCTCCTGGAACTCGCGCAGATCGCGGGTCACGATGCCGAACGGTCCGCAGATCCCGACGCCGGGGTCGACCAGCGCGTGCTCGAGCGGACCGAACACATCGCCCGTGGGTTCGATCGACCCGTCGACCGCGACCACGATCGGGGCCAGCGAACGGCGAAGGCCCGCGTTGCGCGCCGCGGCCCAGCCGGCCTCCGGCGCGAGCCACAGGACCTCCACATCGTCGGCGTCCGCCCAACGGGGCACGGCCTCGCCAGTCACGTCGGCGATCACGAACTGCAGGCGGCGACCGACGGCCGCGCTGCGAAATGCCGCAAGCGCGCGATCGATGTCGTCCGCCCATCCCTCGCACACCCAATGGATGCTCACGTCGTAGGCCGGTGCGGCGTCCAGCAGCGAGGGGACGTCGCCGGCCGCGACCGGCTGCGGGTTCTCCTCGGTGGCCACCGGTTGCAGGTCGAAGCCGCCGGGCCGATCCGCGACCTCCCAGCCGAGATCGCGGATCTGGTCCCGGAGCGCGTCGGCGACGGCGAAGTCCTTCGCGGCGCGGGCATCGGCCCGCTGCTCGGCAAGGCTGACGACCTCTTCTGGCGCGCTCATGGGTGCCTCGCGATGAAATCGAGGACCGCGGCGTCGGCGGGCGCCGCCTGCTCGGAGTGGTACAAGTGCCCGGCGCCCTCGAGCCAGTGCAGCTCGGCGCCGGGGATCCGCTCGGCCAGCACACGGGCGTTGTCCGGCGCGACCAGCCGATCCTCGCTGCCGTGCAGCACCAACGTGGGCACGGCAATGTCGCCGAGCCTGTCGAACGCATCCCACCCCTGCATCGCCTCCCATTGTCTCCGTTCCCCTGCCTTGTGTTGCATGCCGCGACCGCCGACCGCCAGGTCCTCGCGCACGTGCTCGGGATGCTCGTCGGGGAAGCCGGAGGCGTAAAGGGACCGCCACGGCTCGCCCTTCGGGACGACGCGATCGCGTACCGGAACCGCGTTGGCCGCACCGGCGTGGGTGGCGGCGAGCACCAGGCCGCAGACGCGATCGGGATGCGTCAAGGCGGTCTCGAGGGCAACCATCCCGCCGAAAGACTGACCGTACAGGTAGGCGTGCTGCACCTCGCAGGCCTCGAGCACCGCGATCGCATCCTCGACGAACGTGCCCATGTCGACGGGACCTGCGGGATCGCCGCTGTTGCCGTTGCCACGATGGTCATACGCGAGAACGCGACACTCGGTCGCCAGCGTCGGGATGTTGCGTCGCCACCCCAGGATGTCGCCGCCCAGCCCCTCGAGCAGCAGGAGCTCGGGCGCGCCGGGACGACCGTGTGTCTCGAAGGAAAGTCGGCAGCCGTCGGGGCGCGTGATGAGCGCCACGGGAGCTACGCCGAAGCGGTCTTCGTGGCGCTGCGCAGGCGCGAGGCCATAGCCTCCAAGGTGCGAAGCGCGATCGTCGGGTGTTCCACGAGCAACCCGCGGAAGACCCATTCGGTCAGCGCCCACATCTGGATGTCGGTGGTGGCGGTGACCGTCGCGGTGCGTGGCCCACCGTCGAGCAGCGCCATCTCGCCGAAGAAGTCGCCGTCTTTGAGGTGATTGACGCGCTTGCCGCCGATCGTGATGTCGGCCTCGCCCTTTTCGATCACGAACAGGCCGGCGCCGGGCTCCCCTTCGGTGGCGATGACCGTGCCCGCCGTGTGCGAGATCTCGCGAACGGTCCGGGCGATGGCCGCCAGCTCCTTCTTGGAGCAGCCCGAGAACACGGGCACCTGCGCGAGACGCGCCACCACATCGTTGGTTGCCACGGTCCCTCCTGAGCGGTTCGGTCCGTTGATGCTACGCGGCAACGGCGCCCGGGTCCAACTGGCTACCCCGCGGCCCGCCAGCGGTGCCAGAACGCGTGTGTGTGTCGAACCCCGGCAGATATCGTGCCGCCGCGCGGTCGATCGTCGTTCGGAACGAGGCGGCGTCGGTCACGCCGTTGCGATGATCGTGGGCGTAGGCGCGAAGGATCAATTCGAACCGATCCAGGCCGAAGCGGCCGGCGAGGTTCGCGAGCATGCCGCCGCCCCCCGCATAGACCACGTCGTATCGATACCGATGCTGTCCTCCCGCTCAAGTTGGAGGAACGTGGATACCCGCCAGTCGTTATCGGGCGATGACGATTTGACGTCCTGGCTTCTCTGCAGATTCTTGCAATATCGGCCCCGAATCTCTCCCGCCGGGGCCGAGTGCTGTGACCTGGGACTTCTTCGTCGCGGGGGTAGGATTTGAACCTACGACCTCTGGGTTATGAGCCCAGCGAGCTACCGGACTGCTCCACCCCGCACGACGAGGCTAGCGGGAGACCGGTGCCATCGACAAGTTCGCTGAGGGGATAGAAGATAGACCCCGGTGAAACGCCGCCCCCGGGTGCCGCAAGTCAGCCGATCGCGCGGGCGTTAGGGGCCTTTACGACTTCGATCCGCCGCTCGCTGATTGTCCGCCGCTGCCAGGAAGGGGGCTGACCACTAGAGTGGGGGGATGGCTGACAACCCGACCCCCATCGAAGCGGCACAGGAGATGTTCGCCCGGGCGCAGGAGATAAGCGCCGGGGTCCGGGAGAACGAGCAAGTGATCTTGGACATGTCCATCGAGGACCTTGAGGAACTCAGGAAGGACCTGGCGGACTGCGTCGCTGTATCCTCGGCCACGATCGCTCAGATCAAAGCCTTGCTCGCTGCTCGCGAGAGCGGATAAGACTGGGGAATCGGGCAGGGGTTTAGCCAACCTTCGCTACGGCGAAACGCCGCCCCCCATCCGGGCGAAGGTGTCGCGCCGAAATTCCAGGGCGAAACGCCGCCCCCCTCCGTTGCAGGCCGAGCGATTAGGGGCGAGTCGCTCACCTCAGGTCGCGGTGCAATTGAGATCTGCGTCAGCAGCCGCGCAGACCGACCCGCTGAAGAACCTTCCCTGCGTGTTTCATTACGTCCCCGAGCCTCGCAAAGGACACACAGTCTTTGACGACTCTCTTCTGCGTCTCGCTACCTAGTCGCGACCTCCTGACGGAGAAGGCGTATTGGCCGCCAAGCGGCACGACCTCGGCATTCCAATTTTGCGTGGATGACTTGCCCTGCCAAGCTGCCTCTGCCCCCGTCTGAATCTCAGTCCACGAAACGACCGGCTGTGCCTTCTCCAGCGCGTGTCGTAGCTCCGCAGCCGACTGGAAGCGCCCGGTGGGATCGATGGCCATCGCCTTGGAGAGCAGGCTACGAACAGGCTTTGGAACGTAGGCTCGGTGCCTGTTCCGATTCGGATACGCTCCCGAGGTGGTGGCCTCCTCGAGAGATCCTGCCAAGGAGGCTGGATCAGGAAGGTAGGCATCCCCGTTCACCAGCCTGTATGTCGTCACCCCGAGCGCATACACGTCCGCAAGTGTCGAGCTGGCTCCCAGGCGAAAAGCCGCCCCATCTCCCGAGCACGCAGGACATCTGCCGCTATGGGGATTGGTCCGAAGGATTTCGAGGTCCACGACGTTGCCGCTCTGGATGTAGGTGGCAACGTCCCGGAAGTCAGACTCCTCGAAGCACGCTCCGAGATCGGTCATCCTGATATCTGATTCTTCCCGCCGACGTTGATCCCGCGGAGTATGGCGAGATAGGTGGTCATGGCGTCGGCAGCCTATACGGTGTCACCTGCGGGGATCCGGCCCTCGACGGTCGTCCCTCGCCGGGTTTGGAGGAGACGCGGAGGGTGCCGCTGATCGCATCCAACCGGTCGGCCATCCCCTGCAGCCCCGTCCCATAGCTCGTTGCTGCCAAGTCGAAACCCGACCCGTCGTCGGTCACCTCGAAACGAAGCTCTCCGTTCGTCTGCGACAACGTGACGGTGGTCATGGCTGCATCGGAATACTTGGCGACATTGGTCAGGGCCTCGAGGACGCAGAAGTACACGGCCGCCTCGGTGTCTTGCATGTACCGGCCGACCCCTTCGGAGCGCACGACCGTCGGCACGGATGCCTTGCGGGCCTGCGCTTGCAGCGCGGGCCCGAGGCCTTGGTCCGCGAGCAGCGGAGGATAGATACCTCGGGCCAGGTCGCGGAGCTGCTCCAGCGCGTCGTTGGCATCCGCTTGGAGGTCGGACACCATCGACATCGCTCTTTGCGCGTCGCGGTCGACCAGCTCGCGGAGCACGCGGAGCTTGATCGTCAGCGCGACGATCTGTTGCTGCGCACCGTCGTGCAGGTTCCGCTCGATCCGTCGGCGTCCCTCGTCCTGCGCGGCCACCAGACGCTGTCGTGAGGCACGGAGCTCATCGATCGTGCTCATCAACTGCTCGGTCAGCACGACGTTGCGCATCACCAACCCCGCTTGGCCCGCGAGATCACGCACGAGCTTCTCCTCGGTGGGCGTGATCGACTCCCCCGGCTTCTTCGCGATCGAGAGCGCGCCGAGGAGCTCCCCTTGGTGACGGATCGGTTCGAGCATCGAGGTCGCCGAGAGTGAGCCCTCGGCGTTGTCCGCAGCGACCAGCGGAGTTGGCGGTTCCGCCTCCCGCGGCCAGATCGCTTCCGCGCGAAGCTCGTCGCCGATGCGGACCCACAGGTCCACCCGCGACGCACCGGTCCCCTCGCCCAACGCCTGCGCCATCTTGGGCAGGAGTTCGTCGTTCGCATATGCGTTGCCGATCCGCTCGGAGAACTCCGAAAGGACCTCGTAGGGCGTCGCTCGCTGGCCGTAAACGAGCCGGTCCGCTACCCGTGCGCCCGCCGCCGAGCCGGCTGGAACGCCAACGCCACGATCCCCGCGGCCGCCGCAGAAAGAACGGGGCTGGCCTGATCGCCGACCAGCGCGCCGACGCCGACGACGACCCCGACGTAGATGGCGGTGATGAAGATCACCGTGGCGCCGAGCAACAGCGCCCGGTTGATCACGACGTCGATGTCGAAGAGGTGATAGCGCAACACGGAGATCCCGATCGCGATCGGGATCAAGCCGAACGACGCCACCGCAACGGTCTGCAGGATCGCCAACCAGCCGGGCGTGTCACCCGAACCCCAGGAGCTGTTGAACGAGAGCACGAGCGCCAGCGCGTACAGGGTGCCCACCGTGGCCGCCGCGGAGACGAGCCACCGCAGTTGCAACCGTTCGATGCCTGTCGACCGCCGGAAGCGTAGGAGCTCGTCAAGGAACCGACGACACCGATCGGCAGCATGACGATGGAGATAGTGGCGAACGACAGGAAGCCCCGGATCGCCTCGACGCCGAGGGGATTCGGCAGATCGGGGAATGGGCTCTCGGTCATCGGCCCGGGCGACAGCAGGATCGCGACGAAAGCGATCAGCATGCTCGCTCCCAGCGCCCATGCGAACCAACGCCAGCGCGGCGAAGGCAGATGTCCCTCGGGAAAGAGAAGGAGGAGGAAGGTGACCGGTACCACGACGACGGGTATCCACGTCGGCTAATCGAGCGCCGAGGCGATCTCGCCGGCCCGTGTCCCCCCGATGCCACCGTGGATCGCATAGCTCGCGTAAGCGCCCAGGAACGCGCTCACGCCGACGGCCGCCCCGACGCCCAGCGTCAACCAGCTGACCGCGTTGTCCGGACGGCGCGTCGCGAGTAGGTACCCGATCACCGGGAAGAGGAAGAAGGTGACCACGAGCAGATCGATCCCCTGGGACAGCGGATCCAAGATCGAGAGCCAAACGCTGGCCGCAACCCCGAGGATCGTCAGCCCGAAGATGATCCGGGCGAGCAACCGCAGCCCCACATGACGCTCGGGTGGCGCGGCCTTTGTGGGGGACCCGGACATCGCGGCATCGTCGCACGTCCCCGACCGATTCGTGGTCGCTCGCTAGACTCGAGGCTCGAGCCTCGTAGGGGCTGGCAGATACACCCATCTGACCTGGTCAACCGGGGGCCGCAGTGCTTCTCGGACCGGATCTTGCGGATTTCGGAACGCTTTCTCAGCCATAGCTGCGCACCGGCTACCGCCAATCGCGATTGATCAGGAACGACAGGGTTCGTGATGCCAACGGGAGGGGCTCCGTCTGGCGTCGAGGGGCTGGCCGAACCCCCCTGAGCCTGCAGCTCCTCAGGCCCAGAGATCGATCTGGGTAAGGCCGGCGATCCCGAGAGTTTCGTTCAGTTCGGCGCAGTGGTAGACGTCGTGGGAGAAGACGCGCTGCAGGACCCAGCCGCGGCCGTGCACCCGCTCCTCGGTACCCCACCGACGACGGATCTCCTCGTCGAGCATGTCGAGGGTCCATCGGTCCAGGCAGTTCTCGATGATGCGGAACGATGAGTCCAGCGCCCCAACGAGCGCCTCGGCATCGAGCGGATGGTCGAGGTCGTCGTCGCCCGGGCAGTTGTAGGCGGCGTTCGTGAACGGCGTCGTCTCCGCACCTGGCTCCCCCGCGAAGTCGCAGAGCCAGAACACCCGCTGACAGGCCGCGTGGCCGGCGGTCGCCCAGATCGGCCACCGGTCGGGTGAGGGGCGAAACGCCAGCTGCTCCTCGGTCATCACCGAGAGCACCTCGCGGAGGCGTTGGTTGTACAGGGGCCACGTGCGATAGGCCGGCCGGATCGTCACGGTGCTCATCCGGTTACTCCGGCGCGAACGATCCTGTGACGATCCCGCCTGCAGGCTCGTAGATACCGATCACCACGCCGGTGGCGGAGACCGTACTGTCGACGAGCCTCAGCCCGATGGGGATAGTGCCGTCCGAGAACAGGCGCTTCCCCGACCCGATCACCAAGGGGAAGACCCACAGGCGGTACTCGTCGACGAGGTCGTGGCGCATGAGCGTTTGGACCAAGTCGCCGCTGCCGTGCACCTGCAGTTCCGGGCCGTCTTCCTTCTTCAGCGCCGCGACGCCTTCGGCCGCGTCTCCCTCGATCAGAACCGATTCGCTCCACTCCAGTGTGGGATGACTCTGCGACGCGACGTACTTGGTGGCGTCGTTCAGAGGCTTGGCGCCGGCTTCCTCCGATGCGTGCGGCCAATAGGCGGCGAAGATGTCGTAGGTCTTGCGTCCGAGCAGGAGATCGAACCTCGCGCTCATCGACTCGCCCATGACCTGCGCCATCTTGTCGTCCCAATAGTTCACCGACCAGCCACCGTGGGCGAAGCCGTCGCTATCGTCCTCGCCTGGTCCGCCCGGGGCTTGCATGACCCCGTCCAGCGTCAAGAAGGTGCTCACGATCAGCTTTCTCATCTCTCGCGTCCTTTCGACGGGATCCTACTGCCGTACCTTGCTGGGATGAGCGGCGAAGACGGACTCGACAAGTGGGCGGCGTGGCTGCTCCACAGGCGCGACGGCGGCGATCCGGAGCAGCACCAGAAGGCGCTGGAACATCTCCTCCCCATCCGCGATCGGGTGCTGGACCACGCGAAGGTCGCGCCCGGGGACACGGTGCTGGATGTCGGAGCGGGCGACGGGTTGATCGCGTTCGCCGCACTCGATCGTGTCGGTGCCGACGGGCACGTCGTCATGTCGGACGTGTCCTTCGATCTCGTTGCGCACGCGCGGTCCGTCGCCGAAGAGCTCGGCGTGCACGAGCGCATGTCCTTCGTCGAGGCGCGCGCGGAGGACCTGACCCCTGTCGCGACCCAGTCCGTCGATGTCGTGACTCTCCGATCAGTGCTGATCTACGTGGACGACAAGGCGTCCGCCCTCCGCGCGTTCCATCGGGTCTTGACGCCCGGCGGTCGTGTCTCCATCTTCGAGCCGATCAACAACTACTTCCTCGAGTCCCCCGACGAGTTCTGGGGCTTCGACGCCCGACCTGTCCGCGATCTCGTGATGAAGGTATGGGAATACGAAGGGTGGGTGGAGTCGGCCTACGGGGACGACCCGATGATGAACTTCACGGAGAAGGACCTCCTGCAAGATGCGGAGGCGGCCGGGTTCACCGAGAGCCACGTCGAGCTCCTGGTCGATATCCAACCGGGAACCTGGGTCGTCGATTGGGATCGGCTGCTCGAAACCTCGCCCAACCCCAACGCGCACACCGCTGGAGAGGCGCTCCGAGGAGCGTTGACCGCGGAGGAGCTGGTCCGGTTCGAAGAGCACATCCGCCCACTTGTGGACGCGGGGCGAGGTCTTCTTCGATCCGCGTTCGCCTATGTGTGGGCCACGAAGTAAGGCCCCTACCCGAATAGGGCACACACGATGCCAAGCGCCGCGGCGATCCCGACCACCCAGAGGACGTGCACGGTGAAGCGCCATATCGCGACGAACGCGCCGAGCGCGATCACCAGGGCGAATACATCCACCGAGGACCACACCGGCACCAGGATCGCATTGCCCAACACCTCCACCGCCCGCACCTGCTCGAAGAGCGTGTGGATACCGAGCACCAGCGCAAGGTTCAGAACCACGCCGACCACCGCGGCCGTCACCCCCGACAGCGCCGAGGCGAGCCGACGGTTCCCGCGGAGCACCTCGACGTAGGGCGCCCCCAGGAAGATCCACAGGAAGCACGGCGCGAAGGTCGCCCACGTCACGACCAGCGCGCCCAACGCGCCGGCTATCGCCGGCGAGAGGGACCCGGGCTGCTGATACGCGCCGAGGAATCCGACGAACTCCGTCACCATGATGAGCGGACCGGGCGTCGACTCGGCGAGACCAAGACCTGTCGCCATCTGCCCCGGGAGCAACCAGCCGTAGGCGATCGCCGCCACGTTGATGTAGGCCAGCACGGCGTACGCACCGCCGAACGTCACCAGCGCCGCCTTGGAGAAGAACACCGCCTGCTCGGATAGGACCGGCGGCGCCCATGACGCCCGGGTGACAAGCACGAGCGGCAGGATCCACGCCGCGAGACCGACGACCAACGCCGTCATTGCGCGCCGAGCGCTCGGCTGCGTATGCGGTGGCATCGCGGCGTCATCGCGTAGCGCGACATCGGCGTCATCTCCTTCGGCAGGCGCCGGCGCGATGCCGAGCAACCCCGCCGCGCCGATCAACCCCGCCGCAACGATGATCACCGGGAACGTCAGATGGAACACGAAGATCGCCAGGAACGAGGCGGCCGCCGTCACGACCATCGCCCGCGTGCGCAGCGCCTTCTTCCCGATCCGGATCACCGCGTGGGCCACGATCCCGACCACCGCCGCCTGCAGACCGAGGAACAAACCCGAGACGGCCGCGACGTCGCCGTGCGCGGCGTAGGTCCAGGACAGCCCCCAGATCAGGAAGAACGCAGGCAGGATGAAAGCGATGCCCGCGAGCAGGCCTCCGCGCACTTTGTGCAGCAGCCAACCGACGTAGATCGCCAGCTGCTGAGCTTCGGGGCCAGGCAGCAACACGCAGTAGTTCAGCGCATGCAGGAACCGCCCCTCCGAGATCCACCGGCGACGCTCGACGAGCTCCTCATGCATCAAGGCGATCTGGCCCGCGGGGCCGCCGAAGTTGACGAATCCGAGCTTGACCCAGAAGCCGGCCGCCTCGCGGAACGACACCTCGTGCGCGGGCGCGGCCGCCTCCGGATCGCTCACGCGGCCAACCTTACCGGGCGCACGCGCCGTACCATCGCGGCACTCCGGCGTGTGGGCCTAGACCGATGTGGCCGACATCGCCGCCGACCCGACTACCGGATCGCCGAATCAGGGAGAGGGGCTGGGCGACACGCTGACCGAAGCCGACGGGGTCGGCGTCGGGGTGCCGGTCGCACCACCCGTAGACTGGCCCGCGATCAGCTGATTCGCCTGCTCGATCAGTGACTGCGCCTGCTCGAGCTCCTGCTGATACAGGGCGAGATCCCCGGTCTTGAGAGCCTCTTGCGCCGCGGCGAAGTGCTGGAGCGCCTGGGTCAGCAGCGCCTGGACCTGCTGGTCGGTCGTGCCGCCGCCGGTCCCGTCGGGCGGTGGACCGCCGTTACCCCCCGGCTCCCCGATCGTGCCGCCGGTGGCCGTGGACAACGCGTCGGCCAGCGTGGTGCCGAGGGACACGTCGCCCGAGCTGCCATTGACGACGATGACCCGCTTCAGCTCCGGGAAGATCTGGGGGCCAGACGTCGACTGCACGTAGACCGGCAGCACGTACAAGAAGGAGTCGTCGATCGGGATCACGAGGAAGTCGCCGAACGCGATCTCGGATCCCTGCTGGCCGAGCAACGTCCGCTCCGACGAGAACGTCGGATCGTTATTGATCCGCGCGTAGACCTGTTGGGGCCCCTCGATGTTCTGGGTCAGGCGGAACATCGTGACGTGACCGTAGTCCGGTCCCGGGTCCGAGGACGCGGACATCCACCCCACCATATTCTGCCGCCCAGCCGGCACGAACGGGATCACGAGTTGGAACTGTTCGATGGTGCCACCCGGCACTTTGATCAGCTGGTAGTACGGTCGCATCGGCGGCGGCGTCCCGCCCGACGCGGTCGATGTGCTCGGCTGCGTCGGGTCGGGCGAAATCTGCCAGAAGTCCCGCCGCTGATAGAACGCGGTCGGGTCGGTTACATGGTAATTCGCGAACTGGTAGGCCTGGATCTGGAACAGGTTCTCGGGGTAGCGGAAATGCGCCTTGAGGCTGTCGGGCGCGCTGGTCACATCCGTGAACAGGCCAGGGTAGGCGTTGCTCCAGGCCTGGATGATCGGTTCGCTCAGATCCGCGTAGTAAGTCACCGTGCCGTCGTAGGCGTCGACGACGACCTTGACTGAGTTGCGGACGTAATTCACGGAGCCGCTCAGCAGTCCGTCGGTCGCGGCCGAGGCGCTCACGCTCTGCGAGTACGGGTACTGATCCGTGCTCGTGTAGGCATCGAGGATCCATTTCGGCTCGCCGTCGATGATCGCCAGATAGGGGTCGGAATCGAACGACAGGAACGGCACCACCTTGGCGGCGCGCTCCTTGATGTCGCGGTAAATCATCAAGCGACTCTGGTCGGTGATCTGACCCGACAGCAGCAGGTTGACGTCCTTGAAGTTCCACGCGAACAAGGCGCGACGGAACATGTTCTCGATCGGGATGCCACCGATCCCGTTGTAGGGCAGGCTCTCGTTCGAGCCTTCGAAGTCGATCTCGCCGTTCGCGTTGGCCACCACGAAATCGCCCTGACCACTCTCGCCGTAGTAGATCCGCGGCTGCGTCATCGTCGGCTCACCGACCACCGGCACGTCCTTCAGGGTGAGCACCGGCTGGCCTTCGGAGGTCGCCTGGTTCACGAGCGAGGCGACCGCGCCGTATCCGTGTGTATAGGCCAGGTGCACGTTCTGCCACGTCACGCCGGCCTGCGGGATGCCCGCCGGGTTGATCTCGCGCGCCGAGACCATCACGACCCGCGGATCGCCGTTCACCCCGATCGGGTAGCGGTCCACGTCGACATCGAGGAAGTCGTAGTACTCACGTTGCCGCTGGAACGCCGCAAAGTTCTTCTGGAGCGCGCTCGGTTTCCACAGCCGGATGTTGGACACGGTCGTCCGGTTCTCACGGATCTGCTGCGCGGTCAGGGCCTGCGCGGCATCGCCGCGCACCTGTTGTTCGATGGTATCCAAACCGAAGGCGACGTTCGTCGCCGCGATGTTGTCAGCGATGTAGGGCGCTTCGAGCTGCTGCTCATTGGGCTTGACCTTGAACTGCTGAACGAACGCGGGGTAGGCCGTGCCCAGCAGCACCGAGACGATCGCCAGCAGACCGACGGCGACGACCGGCAGGCTCCACTGCTTCAGCCGGATGTTCAGGAAGAACAACACCGCACAGATGATCGCGACGATCGCGAGGAAGTTCAACGCCGGTAACTGAGCCTTGACCTCGGTGTAGGAGGCCCCCTCCACTACGCCGCGTTTGGAGGTCAGCAGGTCGAAGCGCCCGAGCCAGTACCCCCACGCCTTCACGAGCATGACCAGGCCCAGCAGCACGGACAGATGCGCTCGGGCCGCCGGTGTGACCTTGTCCGCGAACGCCGGCGCCTGCGGACGGATCCCACCCCACAGCACATGCGCGATCGCGACCAGCAGCGTGACCCCGATCAACGACGAGAACAGCCACCCCTGCAGGAACCGCAACCACGGCAGATCGAAAATGTAGAACGCTGGGTCGCGGTGGAACAACGCGTCAGGACTCCCGAAGGAGATGCCTCCCCCGTTGCGCCACAACAAGTAGGCCTGCCAGTTCCCGCTGACGCTCAGACCGACGATGATCGCCAGGACCGCCGCGCCCAGCGGCAGGAGCCAGCGGAGGTACGGCTCGGTGATGTCGCGCACCCGTTCGATCGGATCGAGCGGGTTCGGGATCACGGTGACCGGTGGGCGCAGGCGCCGGGCGATCACGAGGTTCACGTACAGCAACCCGAAGAACACGGCGCCGAACAAGACGCCCAGCATGAGCTTCGTCCACAGGGTGTGCCAGAAGACGCTGCTTTGGTGGATCTCGCCGTACCACAGCACCTCCACGACGAATCCGGCGAGCGCCGAGAGGATGAGTGCGCCCAGGATGACCGTCGCGACCAGGTACGTGGGCCACCTGCGCCGCCGAGGGATCGAGATCGTGGACATCGAGACCGCCAGCCTACTTCACGGGGTCACAACGCCTTGGCGGAGCGCTTGCACCGCGTCGTCGAAGGTCGCGACCGGGATCACCTGCATGTCGCCCGTGTTTACGCCGACGAGGTCGGGCATGTTCTTGGTGGGCGTCAAGAAGATCGTGGCGCCCGCTCGCTCGGCTGCGACGACCTTGTCGGCGATGCCGCCGATCGGATAGACGGTTCCGTCCGGCGCGATCTCGCCGGTGCCCGCGATCGTGCGACCCGCCGTTAGGTCCTGTGGCGTCAACAGCTCATATAGGCCCAGCGCCCACATCAGCCCGGCCGAGGGCCCGCCGATATCGTCGCTCGTCATCGCCACGGTGAAAGGGAAGGCGTCGATCATCGATATGCCGACCAAGGGCTGGTTGTCGGGGCCACACGAGGCCCGCGTGAAGGTCGCCTCTTGCGCACGGCCGTCGACGTCAAGCGTGAAATGCAGCGCGTGGTCATCGGGGATCCGATCGAACAGCCGCGACGCCTGTGCGGCGCTGCGCACTCGGGTGCCGTCGACGGACACGATGATGTCGCCCGGGAACAGCTTGCCGTCGGCGGGACATTGCTCGGCCGTGCCCTCGATCAGCGCCCCGGGTCCGTGGCCGTTGGGGTAGCGGCCGACCGCACGGAGCGCAACGGCTGTGGCCGCGATCTTGCTCTGGTCCATCTGGGAGACCCCGCGCTGCACAACCACCTGCACGGGGATGTCGGTCGGGTAGACGACCTCCGCGGGAACGATAGCCTGCGTGTCGTCGATCCACGCCGCCACGGCGAGCACGGGCGTGAGCTGCCGGTAGCGAACGGTCGTGAGCTCGAGGCTGCCGGTCGGGTCGTAGCGCGCCGCGCCCTCGGTCGGCCCCGGGTACTGGATCCGCGGCAACACGTCGCGAGCGGGGCCTGGGCCTTCCGCGTAATAGGGGATCGGCAGCCACACGGCAAGCACGGCCCCGACGGCGACGACGATGAGCGCGACGGATCGCCCGGGGTGTGCAGGTCTCCGCATGCCCTCGATGCTACGGGCCACACGATCGAACGCATGGGACCTCCCCGCGCACGCGCGCGGCGCGGGTACCCTCGCGACATGCCGTACGTTTTCGTGGTGCTCGTCGCGGCGGTCGCGGGCTGCGGCGCCGCCTACTCGGTCGTTCGGGGCCGCGCGACCGGGGCGAACCCTGAGACATGGACGAAGGGCTACCAGGAGCCGGCCCTCGATGCCGATGCGAACGAACCGCTCGATGCATCGGGACGACGCCGGCGCCCGCTCCCGTCGGCGCCCACGTGGCAGACGCGCCTGACCGGCGTCGTGGGGCTCTTGATCGCGGTGCTCGTCGGCGCCGGGCTGATCGTCGGGGCGTGCCTGGCGGTCTGGACGGCGTTACGGCGCGCCGTCGGCAACTGAGCCCGGCACCTCGGGCGTCACGTCTCGCAACTCGAACAGGAGGTGGCTGCTCAGCAGTCCGTCGTCGCGTAGCCGCCCCTCGAGGTTGGAGCGCCCCGCCCAATCGGCGAGTGCCGCGGTGGTCGCGGCATCCATGCCGCCGCTCGGATCGCTCTTGAGGATGCCGAGTGCGCCCAAACGCCGCTGCAGGTCGAGCACGACCTCACGCGACTCCTCTACCGGCTCGTCGTGGCGGATCAGCATCGTGGAATCCCACACGGTGAACAGACGCGCGAGCTCGGCGGGCGCCTCGGGGTGGTCGTCCACGCGAAGGTCGATGTAGCGGTCGTTGCGGCCCTCGTACCCGCCCGCGGCACGCACGACCAGCAGTGCGGCCGACTGCTTGCCCCGCCGATCGCCGCCGGCCGCATCGCCGGCCAGCAGCGCCGCTAGGAGTCGATCGCACAGGTCGCCGTCGGTCGCGCCGAAAGCGCGGGCGAGCTCGGCGACCACCTGCTCGCCCGCCAGGATGTTGCCTTGGGCGGCGAACCCGTCGCCGGTGACCCCGCCGGCCCACGACATGCAGTTGGCCCCCGTGAACGATGCCGACCCGCCGCCGGCATCGACGAACCCGGCCTGACGCTCCTCGCGATCCCCGTCGGGCTCGAGCACCGCGTCGAGGGCGACCGCCGCCGGGAGTCCGCCACCCATCAACCCCAGGCCGTCGGGCCCGTAGTCGGTATTCGCCCACGACTGCGTCGCGACGGCCCCCACGCCGGCCCTGGCCCAGGGCACGACGGCGCCGACGCACGGGAATTTCGAGGCCACCGCGACGCCGAGATCGCCGTTGGCCGGGTCGAGCGCCACGATCGAAAACGTCATGTGTCTACCGCCGTCCCACCGGGCGCTCCAGCTGGAAGGAGGTCCGGTATCGCTCGAGATGTTCCAGCATGTGCCCTGCGCCGCGCACGACGGTCTCGCGCGGGTTCTCCGCGATGTGCACCGGGACTTCGCATTCTTGCGAGAGGAGCAGATCGAGCCCGGTGAGCAGTGCACCGCCGCCCATGAGGAACATGCCAGTCTCCAGGACATCGTGCGTCAGTTCGGGCGGGGCCTCGGCGAGCGTGCGGCGGGCGGCATCGATGATCCGGCCGATCGGCTCGCTCATCGCCTGACGAACCTCCACCTCGTCGAGCTTGACCTCGACCGTGTTGCCCGAGGCCAGCTCGCGCCCCACGACGACCGCCGCCTTGCCGCTTCCCATCGGAAACGCCGACCCGACGACGCGCTTGACCTCGTCGGCGGCGCGCTCGCCGATCGCGACGCCGTAGGCCTGGCGGACGTGCTGTTGGATCGCGACGTCGAGGTCGAATCCGCCGAGCATCACCGTCTGGCCCGAGATGATCCCGCCCATCGACACGACGGCCATCTCCGAACGCGCCCCGCCGACGTCGACGACCAGGCTGCCGACGGGTTCATGGATCGGGAGCCCGGCGCCGATCGCAGCGGCGAGCGGCTCTTCGACAAGCGTGACCTGTTTGCCGCCGCTGATCGCGACCGCCTCCTCGAGCGCGCGACGCTCGACCGGTGAACTGCCCGATGCGATCGTGATCAGCACCCGCGGTCGCGGGTACCGGCCCGTCACGCATCGCCGGATCACGACCTCGAGGAATCGCTGCGTGACCTCGAACTCGGTGATCGTGCCCTGCCGGAGGGGCCGCATGCCGACGACCTCGCCGGTGCCGCTGCCGATGATGCGCCACGCCTCTTCGCCGACGGCGACCACATCGTTCGTCACGGCGTTCAGCGCCACGACGGTCGACTCGTCGAAGACGACGCCTTCCCCCAGCCGGTAGACGAGCGTGCTGGCCGTGCCGAGGTCGATCGCCAGGTCGCGCGCCATCGCTCAGGCTCCCATGACCCAATCGGCCTCGCCGGTGGTCAGGGCCTCCTTCTTCCAGATCGGCACGTCGCGCTTGAGCTCCTCGATCCCGAACCGGCAGGCGTCGAAGGCCTCCGCGCGGTGCGGCGCCGAGACGGCGACCACGACGCTCAATTCGCCGATCCGCAGGGTCCCGGTCGCATGGAACAGCGCGACCCGGCAGACGGTCCACCGCTCGTGGATCGCGGCGGCGATCTCGGCAAGACGTTCGATCGCGAGCTCGTCCCAGGCTTCGTAGGTCAGGTCGGTGACGCCGGCGCCGCCCGTGGCGTGGTCGCGCACGGTCCCGACGAATACACAGGTGCCGCCCGCCGCGGGGTCCGCGACGGTCGCCAGGGCCTCGTCGACCGAGGGCTGCTGGTCGCTGACGCGTACGAGGATTCGGTCGGCGGACACGGGCCCATCGTAGCCGTCGACCCCGCCCTTCCGCGGGGAGCGCGTAGGCTGGCCGTGCGATGTCTACCCCGGGGTTCCCCTTCGGCATGGATCCGGAATCGCTGCGCGACGCGCCGCTGTTCCGCGAGCTCCAGCGTGTCATGAGCAGCTCTTCGGGCCCGGTCCAGTGGGAGCTGGCGCGGCAGGTGGCGGTCGCCGGCGCGGCCGAGGCCGCGACCGATGCGACGCCCGATGACGCGACGCGGCAGGCCTTCGAGGAGATCGCCCGGGTTGCCGAACTCCAGGTGCTCGGACTCACCGAACTCACGACCCCGAACGAGGTGATGCACGTCGACGTCGTCCGCCGCGTCGATTGGATCGCCGCCGCGATGGACGAGTACCGGCCCCTGGTCGAGCGAGCCGCCCAGCGCATGTCCGACGCGCTCGGGGTCGCCTTGACCGAACAACTCCCCATCAAGGACGCCGGCGAGGGCGGAGGGATGGCAGCGCTCGGGTTCGGCTCGCCAAAGGCCTTGATCGGTCAGCTGGGACCGCTGCTGCAAGCCACCCAGGTCGGCCAGGTGTTCGGCTTTCTCGCGACGCGGGTGTTCGGCGGCCACGACGTCGGTGTGCCCCGGGTCGCGACCGGACCCGTCCGCTTCGTGCTTGCCAACATCGAGGCGTTCGAACGCGACTGGTCGCTTGACCCGCGTGAGTTCCGGACGTTCGTGGCGATGCACCAGGTCGTGCACCGGTTGCAGTCGGCGCAGCCGTGGCTGCCGGCACACGCGGCGGCGGTGATCGATGACTTCTGTTCGACGATGACGATCGACGTCGAGGCGATCCGCGACCGGTTCGCCTCGATATCGCCAGAGGATCCCGAGGCCCTTTCGGCCGCGTTCGCCGACGAGGAGGGCTCGATGTTCGGCATCGTGCTCGACGACGAGCAGCGGATCAAGCTCGACCGCGTGCGAGCGCTGATCGGTGCCGTAGAGGGCTACGGCGACCACGTGGCGACCACCATCGGGCGGCGGCTGCTCGCCAGCTTCCCGCAGATCGAGGAGGCGATGCGGCGTCATCGCGAGGATGAGGAGCTCGACCCGATCTTCGCGCGGCTGCTCGGCGTCGATGTCGGGCGTGAGCACGTAGCGGCCGGGCGAGCGTTCTGCGAGACCGTGGTGGAGATGACCGACGAGGCGACCCTCTCGAGGATGTGGGATTCGTCCGATGCCCTGCCGGGACTCGCCGAGTTGCGAGAGCCGCGGCTGTGGCTCGCCCGCACGGTCTGACGGCCTGAGGATCTACCTGGGGCGCCACGTCGGTGACCCCACGTGCCGGAGGCCGGGAGTGAGTCCTCTGACAGCTCCCGTCGCCACGTCGACGACGTAGAGACGGGTCGCGCCTCCTCCGTCCTCCTGTCGGATGAACGCGATCTGTGTGCCGTCCGGTGACCACGTCGGGTCCATATCCGCGACGCAGGGAAGTTTGCACGTCGTGATCCGGTGCGCGTCCGAGCCGTCCTCCCTCATGATCCACAGGACGTTCGGGCGGCCCGGGTATGCGAGCCAAGAGCCGTCCGGCGACCACACCAACGGCCCTCCCGAAGCGATAGGCATCTGCCGTTCGTCGGTGCCATCCGGTCGGATCGTGTAGACGGCGCTGCCCTCCGACCCAACCGTGATCTTCGATCGGAAAGCGATCAGGTTCCCGTCTGGTGACCATGTCGGCAGTTGGTAGAAGCCCCGATCGCGCGCGATCACGCGGCGGTTGTTACCGTCGACATCGATCACCACCAGCGCGGTCCCCTGGTCTTGGACGAAGGCCAGGTGGGTACCGTCTGGTGACCAGGACGGCTGTTTGTCTCTGAGCCCCTCGGTCACCTGGACGAGACCGCTCCCATCCGCATTCACGACGTAGATGTTCCCGCCGAGGATGACGTGCTTCGACGGGTTGCCAACGAACGCGAACCGCTGCCCGTCCGGAGACCAGACGGGGCCCGACTCGCTGTTGCGAACGAACGGCGACAGGCGAAGTATCGGACCGCCATCGGCGGAGACCGCCATGAGGGCCCGGCGTGAGGTTACCTGCCTGCTCGCATCGTCGGAGAACACGATCGCGTCGCGCGGCATCTGCACCGGAGACGGAACAGGCGAGGGCGCGTTCACCGGCTCGTGATTCCGATCCTCACGCAGGACGACCCCGGCCCAGACAACGAGCGCGCCGAACAGCAGCGCCACCACGGACGCGGACGCAACGCGCAGCACGTGGCGGCCGGCCCGCGTCGCCGCCTGTGGCAGGCCCTCGGCCCTACGCAGGACCTCCGGCCAGCCGTCCGGCGCTTCGAGTTTGTTCGCGAACGCAAGTCGCTTCTCAAGGTCAGTCTTCTGCATCGTCTTCCTCCAACACAGCCCGAAGGTGCCGGCGTCCTCGCGTGATGTGCACGGACACGGCCGCCGCCGTCGAGCCGATGATCTCGGCCACTTGTTTGTAGGTGTAGCCCGCGAAGTAGTGCAGGACGATCGACGAGCGCTGGTGCGGAGACAGCCCGAGCAAGGCGATCGCGACGCGCACGTCCGCGGGCTCGGCCGCCTCGGCGATCTCGTCGGGCAGCGCCGCGTGCGCCGATCTCCGCTTGAGCTCCCCCGCGGCGATCCGGAACGCCGCTCGCCACACCCATCGGTCAGGTGCCCGCACCGCGTCCCCGCGTCGCAGCAATTGGGCGAACGCCTCGGCCACGGCATCGGCGGCGATCTCGCGATCGCCCGTGAAGAGCACCAGCGATCGCCAGAGCCGCTGATGCTCGCTGCGATACAGCTGCTCGACGTTCGGGTGGGTCGCATCGGTCACCACGGCATCATCGTGCACGGCCGACAGGGCGCGGAGCGGGCCTGTTTGCTAACAAGCATCGCGAACGGTTTGGAGATCACGTGCACGGTGTAGCGTGCTCGCCGATGGCGACCCGACCCTACCGCGACTGGGAGGACTCTCCGCGATGGAGCGACTCTGTTCGGCGATCCTGCGAGCGTCGCCCGGCCGTGCCGCCGTCCACCCGGGGGACATCGCGTGGTGGGTGGGATGGCGGTTGCTGCCCGCAGGCCGGCCCGGCCAGGCCTTCCTGCTGTGGGAGATCCGCGACGAGCTCGTGGGGGTCGCCGCCGCGGACGAGGGAGACCTATCGGTGTTCATCACGCCGACACAGGTCGACTCGATAGCGGCACTGGATTTCGAGGAGGCGGCGCTGGCCTGGGCGTCCCGCGACGGCGCACCCGAAGCCGTGGCCACGCATCCCTATGTCCATGGTCGCGGGTTCGCGAAGGCGCTGCTCACCGACGGGCTTCGTCGCTTCGCCGCCGCGGGCATGACCTATGCCATCGTCGGAGTCCAGGTCGGCAACACACCGGCGGAGGCGCTCTACCGTTCCGTCGGGTTCCGACCGGACCGCATGTTGCGGGTGTACGCGCGTCCCTGAGCGCGCGCGGCCGGGTTCGGTATCCTTCGCGCCATGCCTGACCTGATCGCTGGGGAGCTGGTCGCCGCGGCCGTCGTGGACACCCGCGTTTGGGCGGCGCAGGGCGACATGTCCCCCGATGGCGTCTACCTCACCGGGCAGCCCGGCCCCGCGTTACCGTTCGTCATGTTCCGCGCGTGGAAGATCCCCGTCGGCATCGTCCAGGAGGAGGTCCGGATGTTCGGACCATCTGGGCGGATGGTCTTTCGATGGGGGCCCGAGTACCGGCACATGCGTGGGATGTTCGACCTCACAACCGAGGTCGACGAGGTCCCCGAGGCGATCTTCACCGAGACCGGTACCTACGTGGCGTCGTTCGTGGTCGATGACCAAGTGCTCGGCGAGATCGAGGTGCCGGTATTCGTGCAGGCCTCCCCCGAGAAGCTCGACAAAGGCGTCGAGGAAGGACTGAAGAAGTCTGACGTGATCTGGGTCGGGGTCGATCAGCACGGTCGGCGCCGGACGGCCCCCGTGTGGTTCGCCTACAAGAACGGGAAGGTCTACGTGTTGTCGCAGCGCGAGCCGGGGCCGAAGGAACAGACCGTGCCCGGGATCGGGGAAGCGGACGAGTTCGTAGTGATCACCCGACGCAAGCTGCGCGACACGTCGCTGGATGAGCTCAAGGCATCCGGCCGCGTGCTCGAGGGCGCCGAGTGGGAGGAAGCGGCGAAGATCCTGGTCGACCGTCGCCGCTCGCGCAACGGCCCGCCCGCCGAGGCGCTCGTGCGCTGGCGCTCGACCTGCGACATCCTCGAGCTGACGCTCAACGCGCCCGCCGGCTGAGCCTTAGCGGTTGACGGGACGCCCGAGCGCGTCAGCGATCGACTGCAGCTGCTTGCCGAGTGCGATCATCTCGTCGGGCAGCAACGCTTGCGCCCCGTCGACCAACGCCTCCTCGGGACGCGGGTGCACGTCGATCATCACCGCGTCGGCGCCGGCGGCCAAAGCCGCGCATGCCATCTTCGCCACGAGGGAGTGCTTCCCCACCGCGTGGGAGGGATCCACGATCACCGGCAGGTGCGTCTCTTCCTGTGCCACAGCCATCCCCCCGAGGTCCAGTGTGTTGCGCGTCGAGGGCTCGAACGTGCGAATGCCGCGCTCGCACAAGATCACCTCGGAGTTCCCGCGCTGCGCGACGTATTCGGCCGCCTGCAGCCACTCCTCCACCGTCATCGCGAGACCGCGTTTGAGCATCACGGGCTTGTTCGTCAGGCCGACCTCTTTCAACAGCTCGAAGTTCTGCGCGTTACGCGTGCCGATGCGGATGCAGTCGGCAACCTCGGCCACGTGGGCCACCTGCGAGACGTCGACGACCTCGACGATGAACGGCAGCCCGAAACGACGGCGGGCCTCCTGCAGGATCTCGATGCCGCGCTCGCCGAGTCCCTGGAACGAGTAAGGGGAAGTCCGGGGTTTGTAGACGTCTCCGCGCATGATCGCGGCCCCGGCGTCCTTGGCCGCGCGCACCGCCGCCATCGTCTGCTCCTCGTTTTCGACGGCACACGGACCGGCGATGATCGTGAACGCCTCCCGACCAACCGGCACCGTGCCGACCTTCACGATCGTCGTCTCGGGGTGCAGGTCCCGGGCGACCATCTTGTAGGGCTTGCCGACCTGGATCAGGTGGTCGACGCCGCTCATCTGCCGCCAGTCGATCGCCTTGAATCGGTCGGTGTCGCCGACCAGCCCGATGATCGTGTGGACGGTGCCCCGCGAGACGAACGCTTCCCCGGCGTTGGCGCGAACGCGTTCGGCGACGGCCTCGATATCGCCGTCGGTGGCGTCCTGCTTCATCACGATGACCATGTGGTCGAACCTCCACGTTCGGCCCGGTCAAACGGCCCGGGGAAATCGAAACCCCGGGCGGTTCGGCCCGGGGTCGCTGGCTGCGTGTGGCTGCTGGCGACTACTCCGGGTCGAGCCCGCCGTCGAAAAACCAGAAGCCAAGGTATCGCTGCATGCGGGTCATGGTGTCAGACGGGTTCGGGGGTGGCAAGCCGCCACCAGCCCCGGCGATCGACCGCCTGCCTCGCCTGAAGAGCCGGGTCCCGGGAAGGGAAGTCGACGCGATAATGGCCGCCGCGGCTCTCCCGGCGGCATTCCGCGGCACCGGTCATCAGCCACGCCACCAGCGTCGCGGCGCGGGCGCCGCCCGGGTCGGCGGCGTTCGCCAGCTCGTCGATCGACATCCGTAGCTCGGGCCCGTCGCGCCGGACCCCGAGGAAGCGGTCGGTCCGCGCGCGGATCCGGGAGAGTGCCATCGCGCCGGGCGGCTCGGGCGCGAGCGGGTCCTGCGGGTCCTCGATGTGAGCCGTGCCATCGTCGGCAACGGCCGCCCGCCTGCCGAACACGAGCGCCTCGGCCAAGGAGTTGGACGCCAGGCGGTTGGCGCCGTGGACGCCCGTGCTCGCGACCTCTCCCGCGGCAAAGAGTCCCGCGACCGATGTTCGAGCCCAAAGATCGGTGAGCACGCCGCCCATGCAGTAGTGCGCGGCCGGCGCCACTGGCACGGGCGTCGTTGCGATGTCGAGCCCGACTTCCCGACACTGCTCGTCGGCCGTCGGAAAGCGCCTCGCCACGTTCGTGACCGCGGTCGCGTCCAGGAACACCGGCATGCCGGTCTCCTCACGGATTTGCAACACCGCTCGCGCCACGATGTCGCGTGGCGCCAGGTCGCCCAGGGGGTGGAACCGTTCCATGAAGGACTCGCCCGATCCGTCGCGAAGCACCGCCCCCTCCCCACGCAGCGCCTCCGTCAGCAGCCGAGCGGGGTGCCCGGGCACGTCGAGGGCGGTGGGATGGAACTGCACGAACTCGAGGTCGGCGAGCGCTGCACCGGCGCGCCACGCCAGCGCCAGCCCCTCGCCCACCGACGTATCCGGGCCGGTGCGCCGCCCGAAGATGCCGCAAGCGCCCCCCGTGGCCAGCACCACCCGATCGGCGGCGATGACGGCGCCGCCCTCGACGCGGACCCCACTGGCCGCACCCGCACGTGTCTCGACGGCGACGGCGCGAGCGTCAACCCGCACGATCCCGCCGTGACCCTCGACGACCTGTTCCAGGAACTGATGCAACGCTCGGCCGGATCGATCGCCCCCGGCATGATGAACTCGCCGTACGGAATGCCCACCCTCCAACGCGGAACCGTCGCCTTCGTCGAAGCGCATGCCCATCGCCACGAGTTCCGCAACCGCCTCGGGCGCCTCACGCACGAGCACGTCGACAGCGGCCGGATCGCAGAGGCCGGCGCCGGCCGCGATCGTGTCGGCCGCGTGTCGCGCGGGACTGTCGTCGGGGCCGTTGACCGCGGCGATGCCACCTTGCGCCCATGCGGTGGCGGAAAGTTCGGCGGCGCCGGGCGCGACCACCGTCACCACCCCGCGATCGACCGCATGCAACGCGCACCACAAACCCGCGGCGCCGGCGCCGACCACGACGGTGCTTGTGCTCACTCCCCGGGCACCGCGGATGACGTCGTTCGCCCGGCGGTGGGCCCGATCGCGATCATGC
This sequence comes from Actinomycetota bacterium, assembly GCA_040004125.1. Lineage (GTDB taxonomy): Bacteria > Actinomycetota > UBA4738 > UBA4738 > HRBIN12 > AC-51. The sequence continues at coordinate 31,387 of JBDUBL010000012.1, forward strand.
GCTCGACCGCCTGCCGTGCACGTCCGGCGATGTCGGCCGGTACATCGATCTCGAACACCCCGTCACGCAACGAGGTGAGGAGGTTCTCGGGCGTGATCATCTTCATGTACTTGCATTCGGCTTTGCGATCGATCGGCACGAACTCCTTGGTCGGGCTCGCCTTGCGCAGTTGATGCAGGATGCCCGTCTCGGTCGCCACCAGGAATCGACGCCGCCCCGATCGCTCGGCCTCGGTGACCATGCCGCCGGTCGACAGCACCTTCGTGCGGTCGGCGGGCAACTCGCCCTCGCCGAGGAGCCAGATCACGTTGGTGGTACAGCCGCATTCGGGGTGCACGAACAGTTCTGTCTCCGGCTCGTCGGCCAGCATCTGCTTGAGGTCGCCGGGTTGGATCCCCGCGTGCACGTGGCACTCGCCCATCCAGATGTGCATCGAGCGGCCGGTCTGGCGTTCCACATGCGCACCGAGGAACTGATCCGGCAGGAACAGGATCTCGCGATCTTCCGGGATCGAGGAGACCACGTCGGCAGCATTGGACGACGTGCAGCAGATGTCGGACTCGGCTTTCACCTCGGCGGTCGTGTTCACGTAGGCGACCACCACCGCGCCCGGGTACTCGGCCTTCCACGCACGCAGCTGGTCGGCCGTGATCGAATCGGCTAGCGAGCAACCCGCCGCGAGGTTGGGCAGGAGCACGGTCTTGTCGGGCGAAAGCAGCTTCGCGGTCTCGGCCATGAAGTGCACGCCGCAGAAGACGATCGTCCCGGCCCCGGTCTCGGCCGCGAGCCGCGACAGCGCCAGGGAATCGCCGACGTGATGCGCGACGTCTTGGATCCAAGGCACCTGGTAGTTGTGCGCCAAGATCACGGCATCGCGCGCCGCCGCGAGCCGCCGCACCTCAGCCGCCCACGTCTCGTAGGACATCGTCGGATGCGTATCAGTCATGGATGTCGATCACTTCCAGCGAGAGGTCGAGCGCCGGCGCGGAATGCGTGAGCCGGCCGACCGAGATGACTCGGGCACCCGCCTCCACGAAGGCGCGTACGTTGTGCAGATCGACACCGCCCGAGATCTCCAGGCGCATCGGATCGCCGACGCGCTCGATCGCCTGGCGGACGCGCTCGGGTGTGGGGTTGTCCAGCAGGATCCGATCCGCGCCCTCCGCGATCGCCTCGTCGAGTTGCTCGAGCGTCTCGACCTCCACCTCGACGGGCACGCCGCCGCGCTTCGCGCGTCGCACCGCCTCGGTCACGCCACCCGCGATCCGCACGTGGGTGTCCTTGATCAAGATCGCGTCGGATAGCGACGCCCGGTGCAAGGTGCCTCCGCCGGCGGCGACCGCCTCACGTTCGAGCGTGCGCAAGCCCGGCAACGTCTTTCGAGTGCAGAGGATCTGCGCGGGCGCCGCCGCATCGACGTAGGTACGGGTCAGGGTCGCGATGCCCGAGAGATGCCCGAGCAGATTCAACGCCGGGCGCTCCGCTCGAAGGACGGCGGCGGCCGCACCGTCGATCATCGCGACCCGGTTCCTCGGCCCGACCACGGCACCGTCGGCGAGCTTCCACTCGATCGCGAGCGCCGTGCCGTCCTCCGCGGCGGTCGCCGCGAAGACCGCCGCGGCCGCGGCGACCCCGGCGAGCACCCCATCTTGCTTGGCGATCAGCTCAGCCGTGCAGGCGGTCCCGGACACGATCGTGAGCCGCGAGGTGAGATCGCCTGTGGGTGCGTCCTCCACCAGGGCGGCGCGGGCAAGCAGGTCCAGATCGTCGGGCACGAGGTCTCCTTCCCTGGCATCGTATCGCGGCTCCTCAGATGAACCCGTGAGAGACTCGCCGCCATGGGCTCGGATCGACGCGACGAGCTGCGCGCGGTGGTTGCCGACGCGCCGTTCTACCGATGGTTTGGCTTGCAGATCGACGAGGTCGGCGACGGCTCCGTGACCCTCGCGCTCGATCTGGAGGATCACCACCTGAACCTGCAGGGACTCGCGCACGGCGGCGTGATCGCGACGCTCGCCGACGCCGCCATGGGCTTCAGCCTGCGCAGCGCGATCGAGCCTGGCCGGCGCCATGTGTCGGCGGAGATCGGCGTGCACTACCTGCGGCCCGTGACCCGCGGGCGCGTGCGCGCGACCGGGCGGGCGGTCCGGATCGGCCGCGAGATCGCCTACGCCGAGGCCGACGTCCTCGACGGAAACGACCGGCTGCTCGCCCGCGCCGACGGCACGTACAGCGTCACGCGTGCGAAGAACTAGTACTCGACGTCGACCGTCGACATCGCGTCGGCCAGCTTGCCGAGCGCGCCGGCCAGCCCCATCAACAACCCCATGTTTCCGTCGATCTTGATCTTTCCCATCATGAAGGACGTCACCGGGTTGGCCTCGCGTTTGGCCAAGGCCACCGCCGTCTCGTAGCTCTGTGTGATCGTCGCATCGGGGTTCTCGAGGTCGCCGAGGCCGAGCTCGATCTTGCCGTCGGCCACGACCGTCCAATAGTGCGCCACCTCGCCGTCGGGTTTCGTGATCACCTGCTGGATCCGCGCGGTGGCGGTGCCCGCAGCGTTGGCGAAATCGTCCGTGCTGTTGACGGCGTCCATCACCGCGGTCGCCCACTCCTCTGACAGGAACCGGATGCTCATGACTGCTCCCTCTCGGCGGAAGCTGACCAGCCTACCCGGCCGCAAGGTTACGGATCGGGGAAGAGCTCCGGCGACGTGTAGTGCGTGTCGTCACCCAGGAACCACATCGTGCGGCGCGTGCCGTCGACCTTCACCGTATTGATGCTCGCGTTGGCGGGCAGGAAGAACATCTCCTGCTCCTCGACACCCAGGATCGAGCCGACATAGGCGTTGATGACTCCCCCATGACAGACAATCCAGACGTCGCCGTCGGGGTGCGTGGCGAGGGTGCCTTCGACCGCGGCCACCACACGCTCCCGGAACGCGTGCACCGGCTCGGAGTTCGGCGCGAGTACGAAGACCGGATCCTGCAGCAAGACCCGCGCCGGCATCTCGGGGTGCTCGGTGAGCAACTCTTCGAACTCCTTCAGCTCCCAATCTCCGGCGTGCCACTCCGCGAGGTCGTCCAGGTAGACGACGTCGCGGCCCGTCGCCTCGAGGTAGGGAGCGATGGTCTCGCGGGCACGCGTTAAGGTCGAGCAGTAGATCGCGGCGGGCGACGGCATCATGCCGAGGCGCCGTGCGAGCGCGCGGGCCTGGTCGCGTCCGATCTCGTCCAGCGGCGGGTCCGCGGTCGATCCCCGCGGCGTCTCCGCCTGCCGAGTGGAGCGGTGATCGGCCTTGCCGTGACGGATCAGGTAGAGGCGGCGCTCACTCATCGACGTGCCCCGGGGTGTCGCTCGCGCCAGTCTGCGGCGTAGGCCTCGACGTCTTCTCGCAGCCATATCCTGCCGCCGGCGAGGGATGCGATCGGCTCGGGGAAATGTCCGCGATCGATGTAGGTGATCACGCGGCGTTTGTCCCAGCCCATGATCTCCGCGGCCTCGGCGACACCCACGAGGTCGGGCACGACCTCAACGGTCAACTCCGCCTCGTCGCCGGCGATCTTCCGGAGCTCCTCGAGACACCCTCCTCGGGACGTGCCGGTCACCTCCACGAACATCGGGGCATCGAGCACGTGGGCATACCAACGGCCCCCCGACTGCCACATGCGTGCGCGGACCGGATCGGACATGCGGGCATGGTATGACAGCGTCGCTCAATCGCGCAAGACATCTGGGCGCCGACCCTAGGATCCCGAGGGGCCGCGTAGGACCCCGATCCGACGCAGCTCCTTCCGCCAACACTCTGTGTGCCAGTGCCGGCGCTCGTCGGCGGCGCCATCGGGCACCACGACCAGATGCCGCTGTCCGGGCCGCACGACGTGATCGCACCCCGGGCATCGGTATTCCTTGTCGCCGGCAACCTCCCGCACCTCGTAGCCACCGGCGAGGGCCCAGGACGGCGCGCGAGGGTTACCGTACGGTGAGGGCGACGGCTGGTACTCCAGGGGTGCCCGCTTGTTCTTGCGCGGCATCAGGCATGCTCCCGGATGAACGCAACAACGGCCGGCGCGAGCGCTGCCGCGTTGTCGGCAGCGCTGTCCCGGCGCGAGCGCTCGAACGAATGGCCCGCGCCCTCGAACTCGACGTATGTCGCACGCTTCCCGAGCTTCTTTAGGACCGGTTGCAAGACGTCGGGAGTCGCGAACGGGTCTTTGGTGCCACGCAGGAAGAGCATCGGCTGCGTCAGCCCATACAGGTGGGCGTCGCGCACCTGCTCGGGCTTGCCCGGCGGGTGCAAGGGGTAGCCGAGAAACACCAGGCCGGCGGCCGGCATGCCCTCGGCGGCGGCCATCGAGGCGATGCGCCCGCCGTAGCTCTTGCCGCCGGCGAACACCGGCCGGCCGTCGGTGCGAGCGGTGGTCGCCTCGAACACCTCGCGGAATACGGCGATCGCGTTCTTGGGCGAGCCGGGGCTCTTGCGCCCCGCCTCGATGTACAGGAAGTTGAAGCGCAAGGCTGACACGCCGGCGACGGCGAGGGCGTCGCAGAGCCCGGCCATGAACGGGTGGTGCATGCCGGCGCCCGCGCCATGGGCAACCACCAGGGCGGGGGCCTTGGGACCACCGTCGTGCCACGCCGCGGTCACCCCGCCGCCCGGGGTCTCCACTGCGAACAACGTCTCGGACATGCCTCCATCATGCACACGCGGGTCACGTTGCGTCGGCCAGGAGCGTGCCGAGCCGGGTCAGCCACCACCGCCCGGACGGGCGATCGAGGCTTTCGACGCCGTCTCGCGTGATCCACCGGCACAGCTGAGTGGCAACGATGACCGTTGCCGACCGACGCAGATCGCCCGGCGCCGTGCCGACATCCGCGTAGCCTTCGATCAGGTCCGGCAGCATCTCCTCGGCCGGGTCTTGCACAAGGAAGAAGGCGAGGTCGTAGTGCGACTCGGCCCCTCTCATCTCGCCGAAGTCGATCACGCCGGTGTACCGGCCATCCCGCTGATAGATGTGTGTCGCGTCGAAATCGCCATGGGCGAGTCGGCTCGGCGGATCGCTCGCCTGGGCCTGGGCGAACGACGCCGCAAGGGCACGGCGGGCCTTGTCGGTCGCAAGCCGGCCCGCGACGACCTCGATCGATGCCGTCGCGCCCTCGACGAGCGCCTCATAGGTCGGGTCCTCCCCGCGAGGCGGCCACACGGGCTCGTCGCGACGGATCCAGCCGAAGCCCTCGACGGCGACCGCGTTGATTCGAGCGAGGTCGCGTCCGGCCGCGCGCAGGGTCGGCGCGCGATCGATCCCGCCAGCGTCGGCGAGCGGCTCGCCGGGTACCTCTCGCACGAGCATCACTCCTCGTCCGATCTCCGGCGCTTCGTCCACCGCGATCACCTCGGGAACAGAGACGCCGGCCGCCCGCAGGCGCTCGAGCACCGCCGCCTCGGCATGCATCGATCCGCCCGGGTCCTCCGACAGCCGGAGGTACTGGCATTCCCCGTCGCGGTGCAGCCGATACACGGGCGTCGACATCCCACCTCGCGCCCGCTCGATCGCAAAGCCCGTCCCCGCGACCCGCGCAACCACTGCACCGAGCGCCTCGACCTCCTCATCGGGGGCTCTCCTCGAGCCGTCGAGCCATCGTTCGGGCATGCGTGACATGATGCACCGCATGGCAGGTCGCTTCTACCTGGGGACGTCGGGGTTCGCCTACGACGAGTGGCGCAAGGGTGTCTGGTACCCCGAGGATCTCAAGAAGGACGACATGCTCGACTACTACTCGACGCAGCTGTCCTCGGTCGAGATCAACTACACGTTCCGCCACTTCCCGAGCGAGAAGACCCTGGAGAAATGGCGCACCAAAGCAGCCGACGGCTTCGTGTTCACGCTGAAGGCCAGCCAGAAGATCACGCATTGGATGAAGCTAAAGAACGTCGGTGAGGAAGTCACTGCGTTCGTGAGCCGCGGCAAACTGCTCGGCGATCGCCTCGGATGCGTGCTGTTCCAATGCCCGCCGAAGCTCGAGTACGACGCCGAGCTCCTCGAAGACTTTCTTTCGACCTTGCCGGAAGACGGCCCCGCCTACGCGATGGAGTTTCGCCACGACTCGTGGAAGGCAGCGCGCGAGCGGCTGCTCGCCGCCGGTGTCGCCTGGTGCGTGGCTGAGACCGACGAGAAGGACCCGGGGCCCGAGGATCTTTCGTGGGAACCGGTCGGCTACTTCCGGCTGCGCAAGACCGAGTACACCGACGAGGAGCTCGTGATGTGGGCTGGACGTATCGGCCCGGCGCTCGCCGCCGGATCGGATGTGTTCTGCTACTTCAAGCATGAAGATCTCGGGGCTAGTCCCCAGATGGCGAAGCGTCTCGAAGACATCCTGCGCTCCAAAGCATGAAGCAGATGTCAAGTTCTCCGGGGCCGACGGCCAGGCAACAGTCTAGGCAACAACTTGCACCTGGCATCCATCGCGAACGAGACTGACGAAGTGAAGAACC
>JBDUBL010000063.1:0-12443 GCA_040004125.1 Actinomycetota bacterium
TCAGCATCCCTTCTATGGTGGATACAGCCATCGTGGGTGCGGGGGTGATAGGGCTCGCGTGCGCACGTGAGCTGGCGAACGCCGGTGCGACCGTGACGGTCCTCGAGGCAGCCGACGTCATCGGACAAGGCTCGTCGGCACGAGCCAACGGTGGGGTCCGCGCGCAATTCTCGACGGCGACGAACATCGCGTTCTCACGGTTCTCGATCGAGGCGTTCGAGACTCTGGAAGAGACCACCGGGACCCTCGGTCTGCATCAGACGGGCTACCTGCTGGTTACCGGGAACGACATGAGCGAGCGATCACTCCGTGCGGCCGCCGACCTTCAGCGATCACTCGGGGTTGACACGGAGTGGCTATCGCCCGATCAGATCGCCGAGCGTTTGCCGTTCCTGCGTACCGACGGCCTCCGGGCAGGCACGTTTCACGCCCGCGATGGGTTCTTGGACCCTGCGAGCGTCGTCGCGACCTTCGCACGAGACGCGCTCACCACCGGCGCATCGATCCTGACCGGTGCGCGCGTCCAGGCGATCCGCCGCACGCGAAGCGGGTTCCGGATCGAGCACGCACGTGGGTCGCTCGCGGCCGACTTCGTCGTGAACGCGGCAGGATCCGATGCGCACTCGACGGCCGCATTGCTCGGCAGCGACCTGCCCGTGTCGCCCGTGCGCCGGAACCTCGCGCACGTACTCGAGCAAGGGGGTCCGCACGCGCTCACTCCGATGGTGGTCGACCTTGATACGGGGGTCCTCGTACGCCGGGAACCGGCAGGCGGTTGGATCGTGGGCTACGCCAATCCCGCGGATGCGCCGGGTCGCGAGACGCACGTTGACCCGAGGTTCTTCGAGGATCTCTCCGATCGGTTGCCGAATCGGTTCCCGTTCCTCCTCGATCTGCCGATGGATCCCGGTCGATGTTGGGCCGGGTTGTATCCGGAAACGCCCGATCATCACGCCATCGTCGGCGAGGATCCACACGTCTCCGGTCTGTTCCACTGCGCCGGGTTCGGCGGCCACGGCGTGATGCACGCGCCGGCCGCCGGTCGGGCGATCCGGGAACTCATCGTGGGCGGCGAGTGCTCGACGTTCGACCTGCGACCGCTGCGACCTGCACGCTTCGCCGACGGCGACCTCGTCGTCGAAACGGCGGTGTTCTGAACTAGCGTCGGAACCGCTCCGGAGTAAAGGGGGCAAGATCGAGCTGCGGGTCGCCCGCACACACGAGCCCGGCGATCACTTCGCCCGTCACGGGACCGAGTGTGACACCGAGCATGTTGTGTCCTGTGGCGAGCACGACGCGCGGGTGCGCGGCGAGCGGGCCCAGCACCGGCAGCCCGTCGGGTGTCATCGGGCGCGGGCCCACCCATTCCTCGGTGCGTGCCGAGAGGTCGACGTCTCGGAGGAACGGGGTCAGCCCACGCACGATCGCCTGGACCCGCTCCGGCCGGAAGCGGTCGATCGTGCCGTCGAACTCCATCGTGCCGGCGATCCGAAGGCGACTACCCAGCGGACTCGCCATGACGTGGGCGTCGGGCAGGTACAGCAACCGATCGGGCATCCGCCCCGGATGCAGCGCGAAGCTGTAACCCTTGCCAGCCCGCATCGTGAGCTTGACCCCGAGCGGCATGACGAGGTCACGCGACCAGACCCCGGCCGCCACGACCGCCACCGCGCCCGTCACGGTGCCCGCCGGCGTGTCGACCTCCACGGCGTCGCCGAGATCGTGGACCGCCGACGCGGAGGCGCTCATGCGCAGGTCGACCCCTGCCGCAACCGCCGCAGCGGTCAGATCATCGAGCAGGAGTGAGGCATCGATCCAGCGTTCATCGGGGATCACGAAGCCGGTGACCACAGCTTCGCCGAGCAGTGGCTCCAGCGCGCGGAGCGCCGCCGCGCCGAGCAGCGGCTCCGGCACGGCACAGACGCCGAGCCCGGCCATGCCGACGACCCGCGCATGCTCCTCGACGGCGGCCGCCGGGTCCCGATACGCCACGAGGTAGCCATCGCGGCGTGCGTGCGTGCCGATGCCGGCTTCGGCCAACACGTCGTACGCCGCGGTCACGCGGGTCCCGAGCTGCGCGAGCGCGCGCACGCCTCGGTCATAGGCCGCGGTCGTCCCCGAGCGCCTGAACCGCAGCAGGAAGCCGGCCATCTGGGGCATGGAGGCCGGGTGGACGTGCAGCACCGCGTCGGGACGCCGCAGGTTATCGAGCGCGGCGCGCAGCATCCCGGGCGACGCGAGCGGCTCGACCCCGGACGGGCAGATCGCACCGGCATTGCCACGGGAGGCGCCACCGCCCGTTCGTTCGCCCGCCTCGAGCACGATCACGTCTGCCCCGGCGCGCCGCAGGAACCAGGCGCAGGAGAGGCCGACGATGCCGCCGCCCACCACGACGACCGGCCCATCGGGTGGAGATACGAGGGGTTCGGTCGACACGCGATGCTCCTGGGCTCGGGCGGGCGAAGCCTACTCGCGGGAGCGCGACTCCCGGCAGTGGGCCTGCAACGCAGCGGCTGCTAAGGTCCGCGGATGGCAGGCGCGACCCGGCACGTCGGAGCGATCCAGGTCACCGCGTTGCTTGACTGCGACTTCCCTGCAGGCCCCATCGTCGAATCCTTCCCCGACATCGTCGCCGGCGACCTCCTCGACGCGAAGACCTCCCACCCCGGCGTGTACACCGACGACGACCAATGGCGGCTTCGAGTCCGGGCGTGGCTGGTCCGCCATGCGGGCGGCCTGCTGCTATTCGATACCGGGATCGGCGGGATCGGCTCACCCACGCAGTCCTGGGCGCCGGTCACAGGTGCCCTTGCGGAGAGGCTCGAGGCGATCGGCGTCGGGCGTGACCACGTCGACACGGTCGTGATCAGCCACGCCCATGACGATCACATCGGGGGCGTGCTCGACGACGACGGCGTGCCGATGTTTGCGAACGCTCGTTACGTGATCCAGCAGGCAGACCGCGACTGGTTGCGCGATCTTGCCGGGCAGGATGACGAAGCCGCCGCGGCACTCGAGCTCCTTCGGCCATTGGCCGACGCGGGCATCCTCGAGGTGATCGGCGGCGATCACCGGATCGACACCGCGCTGGAGCTGCACCACCTTCCCGGCCACACTCCCGGCCATCAGATCCTGCGGATCCAAGAGAACGACAACCGCATGATCTTGTCCGCCGACACGTGGAACCATCCGTCACAGTTCGTCCACCCCGATTGGCCCAGCGGCCCCGACAACGACCATGCAGGTGCGGCGGCGGCGAGGCGCCTTCTGCTGGCCGAACTGCTGTCGCAACCCGGTACGGTGGTCGCGCCCACGCATCTGGCCGAGCCCTTCGGCGAGGTGCGCTCCGGTCGCGACGGCCTCGCGTGGGTGCCGATCGACTGACGCGCCGTCAGAACTGCAGACCGACCGACCGGTGCAGCGCGAATCCCACCGTCCCTGCGAACACGACGACGGCCACCACAGTGGCGAGCCACCACGGCACGGATCGCCACAGGAGCAAGAGCAGCCCGAGCGCCAGCCCGACCCCGAACGCACCGATCTTCCACGGCAGTCCCGGCGATGGCGCAGGGAACGAGCGGTCCACCGACGTGCAGAACCGAAAGATCGGCGAGAGCGTCAAGCCGGGAGGACACGCGTAGCGCGGGATCATCAGCGCCATCACGAACCCGCACACGATCACGAGGAACCCGGGGCCCAGACGCCAGCCATCGCCCCCCGCAGGGTCCACGGGTCTGCGCAGCCCGCGCACAAGAACGATCGCTCCGGCAACCAGCGTGATCAACCCGACGAACAGCACCCCTCCGCCGGCGACGATGCCGATCCCGCATGGTCCCGAGGAGGTGTATTCGCCGGCGACGCAGTCGACCATGTCCCACGATGCAACCGCCGCCGCAGCCCCGCCGAGCAGCAGGCAGCCCCCAATAGTGAGTTGACTCGCCTTCGCCTGCAACGTTTCCGGTGGCAGCTGGGGAAAGCGTGTGGAGATCGTGCCCGCCATATCTACGGCATCTTCACACAGCATCCCGTGCCTGCATACGGCTCCGCCGCTAGCCTGCGTCCACGTGCGTCTGCGCCGCTCCCCCCTCTCCATAGCGGTGTTCGTCGTACTCGTCGTCTCGCTGTCGATGGGTACGGCGCATGCCGGTTTCCGTGTCGGTCACGCCCGCGCGAAGGTCTTCGCGATGGTCGATCGATACCGGCGCCAGCATGGCCTGCCCGCACTGCGAGAGAATCATGCTGTCGATCGAACGGCCCAACGGCATGCACATGCGATGGCGTCGCGACGCACGCTTTTTCACAGCGCGGACCTCAGCACCAAGCTGCGGACCTTCCATCCGTCCCTGTGGGGCGAGAACGTCGGGATGGGCCCGTCGGTCTGGCGGGTGTACAAGGCGTGGACCCGAAGCAGCGACCACCGGGCGAACATGCTGAACCGTCGCTTCCATCACGCGGGCGTGGGGGTCGTCTTTGCCCACGGCGCGTACTGGATCACGATGATCTTCTACGGCTGAGGCCGGATCGGCCGCGATGTGGTGTAGTCGCGCTATGGGAACACCCCGGACGGCGCACGCTCGACGGCTCTTCGCCGGGCTCGGCAGCACCTACGATCGGATGGGCGCGATCCTGTCCTTCGGCCAGGACCCGAGGTGGCGAGGGTTTTTGGCGTCACGGGTTGCGTCGAGCGGGCTCGTCCTGGACGTGGCCACCGGCACAGGGCTGGTCGCGCGAGCGCTCGCGGGATCGGGGCCCGCCCGTCGCGTGATCGCGCTCGATCCCAGCGAGCCGATGCTGCGCGAAGGCGTGGGGCGCTCGACGGGCGCGCCGATCGCGTTCGTGTTGGGCCGGGCCGAGGAACTGCCGTTCGCCGACGGTACGTTCGATGCGTTGACCGTCACGTACCTGCTGCGCTACGTCGACGATCCGGCGGAGACCCTCGCCGAACTCGCCCGCGTCGTGCGCCCGGGCGGTGTCCTGTCGAGCCTCGAGTTCGGTGTGCCGCCGAACGTGACATGGCGCATCTGTTGGCAGGTGTATACACGCGTCATCATGCCGGCGATCGGCCGTCTCGTCTCGCGCGATTGGTACACGGTCGGCCGGTTCCTCGGACCCAGCATCGAGGGGTTCTGGCGGCGATACCCGCTGCAGGTGCAGCTGCGCCTCTGGCGCGAGGCCGGCATCGACCCGGTCCGCTGGCGTCGCATGAGCCTCGGCGGTGGCTTCGTGATCTGGGGTGTGCGAGCCTCGTGAGCGCCCCATCGTTCTATGCGCTGCGGCCCGGCGGAGCGCGTGACTACTGGACCCTGCTGCACCCGCCTTACACGCTCTGGCACCTATCGTTCGTGGCACTCGGTGCCTGCGTCGTCGACACGTTGCAGCCGCGCTACCTCGAGCTCGCCTTGGTCGCGTTCTTCCTGGCGGTCGGGCTGGCCGCGCATGCCCTCGACGAACTGCACGGGCGCCCCTTGCGAACCCGCATCCCTCGATGGGTGTTGATCGCCCTGGCGGCGATCGGCGTGCTCGGGGCGCTGGCGATCGGCCTCTACGGCGCCTCAGTCGTGTCGTGGTGGGGGCTCGTGTTCATCGCGGTCGGTGGTTTCCTCGTCCCCGCCTACAACCTCGAGTGGTTCGGTGGGCGGTTCCATACCGACCTGTGGTTCGCGGTGATGTGGGGCGGCTTCCCGGCGCTCGCGGGTGGGTTTTCCCAAACCGGCAGGATCGACGTGCCGATTCTGCTGGTGTCGGCGGGCTGCGGCTACATCGCCGCTGCCCAGCGGCGGCTGTCGACGCCGGTGCGACTGTTGCGACGACGATCCACGAGCGTCGAGGGCATGGTCACGCTCGAGGACGGATCTCACGACCGGATCGACATGGCCGCGATGACGGCCGCGCCCGAAGGAGCGCTCCGCTTGCTGTGGATCGCGATGGTCCTCTTGGCCGCTGGCCTCGTGATCACACGATGGCCGTAAGAAGCCACTTCAACCTGCGAGGGAGCGGATCTGGCGGAGCGCCACCGTCAATTGGGAGAGATCGGAGACGCCCTCCATCTTGAGGCCGCGCAAGAACCGGTTGACCCGCTCGAACGCCGGAGCGCGCTCGGAGAAGTACCGCTCGATCGCCTCGTCGATCGGCGCGCCCCCCGCCTGTTCCAGGACGCGCTCGCACAACCGGCGGCGCAGCGAGAACAGATCGTCCTCGATCGATTGCTGCGCCCAGCGCTGCCACCGGGTCGCTGCCGGCAGGTTCTCCAACTGTGTCTCGAGCCAGTCGATGTCGAGACCCTCGCCGAGCACGAAGAATCCGCGTGCGACCTCCAGCGGCGTACGACCGGTCGCGTGTGCCACCGCGATGATGTCGGGCGCGTGCACCAGTTCGGGCTGAAATGCGTGTCGGTGCGCGACCGTCTCCGGCACACCCTCGGCGACCAGGCGCCGTGCCGCCTGCTCGTGCTCTTCGCGCCACGCCTCCGGGCCGATCTGACTGATCGCCTCGGAGACGTCGGCGAACGATGTTCGGGACTGCTCGACCGCGTCGGCGAGACGCTCCCCCTCCCCCTGGACCAAGTACCAGCGGGAGGTCGTTTCGACGAGCCAGTCGACCCCGCTCATCAGCTCGGACTGCACCCCGGGGTCGATGATGCCGTCGAGCGCCTCGATGTCGCCCCAACGACCAACCGCACCGGTGATGTCGCGCGCGATGCGGAAGGCGCGCACGACGTCGCCGTGCGAGACCCCCGTTTCAGTCACCATCCGAGACACGAACGTGATGCCTTGGGAGTTGACGACGTCGTTGGACGCGATCGTCGCGATGATCTCTCGCTTCAAGGGGTGCTCGCCGAGGAGATGGCCGAAGCGCTCGACGATCTTGGGCGGGAAATACCGCCGAAGATCGGCCGCCAAGTAACCGCTGTCGGGCAGCTCGGAGCCGAGGAGCTCCCGGAACACCTGCCGCTTGGCATAGGCGAGCAAGACCGCGAGCTCCGGCCTGGTCATGCCCTGGCCCGCGGCACGACGCTCGAGCATCGCGTCGGTGCTCGGCAGGAATTCCACGTCGCGTTCGAGCTCACCGTCGGCCTCGAGCTGCTGCATCAGTTCCTCATAGGCCTCGATGCGCTGGATCGAGGCCTCGTCTTCCTGCGACAGGATCTGCGCCTGCAGGTAGTTGTCGTACAACACGTGCTGCACGACGTCAGGGGCGCAGTCCTGCAACAACTCGTTGCGGCCATCGAGCGTCAGCTCGCCCCGCTGGATCGCGAGCCCCAGCAGGATCTTCCAGTTCACCTCGTGGTCGGAGGTGTCGACGCCCGCGGAGTTGTCGATGAAGTCGGTGTTGATGCGGCCATGGCCGAGCGCGTATTCGATCCGGCCCCGCTGCGTGAACCCCAGGTTGCCGCCTTCGCCAACCACGCGCGCCCGGACCTGCGAGCCGTTGACACGAACGCCGTCGTTCGTGCGGTCGCCAGCGTCACCCTGCACCTCGTGCGAGGACTTGACGTACGTGCCGATCCCACCGTTCCACAGCAGGTCGACGGGTGCCTGCAAGATCCACCGGATCAGCTCGTCCGGCGTCATCTCCTCCGCGGTCATGTCGGGGATCCCGAGCGCCACCCGGGCTTCCTTCGACGGCACCACGGCCTTGGCCCGACGGTCGAAAACCTCGCCACCGGGCGACAGCACGGTGCGTTCGTAGTCGTTCCACGAGGAGCCGGGCAGCAGGAACAGCCGGCGACGCTCGGCGAAGGACGGTGCCGGATCGGGATCGGGATCCACGAACACGTTGCGGTGGTCGAACGCGGCGAACAGCTTCACGGTCTCGCTATAGAGCATCCCGTTGCCGAAGACGTCGCCCGACATGTCGCCGATGCCGACGCAGGTGAACGGGTCGCGCAACACATCAACGCCGAGCTCCCGGAAATGACGGCGCACAGACTCCCACGCGCCGCGGGCCGTGATCCCGAGCGCCTTGTGATCGTAGCCCGCGCTCCCACCCGACGCGAAGGCGTCGCCCAACCAGAACCCGTAGGATTCGCACACGTCGTTGGCCGTGTCGGAGAACGTCGCGGTGCCCTTGTCGGCCGCAACCACCAGGTATGGGTCGTCTCCATCGAGCACCCGTACGCCCTCGGGGTGTATGACCGCGCCGCTGACCAGGTTGTCGGTGATGTCGAGCAGCCCGTACATGAACGTCACGTACTGGGTGACGACCTCCTGCTTGAGCTCGGCGGGCGTGTTCGTCGAGCGCTTCAGGATGAACCCACCCTTGGACCCGTCGGGGACGATGACCGCGTTCTTCACCTTCTGGGCCTTCATCAGGCCCAGGACCTCGGTGCGGTAGTCCTCTTTGCGGTCCGACCAGCGGATCCCACCACGCGCGACCAGCCCGCCCCGCAGGTGGATCGCCTCCATCTGTGAGGAGTACACGAAGATCTCGTACAAGGGGAACGGCTTGGGCATCTCGGGCACGTCGGCCGATCGCAGCTTGAACGCGAGCGCCGGCCGGTCCGACAGGTAGGCGTTCGTGCGAACGGTCGCCTCGATCGTGCCGAGCAGTGAGCGGACGATCTGATCCTGATCCAGAGACGCGACCTCACGGAGGTCCTCCTTGATCTGCTTGCGGATCGCGTCCGCCTCCGCCTCCGGCGCGTGACGAACGGGATCGAACTTCGTTTCGAACAGCTCGGACAACCGCCGGGCGATGTGCGGATTCTCGGCGAGCGCGTCGTTGCGGTATTCCTCGGTGAATCGCGTCGACACGCGCATGCGGTACTTCCGATAGGCGCGCAGCACGTGAACCTGGTGCCAGGACAACCCGGCGAAGATCACGAGGCGGTTCAGCGAATCGACCTCGGCGTCGCCGCGCCACATCGCGGTGAGCGCATCGCGCACGAGGTCTGCCCCGCCCTCGAGGTCCAGCACCGCACCGCGGGCATCGAGAACGCCGAAGTCGTGGATGAAGGCGCGACCCTCGCCGCGCAGCGCGATCGGGATCTCCTCTACCGCGCGAAGCCCGAGCGATTCCAACAGCGGCATGAACGCGGACAGGTCGACCTTGCCGCCGGTCTTGTAGAGCTTCACACGGGTCAGCCGCTCACCGACGTTCTCGTTCGCGATACCGATGACGAAGCCGTCGATGTCGCTCTTGAGTTGCTCCAGACTGATGACGTCCATCGTCACCTGGGTCCAGTCGGTCTCGGCGGTCTTGTAGTAATCGGGGAACCGTGAGGCGTAGCGTGCCGCCAGCATCGGGCCACGCTCGGATCCGAGCAGATCGGTGAGGTTGTCGACGAGGTCGTCGTCCCAGGTCCGTGCGAGCCGCTCGACCTCTTCCTCCAGCTCCTCGTAGGGGATCTCGGGGATCTGCACCCCGGGCTCGACATGCACGGTGAAGAAGATCCGCGCCGACTCCGTTTCGCCCAGCGACAGGTGGTAGTCGACCGACGAGCCGCCGAAGCGCTCACGGAACATCTCCTGCAGACGCTTGCGCAAGGTGGCGCTGAACTTCTCCCGGGGCAGGGCCACGACGATCGACACCTGCCGGCCGTAGAGGTCCTTGCGCATCAGCACGCGGATGCCGCCGTGCTTCTCGAGTTGGAGCAACCCCACAACCAGCCCGCGGAGCTCCTCGGTCGAGGCCTGGAAGAGTTCGTCGCGCGGGAACGACTCGAACAACTCGACGACCTGTTTGTAGTCGTGTGAGCCCGGGATCAGGTCCTCCGCCGCGATGATCTGCTCCAGCTTGTGATGCAGCAGCGGTGTTTTGGATGCGGGCTCCATGTAAGCCTTCGAGGTGAACAGACCGATCAGGCGCGCCTCGCCGATCACCCGTCCCTCCGGGGAGATGATCCGGACACCGACGTAGTCCATCCGGGCACGGCGGTGCACGGTGCTGTAGGCCTTCGTCTTCGTGATGACCAGGAGCTCGCCTTCCTCGATCCGCCGGCGCACATCGGGCTCGAGCGTATTGAGCGGCGTCGCGTCGGCGAAGGAGCTCGCGGACACGTCGGCGAGGATCCCGAGCCCCGATGCCGGCACCGCTTGAATCGTTCGGCCCTCCGGGCCGTCTTCCATCCGATACTCGCGATAGCCGAGGAGCACGAAGTTCAGCTGGAGCAACCACTCGACGAAGTCGACCGTCTCGCCCACCTCTTGAGGCGAGTAGATGACCGTCGCTTGTCGCGCGATCTCTCCCATATGGTGGACCCGCTCCTGCATCGGCCCGAAGTCGCGCACCACGAGCCGGACATCATGCAGGATCGCGCGGATCCGCCCCTCGAGATCCTCGCGATCCGCCGCGGTGAGGCGGCGATCGAGCTCGAAATGCATCAACGACTCACGGTGAGCGGCGTCGCGACCCGCCATCACCCGCTCGAGGTGACCGTCCTCGGCCCGGTGGGTGCCGATCATCGGGTGCACGATCAACCGCACCCCGAGGTTGCGCACCGCCAGCTCCTCGGTCACGGAATCGACGAGGAACGGCGAGTCGTCGGTGTTGGTCTCGATGATCGTGCCCGGGACCTGGTAGCCATCGGTCTCCGTCGTCGGCACGAACACGCGCACGATCGCCGGATGATTGCCGCGCGAATCGACGAAGGCGAATGCGGAGCGCACCGAGCCGAGCAGCTGATCGATCCCGCGCGTCGTCAGATCTTCCTCGCTGAGGCGACGTAGCATCATCTTGGCGAAGACGAGGAGCGCGTCGCGGCGATCGGGTGGCGTGGTGGCCTCGATCCGCTCGGCGATCGCGGCGAGCACTGGATGGATCTGGCGGCTGGGGTCTTGCTGCGCGGCAGGATCAGACACGTTCGGGCGCCTCGGTGTGGTCGGGGTCGGCGGTTCCGTCTGGCGTGGAACCCGTACGGTTCCTCATCGTAGCCGGTCGGCGCGGCCCCCGAGGGACATCACGGCGAGAGCGCCCGGACCGCCTCCACGACCTCGGCGGCGCGGTCGTAGCGCCCGAACTGCGGCATGACGTAGATCCCCGCGACGCCTGCAGCCCGAAGCTGTCCAGCGAGCTCCGTGGCCATCGACCGCCCGGACGCCCAAGCCTGAACGGGGTCATCGCCGGCAGCCCGCATCCGCTCTCGGGCCGCGGCCGGGATCTCGATCCCCGGGACCTCGTTGTGCAGAAAAGTCGCGTGGCGGGCCGAGACCAGCGGAAGCACGCCCGCGATGATCGGCACCGCAAGCGGCGCGCCGGTCAGGCGCTCGAAGGCCAACTGTAGCTCGCGCAAGGGCTCCACCGCATAGAACGGCTGGGTCAGCAGGAACCGCACGCCGGCGTCCACCTTCTTCTTGAGCAACCGCGCCTCGTGCTCGAGATCCGGAGCCGAAGGGGACGCCGCCGCGCCGGCGAAGAACGAGGTCGGTTCCCCGATCGACGAGCCGGCACGGTCGACACCTGTGTTGAGCTGGTCGGTGATCAGCGACAGGAGTCCGGTCGCCGTCACGTCGACGTCGTTGGAACCGTGCGGGTAGTCACCGATCGTCACGGGGTCGCCCATACAGACGAACAGGTTGCGGATGCCGAGCGCGCGGGCGCCGAGCAGGTCGCCCTGTAGACGAAGCACGTTGCGCCCCCGGGTCGGGAAGTGCAGAACGGTCTCGATGCCGACCTGTTCTGAGACCAGCCGGCATGCCGCCCAGGCGCTCATCCGCATCTTGGCCATCGGGGAATCGGCCACGTCGATCGCCGTGGCCCCCGCGTCGCGCAGCGTTTGTGCGGCCGCCACCAGCTGCGCGGCGTTGAACGACCTCGGCGGCTCCATCTCGACGGTGATCACCAACTCGCCGGCGGCCAAGGCCCTTTCCAGGGCGGTCGGGGCCGCCCTAGACCCGGCCGTCGCCTCGGGCGCAGGGGCGGGCGGCGGAAACTCCACACGCGGGCGTGGACGTCGGTCGCGAAGCGCGACCGCGATCGCGGCCGTGTGGGCCGGGCCTGTGCCGCAGCAGCCTCCGACGATGGAGACGCCGTCGTCCAGGAGCGCGCGAGCGACCTCGCTGACGTACTCGGGTGTCGCGGGATACACGAATCTCCCACCGACCTCCGTCGGTCCGCCGGCGTTCGGGCGCGCGAGCAGCGGGACGCCGGCGACCTCCGCGATCGGCGCCAAGAGACGGACGACGCGCAGCGCCTGGGCCGGGCCCTCGCCGCAGTTCACCCCGAACGCATCGACGCCGAGATCGATCAGCCGGTTGGCGACCGCCTCGGGGGTGTCACCCAGCAACGTGCGGTCATCGCGCGTGAAGGTCGCGCTGGCGACGAGCGCGAGGTTCGGCGCCGCGTCGCGCGCGGCGGCGACCGCCTGCTCCAACTCCCGCACATCGGTCTGCGTCTCGATCACGAACAGGTCGACGCCGGCGGCGGCCAGCGCCGCCGCCTGTTCCCGGTAAGCCTCGAACGCTTCCTCCGCCGGCACCCGGCCGTACGGCTGAAGCCGTACCCCC
>JBDUBL010000064.1:0-12286 GCA_040004125.1 Actinomycetota bacterium
TTGCGGCGAATCGTTTCGACATAACCCCAAGCTATCCGAGGCGGGAGTAGCGGTCCAGGCCGTGGTCGCCGACGAGGGGGCGGCCGTGGAGCTCGAGCCACGCGTGGGCCTCGAACTCGCCCTTGTCGGTGGCCACGCCGATCTTGAGCTCGGGGTGTTCGCCTGCGCGCTCGAGCATGACCTGGGCGGCCAGGGCCTGCGTGAGACAGCTTGCCTTGGGGATCGAACGGGCGGTCGTCTCGACCGCCCAGGCCAGCCGCCCTGGCGCGGTTGCAGCCGTCGTGCCGCGACGGGCGCCCGCCTGCGCGACGAGTTCTTGGACACGCGCGAACGGCATCGTCCAGAGGGCGACGCGGGCGGCGATCAGCCAGCCGGCGGCGCGGATCGCGAGCCGGCGATCGGTCGGCGGAAGTCGCAGGAACGTAAGCGCGCGGTGCATGGCGTGGACTGTATCGGGCGGGGGCGGGTCGCTGCGTGGCGGGTCGTCAACAGGTTGACGAGTGAGCGTCAACTGCTTGACGGGTCCCGGAACAGGACCCGCGACCCCTCCCCTCTCGCGAGATTCAAGCGGGAACGGCGTCGTAGAACATCGTCAGCCGCGAGATGCGCCCGTCCTCGGCGAACTCCACGAAGTCGGTGCCGGTGTAGATCTGCTCGCCCTCCTGACGGGCGACCCAGCTGACCCGCAGCCGGTCGCCAAGGATCTCTGGCTCCGTCGTCTCGCTGACGACGAGCCCAGGCATCTCCGCGCGCGTGTTGGCGATATGCGCCCAACGCCTCGCGACCAACCAGGCCGTCCTTCGCCCACGCCCGATCCAAGAGGTTGCCTCTGGCGCCAGCATCCAGCTCGTGCTAGGCGGCGCTGTATGCGTGGTACGCATCGATCGGATCGGGGGCCCATCCGTGCGTAAATGTACACGTGGGCGCAACTTTGGGGACCGCGGCTGCTACATTTGCCCGCACTTATGAACATCGACCGACTCCTGCGGGAACAATCCGGGTACTACGAGGCGCGTGCGGCGGAGTACGACGACGTCTGGTATCGACGCGGCCGCTACGATCTCGGGCCCGCCGGCAACGCTCGATGGTTCGCCGAGACCGCACAGCTCGAGGCGGTCGTCGACGCGCTCGATCTCAAAGGCAACGTGCTTGAGCTCGCGTGCGGCACGGGTTTGTTCACCCGGCGTCTCGCTCCCCGCGCGGGCAAACTGCTCGCCATCGACGGATCGGCCGCGGTGCTCGCGATCAACGCGGAGCGCGTGGCCGACCCAACCGTCAGCTACTTGCAGGCCGATATCTTCCGATGGAAGCCGCCGCGGGGCGTCCATTTCGACCACATCTTCTTCGCGTTCTTCCTGTCCCATGTGCCCCCGCAGCTGTTCGAGGAGTTGTGGCGGCGCCTGGCTCACTGGCTGGCGCCCGGGGGGCAGGTCTCGTTCCTGGACGACGCTCCCGGATTCGAAGACCGCGCCTCCAACCCGGGGGAGGTCGTCGAAGAGGCTCCGGAGTGGGTGCATCGCCGGAAGCTGCACGACGGGCGTGCCTTCGACATCGTGAAGCTGTGCCACGGACCGGAGCAGCTCACCGAGTGGCTGACCGCCCACGGATGGGACGCGCGCGTAGACACGACCGGTGAGGAGTTCATCTACGGAACCGCCCGGCGCGTGCCCGCCACCGAACCGACGTTGTCCGGAGCGTTCGGAAGCCATAGCATCGACCCGTGAGCGATGAGGCGGTGCGGGTCGAACTGACCGACGGATTGCAGGGAGCAAAGCTCAGCGGCGAGCTGGATATCGCCGTGTACGAGAAGCTGACCGCCGAGCTGGCCCCTCTCTTCGAAGCAACCGGGGACTTGATCCTGGATCTGTCCGACGTGGCGTTCGTCGACAGCAGCACGATCCGCCTGTTCGTCCGTCTCCAGCAGTCACGCAAGG
This sequence comes from Actinomycetota bacterium, assembly GCA_040004125.1. Lineage (GTDB taxonomy): Bacteria > Actinomycetota > UBA4738 > UBA4738 > HRBIN12 > AC-51. Next base: position 1,935 of record JBDUBL010000064.1, read on the forward strand.
ACACGGGCTCCGTCGTGCTCTTGCGCCCTCAGCCCCACGTCGCCCGTGTCCTGGCTGTATCGGGTGTTGGCGAGCTCGGTATGCGGGTACAAGACCAAACATGAGCGATCCCACGCTCCGGATCGTGTTTCCCGCCGACGCGGCCGAACTTCGCGATGTTCGGCATCGGATCGCGGCGTGGGCAGCCCCCTATCTGTCGGCCAGCGACGTGGAGGATCTCAAGCTGGCGGTGACCGAGGCGTGCGCGAACGCCGTGCAACACAGCGGCACGCAAGAGATCCGCGTCACCATCTCGCTGGACGGCAGCTGCGTCGAGGTCGTCGTGGAAGACGACGGCGTCTATCAGATGCATCTGTCCGGGGTCGCGGGCGATCCGGGCGCGCATCGGGGTTTGATCTTGATGGCCGCGATGGTCGATGACCTTTCGCTGCAGCGCGGGACGGAGAAGCGGACCGGCACGCGGGTGCGGTTGGTGAAGTGCCCCGCCTGAGCGCGCGTCAGCGGGCTCGCACGACGAGCACCGCGATATCGTCGTAGCGCTCGGATCCGAGGTCCTCGATGAACGACCGGATGTGGTCGCGGATCGCCACCGCCGATCCCCACGAGCGACCGTGGAGCGACCGGAGCAGCGCCCTCGGCTCTTCGCCCGAAGCTTCCAGCTTGTCGATCACGCCGTCGGTGAACACGACGATCGCATCGCCCGGATGCAGCTGCACGTCGACGTTCTTGATCCGCACGTCGTCGATCACGCCGAGCAGGGTGCCGTGCTCACCGACCCGGTGCGTCTCGCCCTCCTTCGTCAGGTACTGAGGCAACGGGTGCCCGGCCGATGCGATCGTGATGCGAGCGCCGCTTGACCCGGTCGGTTCGATGAACAGCATCGCCACCGTCAGGAAGCGACCGTCGAGCTCCTCGCGCAGCAGCGCCCGGTTCAGCACCTCGAGGGCCTCGCTCGGTTGCTCGGTATCGGCGACCGCGCGCAGCGTGTGGCGCGCCATCCCCGTCAGCGTCGCCGCCTCGACACCCTTGCCGCACACATCGCCGACGACCGCGGCCCACTGCCCGTCAGAGGTCTCGAACACGTCATAGAAGTCACCGCAGATCGCGCGGCCGCGCTCGGACGGAAGGAACAACGCCTCGATCTCGACATTCGGCACGTCCGGCAGGACCGGCGGGAGCAGCCCCTGCTGCAGGGTCCGGGCCACGAAGTCGCGCTCCTGATAGAGGCTCGCGTTCTCGATCGCCCGAGCCATGCGACGAACGATCTCGACCGCGAACCCGAGATCGTCACTCCGCATATCCAGGCGGGATCGCTCCAGGACCAGAGCGCCCACGACCTCTCCCGCGAGCCCGAGCGGCAACACGAGTGTGCCCTCGGGCGGTGCGGCGTCCTCGGGTACGAGCAGGTAGGGGTGGCCGTACAGCCTCTCCGGCCGCAGGATGTCCTCGATCTGGGCGAGCGCCGAGTCCGACAGCTCCCCTTCCTGCCCGAGGATCTCGCTGCCGCGATCGGTGAACCGCACCAACCGGACGATCGTCCCGAGGTGCTGGGTGGCCAAACGCATGATCGTTGCGATGGTGTCGTCGAGATCCAGCGAGCCGGCGAGCGCCTGGGAGGCCGCCGCCACCATGTCGAGGCGGTCTCGCGCGAGCATGGCGATCGCCCGCGCACGAGCCCGGTCGATCGCCTGCGCGCACTGCTCACCGATCGAGCCCAGCAGCCCGAGATCGTCCTCGCCGAAGTCCGTGGCGGGCGGGTACGAAGCCGAGAACGCACCGATCACCTCACCGCCGAGCAACAACGGGACACACGCAAGCGCGTGATCTTCCTGTTCCCCGGCGCCGATGAGACTCGGGTATCGACGATCGCGCTCCGCGGTCGTTGCGACGACCACCGCGCGAGCCTCGCGGATCGCCTCGGACATCGGCACCACGTCATCGAGATCGAACGCATGCCAGTACGGGTGGTCGTCGGGCTCGTAGCCCGACAGCCCACGCACCGAGACGCGGCCCCCGTCCTCCACGAGGCCGACCGTCGCGGCGCTGGCGCCCGCCGCACGGATGCCTTCGTCCAGCATCGCGGAGATCACCTCGTCCAGCGTCGAGGCGCGGCCGAACGCGGCGGTCACGTTTGTCAGCACCCCGTTGCGTCGCATCTCCTCGAGTGCGCGCGTCCGCGCCTCCGTCTCAGCGGCGAATAGACGGGCCGTGTCGATCGCGGTGGCCGCGCGATGGGCGATCTCCTCGGCCAGCTCCAGGTCGGACCGGTCATAGCGTTCGTGCGTCTCGGCGCCGATCAGCGTGATCGCGCCGAACGTCTTGCCGCGCGCGGTCAGCGGTACGGTCATCGCACAGCGAAGACCGAGGCCATCTATCGTCTCGAGCAGGTCCGGGTCCTCGATCAGGGCGCGAAGCATCTCGTCGGGGATCGTTTCCGTGAGCTCGGAGATGCCCGTGCGGATCACGTGCGCGGCACCGGAGGGCGCATCAGGATCAGTGGGGAACCGTTGCTGGAGCTCGCGCGCGAACTCGACCTTGGCGGGATCGGGATGCATGACCACCACGGTGCGGCTGACGCCGTCTTCGACCAGTTCGACGGAGAACCAATCCGCCAGGAGCGGTACAACCACGTCGCCGAGGCGGCGGAGCGTCTCTTCGACGTCGAGCGATTCCGACAGCGCGTCCCCCGCGCGCGCGAGCAGGTGTATATGCGCGCCCTCCTCGGTCTGCGCATCGTGGACGGCCTCTCGCCGCGTCAGGATGAACACGACGATGCCGGCCACGAGCACGAACGCCGTGGTTGCCCACAGATCCGCGTCTGCACCGCTTGCGGAACGAGTACCGAGATCCTCCGCGTATCGCTGCAGGAGCGCGATGGACAGCGGGATCGCGATCGCGGCCGCGACCAACCGGCCGAAGATGGTCGCGAGCACGACGGCCAGGAGATAGGAGGTTCCTGGCACCGTCGCGAGCGGGCCGTTGTAGACCAGCGGCGTGACCGCAAGCGGCCCGACGACGGCGATCACGATCCCGAGCAGCAGACGCCGACGATCCGCAGGGACAAAGATATTGGCGTTCACGAACAACCCTCCACCGCCGGACGCTCACCTTACTGTTCAGGGTTCAGATGTGACCTCTCGGACCCGAAAGGCCTACCATGTGCGTACGCAGTAACGAGAGAGGACGCTCCATGCCCGCGACGATGGCCGACTCCACGCAGGACCTCGGCTTCCGTCACGAGGCCCTGTTCTACGAGGGGATGGACGACTTCGTGGCCTCGACGACGCCGTTCGTGCGCGAGGGGCTCGCGGCCGACGAGCGCATCCTGGTCGCGGTCACGCAGGACAAGATCGACGCGTTGCACCGCGAGCTGGGCTCCGATGCCGAGGGCGTCACCTTCGCCGACATGGCCGTGATCGGTCGCAACCCCGCTCGCATCATCCCGGCATGGCAAGACTTCCTCTCGGAGGAGCAGGGCGTGGGCCTCAGAGGCGTGCGAGGGATCGGCGAGCCGATCTGGGCGGATCGAAGCGCTGATGAACTGATCGAGTGCGAACGTCACGAGGCACTGCTCAACTTGGCGTTCGATGGCGGCGCGTCCTGGCAGCTCCTGTGTCCCTACGACGTGCGATCGCTCGAACGCGAGACCCTGCGGCACGCGCGCGTCAACCACCCCTACCTGCGAACCGACCGCACGACGGGAGCGAGCGAAACCTACCCCGGTGTCGAGGCGCTCGTGCCGACGCCGGACACGCCACTGCCATCACCGCCGATCGGCGCCACGGCGATCCCGTTCGCGGGAACGGCGCTCGTCGACGTTCGCGAGCAGGCCCAGCGGTTCGCGCAGGCACACGGCTTCTCACACCGTCAAGACGACGTCACCATGGTCGCGCAGGAACTGAGCAGCAACAGCGTTCGCCATGGCGGCGGTGCGGGGACCATGCGCATCTGGACAAGCGATCGTTCGCTCCTGCTGGAGGTCCAGGGCGGTGGCTGGATCCAAGATCCGCTCGTGGGGCGACGTCGACCGGGCCTCGAGGTCGGCGGCTACGGCCTGTGGATCGTCAACCAGCTGGCCGACTTGGTGCAGATCCGCAGCGACGAGCGCGGCTGCACCGTGCGGGCGCACTTCAGCTGATCCGGTCAGCTAGATACGCTGCGTGTCGATCACCACGGCGTCGAACGCGACATCGTAGGTGCGGCCTGTCTGATCGTTCCCGAGCTGGACACGACCGATCGGCACCGGACCGAGCGCCTGGGTCCCGCTGAGATCCGCCAGCTTCGTGCCGTCCAGCCAGACCGCGGTGCGGCCGGAACCGCCGACGCGGGCGTGGATCTGCACGCTGTGCCAGACACCGATCGAGGGTCGCGTAGCCGAACAGAAGCTGGACGCCGTGGCCTCGTTGCGTAGGCACAACGCGCCGCTCCCCGACCGGTACAAGGCCAGGATCGCGTCGCCGGCAGCCGAGCGGAACTTCCCGAGGGTGACGTTGTTGGCGCCCTGATCGATGACCTTGAACCGGAAGCGGTCATACAGCTCGGGTTGCGTGAAGGACAGCTGTTCGCTCGCAAACGTCGCCGCGCCCGTGCTGATGGCTCGCGCCGCGTACGAGCCGGTGAAGACCTGTTGCTGCTGCACGGCCAAACCGGCGTTGGTGGTCCAGCGCGACAGGTCTCCGGATTCGAAGCCGTCACGGAACAGCGGCGGCGAGGTGAAGGCCGCCGTGTAGGTCGCCGCCGCCCCCGGCGTCACGATCGCGTGCGAAGCGGCACGGTCATCGGACCAGCCCGCGAACGCCCATGAGCGGCCCGAACCGTCGACCTGGTCGGCAGCGCTCACGTTCAGCGTGTAGGCCTTCCAGGAGGTGACCGTCGAGGGGCCCGTGACGGTCGTGCCGTTCACGCCGAGGCGCAGGCCCGGCGGTTCGGTCGCCAGCGTGACCGGCACCTTCCTGGGGTAGAGGTTCCTCGTCACCGTGGCGGACAGTCCCTTGGAGTCGGTGGCGGTCAGCCGGATCTCCAGATAGGTCGTGTCGGTCGCGGCGAAGTCCTCCGGGTCGGGCCCGACGATCGGGATGTCGTTGCCCGTCGTTGCCGGCAAGAAGGGGTGCTGGTGGGTGTCGTGGTGCTTGAGCACCACCCAGGTGAGTTTCGCGTCGCCGAGCGTTCCGTCCTGCGCATCGGTGGCGCTGCCGTGCAGGAGGATCGTCGCGCCGACGGCGAAGGTCTTGGAGGCCGAGGGCGAGGAGATGACGGGCACCGGCGGCGTGTTGCCGGCATCGATGCGAAGCGTCGTGCTCCCCTGGCCCCCACGGCCGTCCTTGACGATCAACGTCATCGTGTAGGTCCCTGCCGATCCGTAGGTGTGCGAGGCGGTCGATCCCGTCGCGTGGGCGGAGCCGTCGCCGAAGTTCCAGTCATAGGTCAAGGGGTCACCGTCGGGATCGCTGCTGCCGCGCCCGTCGAACGCGACGGCGAGCGGAACCGCCCCGGAGGTCTTGTCCGCCATGGCGACGGCGGTCGGGGAACGGTTCGCGCCGCCGGTGAACGCGATCCGGCGCACCTCGCCGCCGTTGAGGTAGTTCAGGTAGTAGGCGGCCTGGGTCGAGCCGTACGGCCCGAACTTCAGCGTCGTGATGCTGCTGGTGCCCAGACCGGTGACGAAGTCGGTCGCGGTGAACCCACCGCCTGCCACCGGCGTCAGCCGGATGATCTTGCCGCACACGAAGTCGCCGTACAGATACGTGTGGTCGAAGGCGGCGGGCCAGAGCCCGTTGGGCACGAACGCCCCGCCGGTGACCGCCGTGCATCCTGTGTTGTGGTCATACGCATAGACGGGGTTCGTCATGCCGGCCGGCGGCGGGCCGCAGTCGGTCCGCGAGCCTCGCGCGCACGGGCCTTCCCGGACGTTCCAGCCGTAGTCGGCGCCCGCGCGCCCCAGGTCGATCTCCTCCCAGGTGGACTGGCCGACGTCGTCGATGTGGAACCGCGTGCCAGCGGCGTTGGGGTCAAACGCGATCCGGAACGGGTTGCGCAGCCCCCATGCGAAGGTCTCCCGACATGCGGTTCCCGGCGTCGTCATGCCGGTGGTGTTGCAGCGCGCGGTCCCCGGACCGGTGAAGGGATTGCCGGCCGGGATCCCGCCGCTCGGGGTGATGCGAAGGATCTTGCCGAGCAGGATGTTGGGATCGCGCGAGGCGTCGTTCTGGCTGCCGCACCCGCTGTCGAAGGCGTAGTCGCACCCGCCGTCGCCGATGCTGATGTAGAGGTCGCCGTCCTTGCCGAACTCGAGATCGCCGGCGTTGTGGATGCCGTCCTCGTTGGGCACATTGTCGATCAGGACCGTCTCGGTCCCGGGATCGATCACGTTCGTGCTCGGCAAGACGAACCGCGAGACACGGTTCACGGGGACACCGGCGGTATCGTACGGGCACGAGCCGAACTTCTTGAATGTGTAATAGAGATAGATGTAGTGGTTGGACGCGAACGCGGGATCGACCGCGACTCCGAGCAGCCCACGCTCCTTGTCGTCGCAAACCTTGGCGCCGAGATCGATCGCAGGGGTGGCGACGAGCGCGCCGGACTGGATGACGAACAACTGCCCGAAATGGCTCGTCACCAGGATCCGTCCGTCGGGCGTGAACGCGATCGCCGTGGGGCCGCCGACCTTCGCGACGAGCTGATCCTCGAAGCCCGCCGGGACGACGGAGCCGAGGGCTGCACTCGGCGTCGCGAGCGGGAGGGCAAGACCCACGAGAAGCACCGCGATCGGCAGAGCCCAGTGCGTGTTCCGAGCGTGCTGCCTCATGTTTTCACCCTACGGCTTCCGATCGTGTTCGTTCTGCCGCCGATGTGGGTAGGGCACAGTTATGGATACAGAAGCGCTGGGCAGTTACCTCAACGACCACCTCGCCGGTTCCGAGGTCGGCCTCCGGACGGCCGAACGGCTCGCCGCCGAGCTGGAGGACGGCGGGGACGGGTTCCTGAGCCACCTCTGTGAGGAGATCCGTGACGAGCAGGCCCTGCTCCGGACGACGCTGGACCGGCTGGAACTCGACGAAAGCCTCTTGAAACGCAGCGCGGGCGTCGCAGGCGGTGTTCTGGGGTGGGTCCGCGATGCGGTCCCGATCGGCGATACGCCGACGACGCTGGAGGACCTCGAGGCGCTCGCAGTCGGTGTGTGGGGCAAACGCCTGCTGTGGGGAACCCTGGCCCGGGTCGCCGCGCACGACGAGCGTTTCGCCGACCTCGACGTCGATGGGCTCGCGGCGCGGGCGGAGGATCAGGAACGCGCGTTGCTTGGGCTGCGAGCCGATCAGATCGAGCAGAGCCTCCGCCTTGGAGAGCCCGCCTGAAGGCTCTGCTCTGCTACCCGGATGCCTCCAGGACGGCGGCGACCTGCGGGGCGGCCCGATACCGAAGCGCGCGCTCGGGGGCGAGCGCGCCGGTCACCTCGTCGATGATCGTGGCCGCTGCGCGCAGTTCGTGCTCGTGGGACGGGATCTGACCCAGGGCGGCGCGGGCCCGCCATCGGAGCAGCGGTGAGCCTCCGGGGCCTTCCGAGAGCGTGACGGCCGTTTGCAGCTGCTCGACCGCATCGGCGCGAAGCCCTTGCGCGAGCAACGCCGAACCGAGCGTGATCAGCGATGCGATCTCGTACTTGTGGCGCCTGTTCGTGTGTGCCTCCTCGAAGGCCCGCCGCGCCCACGTCACCGCGTCCTCGGTCCGACCGGCCGCCAACTCGACGTCGGCGCGGACCGACGCGAGGCGTCCCGCGATCAGCCAGCGTTCCCAGCCGTGGCTGGCAACCGCGTCCTCCCAAGCGGATCCCCACGCTCGCTGCACGTTGCCGATCTCGCCGAGCAGCAGGTCCGCGCAGATCACATCGGCCCGTGCGTTCATCCACGGCATGTTGAAGTCCGACGGACCCAGGCGGTCTGCCACCGTCGAGCTGCGTTCGTGTGCTTCGTCGAGCCAGAAGATGTCGCGAAGCGTCATGGTCGAGTAATTCACGACGACGCTGTCGGCGCGCCCGAGCCGCCGTGCCGTCGCGATCGCGAGCTCTCCCGCCGCCAGCCCCTCCTCGTAGCGGCCCATCCCCGACTTGATCAACCCCTCCAACCCGGCCCCGCGAAGCAGGGATTCCGCGGCGTGCGGATCCATGCTGCCCACCGCGGCGGCCGAGCGCGACAGCTCGAGCGCCCGCGGATACTCCCCGCTCCAATAGAAGTGATCGGCGTGGAGGTGGTAGTGCTCGGCCAGGTCCATCTGCCGCGCGCCCGGTACCCACATCGCGAGCGCGCGATCTCCGAGCTCGATCGCCCGGTCCAGGTCCCCATCGTGACCCCGCATCGCATGGGCGCTCCCCCACCGGGCGACGGCGGGCGCCTCGAGGTCGGGCGCACCGATCTCGGCCGCGAGGCCGGCCGCACGCTCGGCGAGTCGCAGGGTCTCCTCGTCCTGTTCGGTCCAGAAGGTCGCGCTCGCACGGGCCAGCAGGCCTTCCACCAGATCGCGACCCTGAAGCTCCGGGAGCAGGGCCGCGAGCTCCTCGTCGGCGTGGGCGTACTCCCCCAGCTCGGCCAGGGCGACACCGAGGCGCAGCCGGATCCTGCGGCGCTCCGCGTCGGTCTCCGCCAGCTCGAGCGCGCGGGAGTAGAAGTCGATCGTCTCCTCGATCGCCATCGCGGAGCGCGCTCGGTCACCGGCCATCAACAGGTACTCGATCGCCCGCGCGGGCTCCCCACCCTCGCGCCAGTGGTGCGCGAGAAGCCAGGCGAGCTCCGTCGGATCCGGGACGAGGGCCTCGATCACCCTCGCGGTCGCGGCGTGGAGCTGCCGGCGGAGAACGCGTGGCAACGTCGCGTAGGCGACATCGCGGATCAGCACGTGCTTGAACGCGAACTCCGCCTCACCCTGCATCTGGCTGTGCGTGTGGCGCCGGATCAGACCGCGGGACTCGAGCGCCTCCAGCGACGCGTCGAGGTCAACGAGCGGTCCGATCCCGTCCAGCACGACGCGCCAGAACGACTGCCCGATGACCGAGGCGTGCAACAGGACCGTCCGGGCATCGGGTGGCAGCGCGTCGATCCGCGCGGCGATCGCGGCGCGGACGGTCGCGGGCAGCTCGCCGGCGCCACCCTCCTCGCCCAGAGCCAGCACCAGCTCCTCGAGGAACAGCGGATTGCCCTCGGCCGTTGCCACGAGCTTGGCCACCGTCAAGGGGTCGGCATCGTCCAACAGCCCGCCCACCACGTCTCCGGCCTCCGCCGCGGTCAGCGGCTCCAGCGGCAGCATCGTGTGGCCCATCATCCCGGCACCCCAGGTGGGACGCGTCTCAAGGAACTCCGGGCGCGCGAGCGCGAGGAACGCCGCCGGATGATCGCGGACGTGCGAGCCGAGATAGTCCACGAGGTCCAACAGCGAGTCGTCGGCCCAGTGCACGTCTTCAAACACGAGGAGCAGCGGGGTCCGTTCCGAGAGGAGCTCGACGACGCGACGTGCCGCGAACTGGAGGTGGATCGACTCCGAAGCCGTCTCGCCGGCGCCGATGCCCAGTACCAACGATAGGTAACGCGTCGTGTCGCTGACCTCATGCGCCGGGAACAGCGACGCGACCAACGCCGCGAGCTTCTGTCGAGCCACCTCCAGACCGGCGTTCTCATAGATGTCCGCGGCTCGACGGAGCATCTGACCGAACGCGAAGTAGGGCGTCTGCTCCTCATACGGCAGGCTTCGGCCCCACAGGACCTGCTCGCCGCGAGCCTCGACCTCGGCGGCGACCTCCTGGGCCAGGCGCGTCTTGCCGATCCCGGCGGGCCCCAGCACGGAGACGAGGTGCGGCGAGCCCCCGGTGACCGCTCGATCCCAGACCGTACGGATCAGCAGCAGTTCGCGGTCTCGGCCGATCAACGGGGTCGTCGAGGTCGGCCGTGCGGCGGGCGCAGCGATCGGCCGCTGGACGAGCCATGCCCGAACGGGGTCGCGCTTGCCCTTCGCGTCCACCGATTCGAGCTCCCGGTAGTCGAAGACATCACGGGTGAGCCGGTGGGTCTCGGCGTCCACGATCGCCCCGCCGACGGGCGCCGCGGATTGGAGACGCGCGGCAGTGTTGACGACGTCGCCGGTGGCCAGCGCGTCGTGGGGAGCGACTGCAACGCCGACCATCGCCTCGCCGGTGCAGACCCCGGCGCGCACCTGCAGGTCCAGTCCTGGGTGGCGTGCGTTCAGCTCCTCGATGCCCTCGAGCACGCTCAGGGAGGCGCGCACCGCGCGCTCCGCGTCGTCGCTGCGTGCAAGCGGCGCGCCGAACACGGCCATGACCGCGTCACCCACGTATTTCTCGATCGTCC
>JBDUBL010000065.1:0-12230 GCA_040004125.1 Actinomycetota bacterium
GTTCCTTCGCGGCGGCACTGGCGCTGCCCGTCGCCGCGGCGGCCGATTACGTCCTGTTGTTGCACGGCGACACGGTGCTCGACGGGGATTCCGTCGCCAACCTCGTCGAGGCGACGACCTTGCAAGGCGCCGAGCGGGTTGGGGTCGTCGGTGCCAAGGTCGTCGATCTCGAACGTCCGAGGAAGTTGCGCGACGTCGGTCGTTCGGTGGATCGCTTCGGTCATGCGATGTCGCCGCTGCAGGCAGACGAGATCGACCAGGGCCAGTTCGATCGCGTGCTGGAGGTGCTCGCGGTCGACGGGTGCGCGATGCTGATCGCTCGCGAGGTCTGGCAGAAGCTCGGGTTGTACGACGAGCGCCTTGGGGTCGACGATGTCGATCTGTGCTGGCGGGCGCGTGTCGCAGGGTGGCAGGTCCTGATGACACCGCGCGCGCGCGTCCAACACGGCCCGCCGCACGGTGACGGGGACGAGCCGCTCGAGCGGAGCGAACGGGCCGAGCAAGACCGGGTCGGGGTCACGCGGGTTCTGAAGAACTACGCGTGGGTTACGTTGCTGTGGGTCATCCCGCTCGGCATCTTGCTGACGTTGGTGCGGCTGGTGTATCTGGCGCTCGGTCGGCGGTTCGAGGAGGCCTTCGAGCTGCTGCGTGCTGTGGGCTGGAACTTCACCCACATCACGGGAACGATTCGCCGGCGCCGATCTGTGCAACGCGCCCGTGCGATCCGCGATCACGCACTGCGGCATTTCACGGCATCGGCCGGGCTGCATATCCCGCGGTGGTTCCAGACGGCCGAGCGGATCCTCGAGGAGCAGCGCGAACTGGGCGAAAGCGAAGCCGATCGTCCCGTTTCCCAGCGGTTGCGCCATCGCACCGCGTCGTTCGTCTCGATCCACCCGGTGATCGTCGGGTGCGCCGTGGCCGCGATCGTGGGTGCGTTCGCGATCCGCGCCCTGCTAGCGCCGTCCGTGCTCGTCGGCGGTGTGATCCCCGTCTTTCCCTCGTCGGCCAACGGGTTCTTCCAGGCTCTCGTGTCCGGATTCCGTGCCACCGGTCTCGGTGGCTCCGCGGCTGCGAGTCCGGGTCTTGCGGCGCTCGGAGGTATCTCGTATGCGACCCTTGCGAGCACCGCCTTGGCGCAGAAGGCGATCGTGATCGCCGGGCCCGTGGTCGCGGCCGTGCTGGCCTACCGCGCAACCGTTCGTCGCACCGGTCGACCGGGGCCGTCCGTCGTCGCGGCGAGCGCCTACAGCCTGTCGGCGCTGATGCTCTGGTCGGTGTCGGAGGGCCGTATCGCGCTGCTGTTCGTTCTCGCGGTCCTTCCCGCTTTGGTGGAGCGGGTCGACGTGGCGTTCGCCGGTGGTGAGCCTGCGGACGGGCGCTGGCGATCGGCGGTGGGTCTCGCGGTGACGATCGCGGTTGGTGTTGCCTTCATCCCCGGGGTGATCCTCGCCGTCGGGCTCGTTGCCGTGTTCGCGCTTGCCCTGGCGCCCGGCAAAGTGCGTGGGCTGATCCTGGTTCTCGGCGCCGTCGTCGGTGCTGCGATCCTGTTGTTCCCGTTCGTGCCGACGATCGCGAGCGGAGGGCTGTGGTCCGGGGTCGGCCAGCTCGACCCGTGGAAGGTGTTGCGCCTGTCGATGGGTCATGCACCGGGGGACTGGTCGCCGGCGCTGTTCCTTCCGGTGGCGGCGTTGCTCGGTCTCGCGTTGGCCAGCGGCGAGCGTCGTGGTCCTGCGGCTCGCTCGGCGCTGGTCGCGATTACGGCGCTCGCGCTTGCCTGGCTCTCGGTCGCCGGGTACCTGCCCGCCTGGGCGTCGAACGCGCCGGTGTACGCGGGCCTCGCGGCGGTGTGCGAGGTGTTCCTGATCGGTGACGGGCTGGCATCGGCGCTCGGCGGCATGGAGCGCGCCTCCTTCGGATTCCGGCAGATCGGCAGCGTCGTGCTCTCGGGCGTTCTGATCCTTGGGTTGTCTCTGCAGGTGCTCGCGGCGATGGTCGGCGGCTGGTCGATCGGCGGTCCCGAGATGGTGCCGGCCGCGTGGTCGGTCCTCGCGGCCTCGACCGGCGGGTCCTACAACGTCGTCTGGCTCGGTGCGGTCGACGGCCAGCCGTTTTCGGCGCCGGGCGGCGACCCCACCGGGGTCATCGACCAGGGCGACGCCACGGTGACGTTCGGTCTCACGGACAGGCAGGGGGCGCTCGCGATCGATACCGGTCGGCCGCTCACGGGCGCCGGCGATCCCATGCTGCGTTCCACGCTGTCTGAAATCCTGTCCGGCACGACGGTGCACGGTGGCGCGCTCCTTGCTCCGTTCGGGGTGCGGTTCGTGATCGCCCCGCAGGATCGACTCCCCACGGCGACCGAGCAGGCCCTGCAATCCCAGGTCGATCTTGAGTTGGTGCCCTCGGCGGGCCTTTCGATCTGGCGCAATATCGCCGCGATACCGCCGGCAAGCGTCTTGCAAGCGGATCGCCAGACGGCCGCGGTCGTTGCATCGGGGGATCCACGCGTGATCCAGGGGTTCGCACCCGTCCCCGCGGCGCCGTTGGACCCGACGCAGAGCGGTTGGACGGGTGCGAGCGACGGCGGGGACCACCCGGTGGTCGCGACCGCGTTCGACGGCGCCTGGGAGCTCGACGGTACGGGGGCGCAGCCTCAGCAAGCTTTCGGATGGGCGACGTCGTTCTCGGAGGCGCCATCGATCGTGACGATCCGATACGCGGATCAACTGGGACGCACGATCGCCACGTGGCTCCTCGCGGTTGTCTGGGGCGCTGCGCTCTGGATCACGAGGAAGCCGGTCCGTCGGTGAGAGGCAAGGGACGCGCCTGGCTCGCGATCGCCCTGGCGGCGCTTGCGGTAGCGGGCGCCACCGCGGCCGAAAGCCTCGGGCCGGCGACCCCCCTCGCGGGTACGTCGGGGTCCGCCGTATCTTCGGTCTGGCTCTGTCCGCATGGCGGCGGCCGCGGTTGGACCGGCACGATCGAGATCGCGAACCCCGGTGACGGCGCCGTGCAGGCGCGCCTGTACTCGCTCGGTGATGGGGCTCGCGTGGTGGCGGGACAGGTTGAGGTGCCTCCGCGTGCGACGGTGTCGCGGGACGTGCCGGCGGGGGTCCGCGCCGCTGCGACCGAGGTCCAGATCTTCGGCGGCTGGGCGGGGGTCGGCTGGATCGTTCGTGCGGGCGGCTCGGAGGCCGGCATGGGCGCCGAACCCTGTACGTCGGAGCCCGGAAGTCATTGGACGGTCGTCGACGGCGCAACGACGAAACAGAGCCACTCCTATCTGGTGGTAATGAACCCCTTCGCCACAGACGCCGTGATCGACGTCGCGCTGTTCCTGGCAGGGCGACCGCCGGTGCGCGACACGAAATGGACCGACCTGCCGATCCTCGCCGGTCACGCCGTGGCCCTGGATCTCGGAACGCGGGCGCTGGGGGAGGCGATCGTAGGCGCCGATGTCACCGCCACCCGTGGGCGGATCGTCGTGGGTTCGCTCGTCGTTGGGTCCAACGGCTCCGTTCGGTCTTCGATCGCCGCGCCGGGTTACGCCTCGCGGTGGATCCTTCCCGTCGCGGGCGGCTCCGGCGCCGGCACCGTCTCACTTCTGGTGCCCGGTGATCTCGGCATCCGATTCGGCGGCACGCTGCTGCAGTCCCAGGAAGACGCGCAGACGGCCGGCAACCTTACGGTGGTACGCCAGGGCGGCACATCCACCGTTTCCGAGCCAGTGACGACGACGGGGGCCTCGGCGGTCATCCTTGCGCTGACGGGGGACGGCGTCGTGAGCGCGGGCATCCGAGAGGCAGGCCGGGGCCTCGACGACGCCTCGACTGGCGGCACCGCCATTCCCGGTCCTGCGTGGGTGGTGCTCCCGATCGCGATCGGGGGGGCGCCGGTTCCGGCGCTGGTGCTCGTCAACCCGGGGGACACGCCGGTGACCGCGACGGCATACCTGCTGGATGGCGGTGGTGAGCCGGTTTCGATCACCGTGGCTGCGCGACGCACCGCGGCCGTGCCGGTGGGCTTCCTACGACGCGATCTTTCGGCTGGGGTGCTGGTACGCGCGGACGGGGATCTCGTCGCGCTCGGCGCAGGGACGTCGGGGCCGGGACAAACCGGCTGGTACGCCATGGCGTTGGGCGTACCGGTGCCCACGACGACGGCCGGGTTGCCGGTGACCCCGTGATGCGGCGGTATCATCTCTGCTCACCCACTCCCGGGTCTGGAGTCTGATTCTTGATGGCAAAAGGTCGACACATCCACCACCGCCGGCGCGCAGCCGTGCTCATCACCCTCGCGGTGGTGGCCGGCCTGAGCCTGCTCGTCTTCGGCGGGGCCGCGTTCGCGGCTATCCGCTACGAGCACCGGCACGCGGATCGGATCATGCCCGGCGTGACGATCGCGGGTTTCGATGTCAGCGGGATGACCCGCGCCGAAGCGCTCGATGCCGTGCGTGCCACCGTCGAGGTCGAACTCTCGGCGCCGTTGACCGTCTCCGTCGGCAACGACCACTGGACCGTCACGCCCGAAACGCTCGGTCGTCGCGCGGCGGTGGCGACCGCCGTTCGCAAGGCGATGGCCGCGGGTGACGATCTCGCCACGCTCGACCGAGCCTGGCACCGCATCCGCGATGAGGCGATCGGTGTCGACGTCGGGGTCGATGTGGCAACGACCGGCTTCGGGGTAGAGGACTTCACGGCTATGATCGCGCGCCGTACCTTCGTCGCGCCGAGCGATCCGGGCATCGGACTCACCGACGATCACACCGATATCGTGTTCCATCGGGCGACGTCGGGGACGAAGCTCAACATCGAGACCGCGAGCGCGGCGATCGGGCAGGCGCTGGAAGACGGTCGTTCGAACCTGCGCTTGCACACGCGCGTGCTCGAGCCCAAGCACACCGCCGCGACGATGGGCAGCACGATCGTCGTGCGGCTCGACCAGAACCGGCTGTATCTGTACGACGGGTTCCACGTGGCCCGCACATTCTCGGTGGCCACCGCCAAGCCGGGATTCACGACCCCGAGCGGTGTGTGGAACATCTACGACAAGCAGGTCGACCCCACCTGGCACAACCCGGCGCTCGACAGCTGGGGCGCTGACCTGCCGGCCGTGATCCCCGGGGGTCCTGGCAACCCGATGGGCACCCGAGCGATCTACATCGACGCGCCGGGCCTGATCAGGATCCACGGAACCTCGGATGATTCCTCGATCGGTCGATACGCCTCGCACGGATGCATCCGGATGCACAACAGCGAGATCGAGCAGCTCTACCCGTTGATCGACGTCGGGGAGCATGTGATCGTGGTCGGGTCACGCCCGGCCGGGGCCGCCTACTGGAGCGTCCCGGCCGCATCCGACATCTGACCGGCAGATCCTGGCCCGCTACTTGGAAATCACACGCATGTGATTTAGGCTGCCCGCCATGCGAAGCTGCGCGAAGATGCGATGTGGCAACGAGCCGATGGCGACCGTATCGCTGGTGTATACCGAGCGCCAGGTGGTCGTCACCGACCTGATCCCCGAGCGGGACCCGAACCTCTTGGACCTCTGCGACGAGCACGTGCAGCGGATGACGCCACCCGTGGGGTGGATCGTGCGCGACGAGCGTGCAGACGCTTCGATCGCCGTCTAAGGGTCCGGATGGCCTCGGTCCAAGGACCGGAAACCGGTCCCCCGATGGCGGGAACGCCCGTCGAAGTGGGGGGCGTGGAAACGGACGCGTGGCGTAGAAAGAGATGACTGTTCGGTGCTATGGTCACTCGACCCATCCCCGGACACACTGGACGCACGATGCCTGAGACCACCGGTACCTGCCCTGAGTGCAAGCAAGGCGATCTGATCACCATCTCGATGAGTGTCAGCGAGCGCGGGCTCACCTTCACGACCTGTCACATGTGCGAGTCGAAATGGTGGTTCCGCGACGGCGAGCTGGTCCCGTTGACGTCGGTGATCGACCTGGTCGTTCGCAAGTAGCTCACCGGTCGTCGCGCGCGCCGGCTCGGTAGGATGCGAGACCGTGACCGAACGCGATCTCAGCCGCATCTTCAAGGCCTACGACGTCCGTGGCGTCGTCCCCGACGATCTGGACGCCGACCTCGCTCGTGACATCGGTGCCGCCTTTGCGCGCATCGCCGAGGGCGCGGCCGTCTTGCTCGGCCGGGACTGCCGCCTCTCGTCCCCCGAACTCGCTGCGGCGCTCGCCGAGGGCATCACGTCGCAGGGTATCGATGTGATCGATCTTGGCCTGGCCTCGACCGATCTCTTGTACTTCGCGAGCGGCTCGCTCGATCTGCCGGGCATCATGCTGACCGCGAGCCACAACCCGAAGCAGTACAACGGGTTGAAGTTCTGCCAGCCGGGTGCGAGGCCCGTCGGCGAGGAGTCGGGACTGCGCGAGGTCCGAGCGCTCGTCGAGGCAGGGGTCGCACCGAAAGCCGGCGAGCGGGGCCGTGTCGAGCGGCGGGACCTGCTCGAGGCATATGTCACACACGTGCTGCGGTTCGTCGACGTCAAAGCGATGCGACCACTCACCGTCGTGGCGGACACCGCGAACGGTATGGGCGGCCTGGTTGTCCCGGCCGTGCTCGAACGGCTGCCCATCACCGCGCACTACCTGTTTCCTGAACTCGACGGGACCTTCCCCAATCACCCCGCGGACCCGCTCAACCCCGAGAACCAGCGCGATCTCAAGGCGGCGGTGCTCGAGCACGGGGCAGACGTCGGGCTCGCGTTCGACGGGGACGCCGATCGGGTGTTCCTGATCGATGAGTGGGCCGAGGATGTCAGCGGATCCCTGCTCACGGCGTTGGTAGCGGCGTCGATGCTGCGCGCCGAGCCCGGCGCCAAAGTCGTGCACAATCTGATCTGCTCCTGGGTGGTGCCCGAGACGATCCGTGCCAACCACGGGATCCCGGTACGCACGCGGGTCGGCCACTCGTTCATCAAGCAGGTGATGGCCGAGAGCGGTGCGATCTTCGGCGGCGAGCACTCCGGTCATTACTACTTCCGTGAAAACTATCGTGCCGACTCCGGCCTGATCGCGGCGGTCGTCGCCCTCGGTGAGCTTTCGGTGTCGGGGGGCTCGCTGTCCGCCCTATTGGCGCCCTACCGGCGATACGCGGATTCGGGTGAGATCAACTCCGTTGTGACCGACCAGGCGGCCAAGATCGACGAGCTTGCCGACGTGTTGTCCGACGGCCGCCAGGATCGACTCGACGGCCTCACGGTTGAATTCGATGACTGGTGGTGCAACGTGCGCCCCTCCAACACCGAGCCCCTGCTGCGGTTGAATGTGGAGGCCCGGACGCCCGAACTGCTGCAGGAGCGCACCGCCGCGCTGCTCGCGATCATCCGAGACGAAGGAGGCGCCCCATGAGCCTGGACCCCGACCTTGTGCAGATCCTCGTATGCCCGAACGATCGGGGCGAGATCGATTACCTGGAAGACCAGCAGGTCATCGTGTGTCGCACGTGCGGGTACCGATATCCCGTGCGCGACGACATCCCGGTGATGCTGATCGACGAGGCGGAGAAGCCCTGAGGTCGCGATGACGATGATGGATCTCGACGACGTCGAGGCCCTTCGAGCGCTCGATGCCGGCGACATGCTCGGCACGGTGGCGGCGCTCGGCGATCACGTCCGCTCGGGCTACGCGGCCGGACGCACGACGACCGGGCTGCCCTCGCTCGAGGACGTGCGATCCATCGTCTTCTGCGGGATGGGCGGGTCGGCGGTCGCGGGCGATGTCTTACGCCAGACCTTTCGGGACCGCTTGGCCGTGCCCGTCGACGTGAACCGCTCACCGATCCTGCCCGCACACGCGGGATCCCAGACGCTGGTGTTGGTGTCGTCCTTCTCCGGAGATACATCCGAGACCCTGTCTGCGGCCCGGGAGGCGATGCGCCGTGGGTGTCGCGTGATCGCGATCACCTCCGGGGGGCAGCTCGGGGAAATGTGCGCCGAGCACGAGATCGCCGTTGCACCCGTCCCGGCCGGGTTCCAGCCGCGCGCGGCCCTCGGGCATCTGACGTTCGCGATGCTCGGGGCGCTGGAGACCGCCGGGCTCGTGCCGCCGTTGGCGGCCGACGTCGAGGAGGCGGTCTCGACGATCGAACAGCTTCGCGTGGGGTTGGTCCCGGAGATCCCGGAGGCCGAGAACCCCGCGAAGGAGCTCGCGACATGGCTCGGCGATCGGATCGCCGTGTGCTGGGGTGCCGAAGGGATCGGAGCCGTCGCCGCGATGCGCTGGAAGACCCAGATGAACGAGAACGGCAAGGTCCCCGCGTGGAACGCGGCGATGTCGGAGCTCGACCACAACGAGGTCGTCGGCTGGGTACGGCCGACCGGCGCGCTCCACGCTGTGCTTGCGTTGCGAACGGATCACGAACACCCGGAGCTCGCCGCGCGATTCCCCTTGTCGGCCGACATCGTCCGCGCGGTCGGAGCCGAGGTTCGCGAGGTTCGCGTGTCGGGAAAGGGCCCCCTTGCGTCGCTGCTGTCGCTGGTGATGCTGGGGGACTTCGCCACCTGCTACGTGGGGATACGACGCGGCGAGGATCCGACGCCGGTGGCGGTGATCGGCGGGCTCAAGGCCGCGCTCACGGCGGCGGATCTCGGATGAACGCCGGGCTGCCCGGGCCAGCCGATCGAACGCCCCGGACGATCGCCGCGGCGATCCGCGAGACCACGACGTTGGTGCCGGCCGTCGGGCTGGTGCTCGGCTCGGGGCTGGCCTCGGCGCTTGGCGAGGCGCTCGTCGTCGACGCGTCGTTCGCATATGAAGATCTCGGGTTGCCGGCTACCGGTGTGCCCGGTCACGCGGGCACGTTGCTGCTCGGCACGCTGGCCGAGGTGCCCGTGGCGGCCTTCAGCGGGCGCTTCCATCTCTACGAGGGTCACGGTCCGGAGATCCCGGCCATCCTTCCGCGTCTAGCCCAGGTGCTCGGTGTCCACACGATGGTGCTGACCGCGGCGGTCGGCGGTCTCGCTCCCGGCCTCGCCGCCGGCACCGTCGTCGTGTTGCGCGACCACCTCAACATGATGGGGGATGTGCCACTGGGCGGATGGCGCTATCCGGACGGGATGCCCGCATTCATCAACACCCAGGCGGTGTATGACCCCGCGCTTGTCGCCACGACGATCGAGCGTGCCGATGCCCTCGGCATCGCTGCCACCGAGGGCGTCTATGCCGCGATGCGCGGGCCGGCCTTTGAGACGCCCGCCGAAGTGGAGATGCTCAGCCGGATGGGCGCGACCGTCGTCGGCATGTCGATGGTGCCGGAAGCCCTTCCGGCGCATGCCCTCGGCCTTCGGGTGCTCGGTATCTGTAGCCTGACCAATGCGTACGGCGACCACGTCACCCACGAGGACGTCCTCCGCGTGTCGAACTCGACCGCGGCGGCGATCGGGAGGCTCCTCGTGGATCTGATCCCCCGCCTCCCCCCGGAAGGAGTTTGAGATGGCAGACATCAAAGACCCGGCCCTCGCACCTGTGGGCCGAGAGCGGATCGAGTGGGCCGGCGGCGAGATGCCCGTGCTCGCCCAGATCAAAGAGCGTTTCGAGAAGGAGCGGCCGCTCCAGGACATCCGGATCGCTGCCTGTCTGCATGTGACGACCGAGACCGCGAACCTGATGGAGACGCTGGCCGCAGGCGGGGCCGAGGTGCTGCTCGCCGCCTCGAACCCGTTGTCGACCCAAGACGATGTGGCGGCGGCCCTGACCGAACAAAGCGGCATCGAGACGTTCGCGATCAAGGGCGAGGACAACGACACGTACTACAAGCACCTCAACGCGGTGCTCGACCTGCACCCACAGGTCTCGATGGATGATGGCGCCGACCTCGTGCACGTGCTGCATACCTCGCGCGCCGATCAGCTTGTCGACGTGATCGGCGGCACGGAAGAGACGACGACCGGCGTGATCCGCCTGCGTGCGATGGCCAACGAGGGCGCCCTCGCCTACCCGATCGTGTCCGTGAACGACGCGGACACAAAGCACCTGTTCGACAACCGGTTCGGCACCGGGCAGTCGACGCTGGATGCGATCATGCGCTCGACCAACCGGCTGCTCGCCGGGCGGACGATCGTCGTCGTCGGCTACGGCATGTGCGGCCGCGGTGTGGCGTCTCGCGCTCGCGGGATGGGCGCGCACGTGATCGTGACCGAGGTCGACCCGACCGCGGCGCTCGAGGCGCTCATGGAGGGGTTCCGGGTCCT
This sequence comes from Actinomycetota bacterium, assembly GCA_040004125.1. Taxonomy (GTDB): domain Bacteria; phylum Actinomycetota; class UBA4738; order UBA4738; family HRBIN12; genus AC-51. The sequence goes on from JBDUBL010000065.1 coordinate 10,222, forward strand.
GCCGATGCGAGAGGCCGCCAGGGTCGGCGATCTGTTCATCACGGTGACGGGCAACACGAGTGTGATCCGACGCGAGCATCTCGACGTGATGCAGGATGGCGCGATCGTCTGCAACTCCGGGCACTTCGACGTCGAGATCGACAAGGAGGCCCTGCGGGAGCTGGCCACGGGCGGGGTTCGTCGGTTCCGTGACTCCGTCGACGAGTACACCTTCGCTGACGGCCGTCGGATCTGCCTGCTCGGAGAGGGGCGGCTCGTGAACCTGGCCGCCGCGGAGGGCCACCCCGCGGCCGTCATGGACATGTCCTTCGCGAACCAGGCGCTGTCGGTGGAGTGGATCGTCAAGAACCACACGTCGCTGGAGAACCGCGTCTATCCGGTGCCCACCGAGATCGACAAGGAGGTCGCGCGTCTGAAGCTTCGCGCGATGCGCGTCGACATCGACGAGCTGACGTCCGAGCAGGTCACGTATCTGAACTCGTGGCAGCAGGGGACGTGAGGAGGGGCTAGGCTCCGTGCCGATGGACGACCGTGTTTCGATCCGGGCCAAGTTCGAGCGATTCCCCGCCGCGGTGAAGGGCGCCTTCCTGCTGCGGGGGGCCGATGGCCTCCCTCATCAGGTCCGGCTGGAGACGGCCCGCGCGGCCGAGCTCGGCGGCGGGGAGTCCTACCCGGTCGGGACCGAGCCCGTCGTGCTGGAGGCTTCGCCGACCCAGGACACCTTCGTCCCCTTCGAGATCTCCACGATGGAGATGCCCGCCGGGTGGTACCGCCTCGAGTGCGGGGTCGTCATCGACGGCGAGGCGGCCGTCGTGCACCCCGGCGAGCCGTTCCTCATGCCGTGGCCGCGCGCCGCGATCCGTCGGGGCAGTGTCACGATCGACACGAAGGTGGCGGGGGTCGCGTTCGAAACGCTCGAGTGTCTGAGCGATGCGATCCGCGTGTCGTTCGCGGCGGATGCGCCGCCTGACGTGTCGTTCACGATCGACGGCAGGCCGCACGCGCTGCTCGAGATCGAGTTCGACGACGAGTCGGGGCGTGGGCGCGCTATCGGCTACCCGGCGCTGCGTGGCGACGAGCAGCTGTCGATCCAGCTCCGTGGGGGGTCTCCCGTGCAGGTACGCCTGCCCTAGGTGTGTCGGTGGCGGCCGGTACGGTCCCCGCATGTGGGGTCGAGCGCTCGATGTCGTCTTTCCGCGTGCGTGCGCCGGCTGTGGGAGCGGTCCCTGGCCGTTCTGTCCCGTGTGCGTGCGTGCGCTGCGGCCGCTCGCGCCGCCGTGGTGCGAACGCTGCGGCAGCCCCTCGATCCTTCCCGTCCCGTCGTGCGCCGACTGCCCGCCGGCATCGTTGACATCGGCGAGGGCCGCGTTCGCCTATGACGGCCCGGCCAAGCGCGCCGTCCACCGGTTGAAGTTCTCGGGCTGGCGCGACGTGGCCGCCGCGATGGCCGACGCGATGGCTGCCGTGGATCCGCCGGCCGCGGCCGATGTGGTCACGTGGGTGCCCCTGGCCCGCGGCCGGCGTGCCGAACGGGGGTACGATCAGGCGCGCGCGCTGGCCGTCGCCCTGGCGCACCGCCTCGATCTGCCCGCCGTACACCTCCTGCGTCGACCAGCGGCAACCGATCCACAGGCCAGGCGCTCGGGTGCCGAGCGACGTACCGCCATGCGCGGGGCCTTCCGAGCCGTGCGTCCGCCGCCCGCCCGTGTCCTGCTCGTCGACGACGTCCTGACGACCGGGGCCACGATGGCCGCGGCCGCCGAGGTTCTGCGGTCGGGTGGCGCGTCGCAGGTCCACGCGCTCGCGGCCGCTCGTTCCTTGCCCGGCAGGGCGCTGTTGCGCCCATCGCGACCGTCTGCCTATCCTCGAGCGGGCTCTGGTCCGGGTCTGTGGTTGCCCGGGGATGTTCCCCGGTAGTCGATGCCAGCCGCGGGCGAAACGACCCACGTAAGGTCACCGTTGGTGGCTGAGCATGGCGCGGTTTAGATGTAAGTCCTGCCCCGGGCGAC
>JBDUBL010000066.1:0-12126 GCA_040004125.1 Actinomycetota bacterium
GGCCGAGCTCGGGGCCGAGGCGGTGTGGACCGTTCTTCGTCCGCACCCGGACCCGGCAGATCCTGGCGACCTCTCGCGGCGGGAGCGCACGAGGCCGATGCTCGGGTGCGCTTGAGCGATCCTCGAGACCGGCGAGGCCTTCTTCCCGGAAGCGTCGGAGCCACTTGTGCGCGGTGGCTCGGGGAGACGCCGCTCATCGTGGCAACATGCGCAACCGGCCAGCCGAGCACCTCGACCCTGTGCACGATCAGCCATCGTCCGAACGGGGTGAGTCGAGCCCTACGATGGGACACGAGAGCCTCCTTCTCGGTCGGGAGCTTTGGTCAGCCCAAACCGTGCAGGGAGGCTCTCGCCTGTCAACAACCTTGGTGGGAACTACAACTAGCGGTCGGTCATCTCCAGACGACTTGCCCGGTCGGCGTCGGAAGCGCCACGGCTCGAACGCCCGGCTCGCCGGCATGGAACCGGACGGGGAGGGGCGCCGCATCGACCCACGCGGTGAAGCGCGCCTGATCGCCGTCGACCTCGACCCAGGCGATGCCGGTTGCCCCTCGTGGATGCTCGATCGGCATCGAACCGGGATGCAAGGACATCGGAACGTCCCAGGCGATGAAGAACGGCAGATCGCGGGTCCGGATCGCATCTTCGAGCCCAGCGCCACGCCACGAAACGAGCCCGCCGTCGGGAAGAGCTCGCGACCCCGGCACAACATCGAGGTCGAGCCGGCCTGCGACCGACTCGATCTCGTCGGTCGCCAGACACATCGCGAACCAGCCGTCGCCTGCGGCGGTCGTCGCGGCGAGCGCTCGGCCCAGCGGCGTCGTCGCGGCGACGTCCGGGTCGACGACGGCGAGCAGTTCGAGGTACTGCGCGTTGCCCAGCGGGATGATCCGGTTGGCCGTTCCCCAGCGCGGGTGCACGCCCCCCGGCACGGAGGCGAGCCCGTGCTCCTCGAGCACGTGCTCCGCCGCTTCGTCGAGGTCACGGACCGCGAAGACGACGTGGTCGATCGTCAGCACGCTCACTTCTCCGACCAACGCTTGAGATAGGCGACGAGTGAGGTCCCGCCCGTCGGTGTGGGCTGGGCCACGACGTTCACCAGCTCCCACCCGTCCTCACCGAAGGTGTTGAGGATCTCTCCCGGATTGTGCTCCAGCAGCGGTGCCACGAAGTACTCCCATTTCTTGATCATGTCGCTGTCTCCCCCATCAGTCGTTCGCGCACGTGCTTGATGCAGACCCCCATGATGACCTCGAGCCCGCCGGCCGAGGCGAGCGCGGCGGCCTCCTCGCTGACGATCCCTTCTTGCAGCCACAGTACCTTCGCGCCGATCGCCACCGCCTGGCGTGCGATCTCGGGCGTCGCGCTCGGGCGCCGGAACACGTCGACCACATCGATGGGCAGATCGCGCGAGATGTCGAGCAGCGACGCGTAGGCGGGCTCGCCGAGCACCTCGCGCTCATTCGGGTTCACCGGCACGATCCGGTACCCGTGGTCGGCCAGATACGTTGCGACCTCGAACGACGGCCGCCCCGGACGAGACGAAAGCCCCACGACGGCGATCGTTCCGACGTCGCCCAGCAGGGCTCGAAGCTCGCGGTCTTCGGGGTTCATACGGTCGTCCATGCCGCCTCCCGTCGCAGGAGCTCGAGGAGGCCGTGCACGATGAAACCGGTCACACCCCACACGGTGGCCTCGGGCAGTTCGTACCACCAACCGCGCCAGGTGCTCCCGCCCTGCTCGCGCAGGACTCGCTGCTCCTCGATCGCAGCGAGCTCGCGGATCGGCGCGGTCAGGACCTGCGCGATCTCGACGGGGCTCACGGTGAGCGGCGGCAGCGACCCCACCAGCCCGACGAAGGGAGTCACCAGGATCGCCGAGACGAAGGTGTGGATCGGCGGCAAGGCTCCCAAGAGATGCACGGCGCCCGGTGGGATCCCGATCTCCTCGTTCGTCTCGCGAAGAGCCGTGACGCGCAGGTCGGCGTCGCCGGGATCCTGCAGCCCGCCGGGGAAGGACACCTCACCCGCGTGCCGGGACATCGCGGCGGCGCGCTCGGTGAACAACAGCGAGGGCTCGTCCTCATCGATCATCAGCGCCAGCACCGCCGCCAGGCGGTCCCCCGGCGCCGGCTCTGGGCGAGGATCCGCGTCGAGGTGCGGCGCCAGCGCGAGGGCCAACTCGGACATGGCTCCATCGTACGGGGGTGAGCCCGCACACATGCTCGCGACCCGCTGGTAGCGTCCCCGCCCGATGGACATGGATGCGAACGCGGTCGCGGCGGCGGTCGATCCCGACGAGGTGCTGGCGTTCGCGCGCTCCCTGATCGCGGCCCGCTCGGAGAACCCGGGGGGCACCGAGGACGACGCCGCCTCGGTCGCCGTGGACATCCTGCAGGGGCTGGACGCGTCCCCGCAGATCGTCCGGGGAGAGGCCGGCCGGCCAAGCGTGGTCGCGACGATCGGCTCCGGCACCGGCCGGTCGCTCGCGTGGAACGGGCACCTGGACACCGTGCCGGCCGGCTCACCGGAAACGTGGTCGGTGGACCCGTTCGGCGGTGCCGTGATCGACGGACGGCTCATCGGGCGGGGCGCGTGCGACATGAAGGGACCGATCGCCGCGGCGCTCGCGGCGGCAGCCGCGGTTCGACGGTCCGGGATCGAGGGTGCGGGGACGGTCACGTTCCACCTCGCCGCCGACGAGGAGCTCGCTGGCATCCACGGTACGAAGGTGTTGTGGGAAGGCGGGTGGCTGACCCAAGAGGCGGCCATCGTCGGCGAGCCCAGTGATCTGCAGCTGGGACTTGCCGAGCGCGGCGGCGCGTGGATCACGGCCACCGCCTATGGGAAGGCCGCCCACGGCTCACAGCCGGATCGAGGCGTCAACGCGATCACATCGATGGCCCGGTTCCTGCTGCGCCTGCGCGAGGCGCTCCCCGACACCGAGCACCCGCTCTGCGGTCGCCCGAGCGTCAACGCCGCCCTGATCGAGGGTGGGAGTGCCCCCAACGTCGTGCCCGATCGCTGCGTGATCGACATCGACCGTCGCCTGCTACCCGGCGAGACGGATCGGGAGGCCGTGCGGTCGCCGTTCGTGGCGTTGGCAGCCGACATCCAGGCAACACACCCCGAGGTGGATGTGCGCGTCGAGATCCGTGAGTGGACCGACGCGGCAGAGGCCAACGCAGACGCGCCCATCGCCGAGGCGATCCGGGCTGCCGCGCGCGCCGAGGATCACGCGCCGGCGGATGTCGGGTTCACCGGGATCACCGACGCGCGCTTCTACCTGAACGACGCAGAGATCCCGGCCGTGATCTTCGGGCCGGGTTCGCTGTCGGTCGCCCACACCGCCGACGAATCGGTCGCCCTGGGGGATCTCGTCACGGCGGCGAGGATCTATGCACGGATCTTCGCCGGCGTTCTGGCCGGCTGAAGCGCTGTTCGGTCGATCCGGGCGTATCCTGGGGAGGTGAGCACGACAATCGATCCCATCACCGTCACCGACGCGGCCGCGCACAAGATCGCGCAGCTCGGCGCGAAACAGGGTCACGCGGAGCCGGTCTTGCGCCTGCGCGTGATCGCCGGCGGGTGCTCCGGGTTCTCCTACGAACTGGGGTTCGATGACCACGCCGCGCCCGAGGACCATGTCATCACGGCCGCGAGCGGTGTGCGTGTCCTCGTCGATCCGCGAAGCGCACCGATCGTCGAGGGCTCCACGCTGGAGTTCGACGCGGCGCTGCTCGGCGGCGGCCTCAAGGTGCGCAACCCTCGCGCCGTCCACGAGTGCGCCTGCGGCGACTCGTTCTCGATCTGACGTCGAACATCGCCCGGCACGGGGCAGTACGCTGTCGGCCATGCCCAAGGCCGACGGGACCCAGTGGCGACAGCTCTATCACGAGGTAGTCACGACCGGCCTGTGCACCGGGTGCACGGCGTGCATCGTCGCGTGCCCCTTCCACGTGCTCGGTTATGAGGACAACTATCCGGTCCAGCTGCAGGACAACGGGCCCGACGCGTGTACCCACGGCGACAAGGGGTGTTCGCTGTGCACGCTGGCATGTCCCCGGTTCCGCGAGTGGGAATCCGAGATCGACCAGACGATGTTCGGCCGTCTCCGCGCGCCTGAGGAGCTGATCGGTCAGTACCAGGAGATCTACCTCGCCCGGGCGGCCTCGCCCGAGTCACTGATGGCCGGCCAGGATGGCGGCGTCGTCAGCGCGCTGTTGATCTGGGGGCTCGAGACGGGCGCTATCGACGGGGCCGCGACCTCGGTCCTCTCGAGCGAGCGGCAGTGGGATTGTGAGCCCTCGATCGTCACCGACCGCGACGGCGTGCTGGCCTCGGCTGGCAGCCGCTACACGTATAGCGCCAATCCGCTCGCCCTGCTCAAGGCGGCAGAGATGGGGTTGTCGAAGGTCGCGCTTGTCGGGATGGGGTGCCAAGCCTCGGTCACCGGGGCGATGGAGGCGCGCCGCGTCAACAAGTGGCGCAAGAAGATCGCGTGGACGTTCGGCCTCCTGTGCTCGAAGTCCTTCACCTATGACGGGCTGATGGTCGAGATCGCCCAGCACGAACTCGGACTCGATCTGGACCACCTGGTCCGCGTGAACATCAAGGGCAAGCTGCTGTTCTACACCGACGACGGCGACGAGGTCGTGTATCCGCTCAAGCAGAGCCATCGGTTCACGCGCCCCGGGTGCCTGCGCTGCCCGGACTTCGCCGCCGAGCACGCAGACATCTCCTTCGGCGGCCTCGGCCAGGGCGACGGCTGGACTCTCTCGATCGTGCGGACCGAACTCGGTCAATCGATCTGGGCCGACGCAGTCGCCGCCGGCGTGATCGAGTCACGCTCGGCCGACGAGGATCCCGACGCGGTCGCGCTGATGTTCAAGCTAGCGGCGCGCTCGCGCGACCGGTGGCCGGAGCGCGAGGAGCTGCCGAGCGCGGGCGCGACCCCCGGCGCCACCGGCGTCTGACGGGGCTCGTTGCCCTTCGAAGCCATGGACCATCGACGGTCCCCCAGGCTCGGGACTCCACCCCGGCCGGCCTGGGCCGATAATCCAGGGAACACGACCCCGTCGGGGTTCCGTCGGCACGTCGTGGTCTGGGATCGCAGGAGTCGGATGGATGGCTGAGCCGATGCGCACATCACGGCCCGCGCCGCTGCGCCGCGACGCGATCTTGGAGGCCGTCACGTTCGCCGCCGAGCGGATGCTGCTCGCACCGGACTGGCGCGACGCCCTCCGGGAGGTCCTCGCGCGGTTCGGCGTCGCGGCCGGCGTCTCGCGGGCGACCGTGGTCCGCACCGACGTCGATGCCGACGGCTCCAGCCTCGCGACCGGGGAGGCCGAATGGTGTGCACCGGGCGTGCCCTCCATGGCGGATCACCCCGGCCTGCACGCCTCCCCCTGGACCCCCGAGTTCGCGCGTTGGGTCGACGCCATGACGGCGGGCCTTCCGATCGTTGGCGACGTCGAGACGTTCCCCGAGATCGAACAGACCGAGTTCGCGCTGCAGGGGATCCGTTCCCTGGCGTACTACCCCGTCACCGTCGAGGGCCAGTGGTGGGGGTGCTTCGGCTTCGAGGACTGCGCCGGTCCCCGGGTTTGGAGCCCCACAGACCTCGACGGTGTCCGAACGGCCGCGGCGTTGTTGGGAGCGGCGATCGCGCGGCAACGCCAGGAGGCGCGCCTGCGCGATGCGGAGACCCGGTACCGCGGCGTGGTGGAACGGATCCCGGCCGTGACCTACGTCGACGTGTCGAAACCCGACGGGGTCCGCATGGCGTTCCTCAGCCCGCAGATCGAAACCCTGCTGGGGTGTTCCGCGGAGGGCTTCCTGGCTGACCCCGACTCCTGGTTCGACCTCGTGCACCCCGATGACCAGGAGCGCGTCGACGCGGCCGCCCGCCGTGCCGGCGCCACCGGTCACCCGTTCGACGAGGAGTATCGGATGCGCCACGCCGACGGGCATTGGGTCTGGGTGCACGACACCTCCACACCGGTGCCCAGCGACGACGGCGCGGACACGAGGTATTTCCAAGGATTCCTGGTCGACATCTCGGCTCGCAAGGAGGCCGAGGCCGCGCGCGCCAAGGCCGAGCACCGGTATCGGACGATGGTCGAAGCGCTCCCGGCCGTCACGTACATCGATGAACCGATCCCAGGTGAGGACATCAACGCGACGATGCCGTTCGTCAGCCCGCAGGTCGAACAGATCCTCGGGTTCCCGCCGGAACGGTTCACGCAGGACAACCGATTCTGGTTCGACATCATGCACCCCGACGACTATGCGGCGCTGCGCGCAGCCGGCCATCTGAGCATCTCGAACCTCGACGAGGTCACACAGGAATACCGGATGCGTCATGCAGACGGGCACTACGTGTGGGTACAGGACACATCGCGCGCGGTCTTCGGCGATGACGGCGAGGTGTCGTTCTTCCAAGGGTTCCTGGTGGATGTGTCGACGCGGCATGAGGCCGAGGAGCGGTCGCGGGCGGCCGAAGAGCGGTTCCGCGTGCTCGTCGAGCGGATGCCGGCGATGGTCTACACCGAGACCCTCCAGCCGGGCTCCACGATGCCCGCCACGATCGATTTCGTGAGCGAACACGCCGCCGAGATGCTCGGCTACCCGACGACATGGTGGCCGGGCAGCCTCGAGCATTGGGCGGAGGTGATCCACCCCGACGATGTCGCGCTGGTCTCCGCGGCCGACGCGCAATCCAACGAGACGGGCGCCCCGTTCTCGATGGACTACCGGATGATCGCGGCCGATGGACGCACCGTCTGGGTCCACGAGGAATCGGTTCTGATCCGAACCACCGACGGCACGCCGACCTACTGGCAGGGGTTCATCATGGATGTCAGCGACCGGGTCGAGGCAACCGAACGGATCCGGATGGCCGAGGAGCGGTTCCGTCAGATCGTCGAACACACGCCCGTCATCACCTACCAGGAGGCGCCGACGATCGCGGCCTATACCCCGGACACCGCCCTGCTCTACGTGAGCCCGCAGATCGAGGAGATCCTCGGCTACCCGCTGGGTCGATGGGCAGAGCCGGGGTTCTGGATGTCGGTCGTGCACCCCGGGGATGCCACGGTGATCCAACACGATGCCGAGCGGGCCTTCGCCACGGGCGACGCGTACCGAAGCGAGTACCGGATGATCGCCGCCGACGGCCGGACCGTGTGGTTCCACGACGAGGCGCAGCTGATCCGCGACATCGACGGCAACGCCGTGTCTTGGCAGGGCGTGATGGTCGACGTCACCGAGCGTCGCGGGGCCGAAACGGAGCTCCAGCGCGCACGCGAGCGGCTGCAGGCCCTGATCGACCACATCCCTGCCGTCGTCTATCGCGAGGCGCCGGATGCCGATCCCGAGAAGTTCTTCATGAGCTCGCAGGTGGAACTGATGCTCGGCTACACGGTGGAACAGTGGACGTGGACGCCGGACTTCTGGGTCGACCACCTCCACCCCGATGACCGGGAGCGCGTGCTGGCCGTGGACGCGGAAGCCAACCGGACGCATCGCGCATATTCGCTGGAGTACCGATTCCAGCGGTCCGACGGCGCGTACGTGTGGCTGCAGGACGAGGCCGTCTACCTGCGGCCGGACCCCGAGCAAGAGGGATCCTGGCAGGGGCTCTTGTTCGACGTCACCGCGCGCAAGGAGGCCGAGGAGCAGCTGCGTGCCAGCGAGCTGGTGCACAGCGCCACCGTGGAGCACCTGCCCGCGATCGTGTACCGCGAGCCGCCTGATCGCGCGTCGCTCGCGGCGATGTACATCGGCCCGCAAGTGGAGCAGATCCTTGGCTACACGGTGGAGGAGTGGCTCGCGGGCGTCCCCGACTTCTGGGCCGCGCACATCCATCCTGACGACGTGGACGCGGTGCTCGCCGCGAACGAGGTGGCCAACCGGAGCAAGGAACCCTTCGCGGCCGACTACCGGTTCCGCCACCGCGATGGACGCTACCGCTGGGTGCACGACGAGGCGACATTCGTCGCCGACGTCGGCGGGAGCTGGTGGCAGGGTTTCATCGTCGACATCACCGCGCGCAAGCTGGCCGAGGAGCAGCTGCGCGAAGCAGAGGAGAAGTTCCGGCTGATCGTGGAGCAAGGCCCGGCGGTGATCTACCAGCAGGAGTTCGACCCCGAAGATCCGAGTATCTCCCGCACAACCTATATCTCCCCGCAGCAGGCCGACCTGTTCGGCTACACCTCCGAAGAGGTCCTGGCCGACCCGACCCTGTGGTCGCGCACGGTGCATCCCGACGACCGCGAGCGGGTGCTCGCCGCCGATGTCGCAAGCAACAGCGAGGGAAGCGGCCGGTTCAGCCTCGAATACCGCATGATCAGCAAGGACGGCCGGATCGTCTGGGTGGAAGACACGTCGCTGCTCGTACAGCTCGAAGGACGCACGCCGTTCTGGCAAGGGTTCCTGATCGACATCACCGAGCGCAAGCAGGCAGAGGAGCAGCTCGCGCGCGCCCTCGAGGTCGAGCGCGAGGCCACGCGCCGCCTGCGCGCGCTCGACGAGATGAAGAACACGTTCCTACAGGCGGTGTCGCACGACCTGCGCACACCGCTGGCCGCGATCCTGGGACTGGCGATCACGCTGGAGCGTGGCGACGTGCATCTGGAGGAGGACGACGCGAAGGACCTCGCGCGTCGGATCGCCGGGAACGCACGTCGGTTGGATCGCCTCGTGACGAACCTGCTCGACCTCGACCGACTCGCGCGCGGGATCGTGACGCCCAACCTGCTCCCGACCGACGTCGGATCGATCGTGCGACGGGTTCTGGCGGAATCCGACCTGATCCCCGACGCGAGGCTCCGCACGGACATCCGCCCGGTGATGGTGCCGGCCGACGGCGCCAAAGTGGAGCGGATCGTCGAGAACCTGCTTGCGAACACCGCACGGCACACACCGAGCACCTCGACGATCTGGGTGAGCGTCTCGGCGACCGAGGAGGGCGCATTGCTCGTCGTCGAGGACGACGGCGCCGGTGTCAAGGAGGAACTGCGCAACACGATCTTCGAACCGTTCCAGCAGGGTCCCGAGGCGCCGCGGCACTCGCCGGGGGTGGGCGTCGGGTTGACGCTCGTCCGTCGATTCGCCGAGCTCCACGGAGGACGGGCGTGGGTCCAGGAGCGCGATGGGGGCGGCGCGTCGTTCCGGGTGGTCCTGCCCTATGACCCGCCCGACCCGAGCGTGGCCGTGCTCGGCGCGATGGGTTCTGGCTTCGAACCGAGCTGAGCGGGCAGGCTAGAGAACTTCCCAGCCCGCGACCGTCGCGTGGTCGGCCGCCACGGCCCCGACCTGTGCGGCGCCGCCCGGTGAACCGATCCCGGAGACGGCTGCGTCGAAGAACTCCGCGTTGATCGGCGTGAACTGCTTCCACTCGCTGGGCACATCGTCTTCATAGAAGATCGCGGTCACGGGGCAGGCGGGCTCGCACGCGCCGCAATCGACGCACTCGTCGGGCTGGATGTAGAGCATCCGGCCTCCCTCGTAGATGCAGTCGACCGGGCACTCGTCGACGCAGGCGCGGTCTTTCACATCGATGCAGGGCTCACAGATCGTGTAGGTCATCGGTACCCTTTCACCTCTCGTGCCGTTCGTCAGCGGAGTGGACACTGGGATGGTAGCGCAGCGACCGGCACTGGCAACGGCGCGTCAGGAGGGAGCCAGCGCGTGCAGGGTCTCGCGAGCCGGCGCCGACGACGGAGCGCCCGAAGGCAACACGGGATACACGATGGGCAGATCCGCCCCCGCGTCGCGGTAGGCGGCGAGGCGCCGCCGAGCCCCGGCACGATCGGTGATCATGACCGCGGCCACGACGGCGTCGGGGTCGGCGGGATCGATCCCCAGGTCGGCGAACTGTCGGCGATACGCTGGGTAGGAGGCGTACGCTGCCGCCGCCTCGCGCGCCGGTTCGGCCGAGCCGACCGCGAGCGCCGCCCGGACGTAGACAGCAACCGTCACCCCGGAAGGGTCTCGCCCGGCGAGCGCAGCGCCCTCGGCGATCTGTACGGTCGCCGAGGCGACCCGCTCGGGCGTACACCAGTTCAGGATCACGCCGTCGGCGATCTCGCCTGCCAGACGCGTCGCCTTCGGTCCCAGCGCGGCGATCCAGATCTGCGGCGGGGTGCGCAGCGTCAGCCCCGTCCGCACCGCTTCACCGTCGACCTCGCCCGTGTTGTCGGCGAAGGCCCGGCGCAGCGCCTCGACAGTGGCCCGCAGCCGAGCCAGCGCCCCCGGTTTCGAGGGGCCAGTGCCCACGCCCAGGAGCAGCCGACCGCCGGAACGCTCCTGCACGGTCGCCGCTGCCATCGCGAGCAATGTGATCGAACGCGCCGGCAGCGGCACTACCCCGGTCCCCAGCAGCAGACGGTCCGTCTCCCCTGCCAAACCGGTGAGCGTGGCGAGGGTGTCGCGCGCACCGACCTCCGGCAGGAACAGCGCCGCGTATCCCAGCGCGTGTCCGTCACGCGCGAGCGCGGCCAGATCCACCCACGGATACGGGTCTCGAAGTGCGAAACCGGTCCGTTCGGGTTGGCGTTCGCGCTCCGTCATGCTCCGATGGTGCCAGAGCGATGGAACACGTGACCTTTACGACCGACGACGGCGCCCGCCTAGAGGGCGAGCTCCGCATGCCCGAGACCGCCCCTCGCGGGAGCGCGGTCCTGTGCCACCCGCACCCCCGTCACGGCGGTTCGAAGGATCACCCGCTGCTGTGGGCGATCCGCAACGAGCTCGCGGCAAGCCACGGGCTGGCCGTGCTGGGCTTCAACTTCCGCGGGGTGATGGGCTCGACCGGCACCTACGGCGGCGGGCGCGACGAGATCCGCGACGCGGTGGCCGCGATCGGCACCGTGCGAGCAACCCTGGAGCATGACCTTCCGACGATCCTGATCGGCTGGTCCTTCGGAGCAAACGTGGCGGTCCGCGCGGCGATCGATGACCGGCGGGTCGCCGCCTTGGTCTTGATCGGGCTCCCTCTCGTTCCCGACGACCTGTCGCTGCCACCGCTGCCCGATGCCACCGACCTGCGCGCGCTGCGCCGCCCGGCGCTCCTGCTGGCCGGCGAGCACGACACCTTCGCACCGGCCGAGGAACTCCGCGCCTATGCCGAGCACTTCCCGCACGCCGAAGCCACCATCGTGGCCGGCACCGATCACTACTTCTGGCGTCGGGAGCGAAAGGCCGCCGGTTTGATCGGCGCCTTCGCCGAGCGCGTGCTCACTCCGGCTTAAAGAGCCCGGCGTCCCGATGCGCGTGCCCGTTGGTGCTCGGGTCCGCTTCCCGATGGCGCCGCGGTCGCTGCAGCATCACCAGCGGGATCACCACCAGCACGAGGGAGAAGAGCCCGACCCACACGAACGCCCCGAGGACCACTGCGGCTGCGGCGATCGCCAACCACAGCCAGGGGTTCCCCCACCACGGGCGGGGTGGATCGGATGGCTCGCGCTGGCGGGGGCCCGCCGCCCGACGCACCGACGCCCGCTGACGGAACACCACGACGAGCCCGAACGTGAGCACCGCCATCGTCACGAACGGCAAGATCGCGTAGACCCACGCGGCGTCGGGCGTCATGCCGGAAGGCTACTGCGCTCTGGAATGCGACGCGTGGCGCGATCTAGAGCGGCACGTGCGACAGCACCATGATGCGCGGCTCGGTCATCTCCTCCATCGCGAAGCGCAGGCCCTCGCGGCCGAACCCGGACTCCTTCGACCCGCCGTAGGGCATCTGGTCGGCGCGGAAGGCGCTCACGTCGTTCACGATCACGCCGCCGACATCGAGCGTGCGGTGCGCCTCGAAGGCGCGGTTGATGTCGTTCGTGAACACACCGGCCTGCAGCCCGTACTTCGAATCGTTCACTTCGGCCAGCGCCTCCTCGAATGTTTGATACGGGGTGATCGTCGCCACCGGCCCGAAGACCTCCTCGCAACGGACCTTCATCTGCGGGGTGGTCTGGGACAACAGCGTCGGCTGGAAGAACGGGCCGTCGGCTTTGCCGCCGGTCAGCACCTCGGCACCTTGCACCTGGGCCTCGGTCACCCACTCGCCGATCCGATCCACCTCGCCACGATCGATCACCGGACCGACGTCGGTGTTGGGGTCCAT
>JBDUBL010000067.1:0-11874 GCA_040004125.1 Actinomycetota bacterium
GCGGCACATCCAGCCTCGCCGCAAGAGCGGCCCAGCCGGCCTCCACGTCGGGCGTGCGGATCGATGCGACGGCCTGTTCGAGCCGCTCGTGCACGAGCACCGCCGCGGGATCCGGTGCCGGCGTCATGACCGGTCCTCCAAGACGTCGGCCAAGGCCTTCAGCGCCCGCCACTGTTTCGCGTTGATCGCGCCGGGCGAGGAATCCATCGCCTCGGCGACCTCCGCGTTCGACAGTCCGACCAGGTACTTCAGCTCGATCACCTGGCGCTGTTCGGTCGGCAGCTGCTCGATCGCGTCGTGCAGCGTCAGCAGCTCTGCGGTCATCGGCTCGACTCCCGCATCCGGGAGTTCCGCCCGCGGCTCGGTCCGGACCGAGGCACGGAGGGCGTCGATCGCCACATGCCGGGCGATCCCGTAGAGCCACCCCGCGAACGGAACACCCGTGTCCCGATAGGCGCCGAGGCCGCGCCATGCCCGGAGGAAGACCTCCGAGACGGCGTCCTCATCCTCGCGTCCGAGCCGGAAGCGCACGAGCCGCGCCACGGCGGCGACATGGTCTCGATAGAGCGCTCCGAATGCATCACGGTCGCCTTCCTTGGCCCGCGCGACGAGGGCGCGTTCGCGCGCTCGCCCGTCGGGCTCTTCACCCTTCCCATCGGGCGAAACGCGCGAGATGTTCGCGGCGGATGACTGGAACGCGGAAACCTCCATCCCGCGTAGGTCATCGGCAGGACAGGGTGTCGGACTGAACGACGTTTCAGCGCTCGGCCGCGAGCTCCCCCGGCAACCAGAACCAGCGCAGGCGTTCGAAGGCGTCTCCGACAGGGCCGTCGGGTGGCGCCACCGACGGCGCAGAGGGAGGATCCGCCAGCAGCTCACTCGCCTCAGCCAGATACCGCTGCAGCGCAGGCTCTTGTTCGTGATGACGGTGGGTCTCCGCGTGGAGACCCTCGACGTCGAACGAAACCGCATCCAGCGTCATCGGCGGCTCGGGGACACCGTCAACGTGGTTCCACAACCCGCTCGCCGTATCGAACCGGTACCAGGGCAGCAGCTTCCAGCCTTCGCGAGCCACCAGATCCACCGCCTCCAAGACGAATGAAAACACGGCCTCGGACAGGAAATAGGTGAAGTTGACGCGGATCCAGCCCGGCTTGATGCCTTCACAGCCGAGCGCGATCTGCTCCTGGAACTCGGTGGACGTGGTGATGTCGATCCCCAGGAGTCGGTGCCCATAGGGACCTGCGCACGAGCATCCCCCGCGTGCTTGGATCCCGAAGAGGTCGTTCAGCAGCGCCACGACGAAATTGTGGTGCAGGTACCTGCCCTCGTGGCGCACCACGAACGACACTATCGACAGGCGGGGCAGGTCGTGGCTGCCGAGCACCTTGATATCGGGGTTCTCCTCCCACCGGTGCAACGCCCGATGTGTGAAGGACTCCTCTCGTTCTCGGATAGCTTCGGCCCCGACGGCCTCCTTCAACCGAAAGACGAGACCGGCGCGGATCGATCCCACGATGTCTGGGGTCCCGCCCTCTTCGCGACGCTCGATGTCTGACAGGTACACATGCTCGAAGGGGTTCACGTACTCCACCGTGCCGCCGGCGGGGACGCTCGGGACGGCGTTGTGGAACAGATCCCGCCGGGCCACCAGGACGCCGGGCGTGCCCGGCCCACCGATGAACTTGTGCGGCGAGAGGAAGATCGCGTCCTTGTAGTCGAGGTCGGGATCCTCGCCGGCTCGATGCGGAGCCATCTCGACCTCGACGTAAGGCGCGGCCGCGGCGAAGTCCCAGAACGACAGTGCGCCGAAACGGTGCAGGAGCACCGAGATCGCGCGCGTGTCCGACAGGATGCCCGTCACGTTCGACGCCGCCGAGAAGCTGCCGATCTTGACCGGTCGGTCGCCGTGCTCGATCAGCGCAGCCTCGAGGGCAGCCAGGTCGATCCGGCCGTCATGGTCCTCGGGGATCTCGATCACGAGGGCGATCGACTCGCGCCACGCCAATTCGTTCGAGTGGTGTTCATACGGGCCGATGAACACCACCGGGCGCTCACCGGCGGGGATCCGGTCTCGGAGTTGGTAGCGACTATCGAGATCGGCGGGCACGCGCAGGTTCAGACACGTCACCAGCTTGTCGATCGCGCCCGTGGAACCCGACCCGGCGAACACAACGGCGTGCGTCGCCGCGTCGCCTCCACAGGTCTGCAGGATCGATCGGCGCGCATCCTCGCGGAACCGCGTGGTCTGCATGCCGGTGCCCGAGGACTCGCTGTGGGTATTGGCGTACAGCGGAAGCACCGCGTCGCGGATGTAGTCCTCGATGGGTGCAAGGGAACGACCCGACGCGGTGTAGTCCGCATAGGTGACACGCCGCAGACCGTAGGGGCCCACCACCGCCTCGTCGGCGCCGATCACCGAGTTGCGGATCCAGTCGAACAGGGACTCTTGGCTCACGGTCGCATCGTACCCACAGCCCAGCTTATGGACGCAGATGCACTGGGGCGGCCCGAAGGGCCGCCCCGTGTGCGGTCGTTCCTTGGCTCGCTTAGCTGCCGAGCGCCACCGCGTTGATCAGGTTCGAGTCGCGCAACTTGCGCAGCGCCTCGCGCTCAATGAGACGCACGCGCTCACCCGAGAGCCCGAGCACCTTTCCGGTCTCGCGCAGGCTGAGCGGCTGACCGTTCTCCAGGCCGTAGCGCAGCGCCACGACGTGACGTTCGCGCTCATCGAGCACCTGGTCGACGGCGCCGCCGATCTCTTCGCGCAGCAGCTGGTCTTCGACCTCGTTGAACCCGGCGTCGGAATCGATCTCTTCGATCAGGTCGCCGAGCTCGGTGTCCTCGCCCACGGGCGACTGCAAGGACAGCGGCTCTCGGCGGCCCATCTCCGTCAGATCGTCGATCTCCTCCACCGTGGTGTCGAGGGCCTTCGCCAGCTCCTCGCGTGTGGGCTCGCGACCCACGGACTGCGCGAACTGGAACCGCGTTCGGTTCAGTTTGCGCAGCCGGTCGTGTATGTGGACCGGCAGGCGGATCGAGCGCGAGCGATCCGCGATCGCACGCGTGATGCCCTGGCGGATCCACCACGTCGCGTACGTGGAGAACTTGAAGCCTCGGCGCCAGTCGAACAGCTCGACCGCACGCATCAGGCCGATGTTGCCCTCCTGGATCAAGTCGAGCAGCGGCAGACCCTGGCCCTGGTACTTGCGGGCCACCGACACCACCAGACGAAGGTTGGCCATGATGAACCGCTGGCGGGCGGCCTCGGCCTTGCGCACGTCGGCGCGGGCCTTCGCGATGGACTTCTCCGAACGCAGACGGCCGGCGCGGAGGCGCTCCTCGCCCTCCTTGCCGCCCTCGATGGTCATAGCAAGCTCGACCTCTTCCTCCTTGGTCAGCAGCGGCTCGCGGGCCGCCGCCTCGAGGTAGAGGCGCAGGTCATCAGCGTCGTCGGTCCCTAGGGGACGAGCTGGATCAGGCACTTCGTATCATCCTCCTCCTCGAAGCCGCTTCGCCGCAGGACGCAGCACAGCCGGTCTTCGGGAACTCGGGGTCGCTCCTCCGGATACGTCGCGAACGGTCCACGGGTTCGCATCCCTCTTGCGCAAACGCATTTGCCGCTCTGGAGCCATGGTAGGGGCGGTTCGTGAAAAAGTAAAGCTCAGAGCATGTGAAGGTCTTGTGAAGCGCTTCACAAGCGGTGCCAAACACCCTTCGACCGGGGGCATCTGGCGACAAGGGTAGGCTGACTGGGTGACACTGGAGCTCCCGCCCCTCGAAACGCTCGATATCGACGGTCCCGTCGCCTATCGAATCTGGGAGGGGCCCTCGGAGACGACGTTCGTCCTCGTACACGGGCTCGGGGGGTCGAGCCTCAGCTGGGTTCAGGTCGCCCCCGGCCTCGCCGGTCTCGGACGGGTCATCGCTCTTGATCTGCCGGGATTCGGGCGATCACCTCGCATGGGTCGAGGAACCACGCTGATGCGCGAACGGCACTGGCTCTCCCGGTTCCTGGACGCGGCGACCGACGGGCCCGTGATCCTCGCCGGGAACTCGATGGGTGGCATCGTCTCGCTCCTGGAGGCCGCGGTCGAGCCCGAACGGGTCGGCGGCGTGGTTCTCACGTCCTCGGTCTTCCCGCTGGCGCACGGGAGCTTCCCGCATCCGATCGTGCTCGGGTCCTTCGCCGCGTACGACCTGCCCCGGATCGGGGAGGCGATGGTGAAGGCTCGGCGCTCGGCCGTCGATCCTGAATCGTTCGTGCGGCTGGGCCTTCGGATGCTCACGGTCGATCCGACCACGATCCCCGACGAGGTGATCGCGCTGCACGCCGATCTGATCTCGGACCTACGTTCGGATCCGGAGGCGCCCGGTGCATTCCTCGAGGCGGCCCGCTCGATCAACACCTACGCGCGCAGTCGCGAGCTCGGTTCGCGAGCGATGAGCAACACCGCCTGTCCGGTCCTCGTGATCCACGGTCGCAACGACAGGTTCGTCCCGGTCGGCAACGCCATGGTGGCGCTTCGGACCCACCCGGCGTGGCGAGGTCGTCTGCTGACGCGCGTCGGCCATCTGCCCCAGATGGAGGCGCCGTCGCGCTGGCTCACCGAGGTGGCCGACTGGTACGCCGCGGCGCTGCGCTGAACCCGTGCTAGCGTCCGCGCCGATGGGTCGGCGTGCGGCAGTGGTGTTCCTGGTCGGCGTGGCGGCGTGGCTCACGATCCCGACGGCGGATGCCTCGGCCGGTCCCGACTACGGTGCGACGGTCAAGGTGCTGGACAACGTGTTCGCGCAGCAGATCGTGCGGATCCAACCGGGGCAGACCGTCGAGTGGACGAACGAAGGACGCGCGCCCCACACCGTGACCGCCGACGATGGCTCATGGGATTCCGGCGACCTGCAGCCGGGAGCCGCGTTCTCACACACCTTCGATCAGCCCGGCATCTATACGTACTACTGCCGGTATCACGGCGGTCCGGGCGTCGGGATGATCGGGACGGTGGCGGTGGGCGACGTCCCCCTACCGGGCCGAACCGGTTCGGTGGGGCCCGGTGTCGAGCAACCCCCGGCGAATTTCTCCGACACGGTGCGCGTGCCGCGCGACTACCCGACGATCCAGCAAGGGGTCGACGCCGTGCAACCGGGGGGCATGGTGTTGGTGTCCCCCGGCGTCTATGAAGAGCAGGTGACCGTCACGACCCCGTACATCACGATCCGCGGCGAGAACCGCAACACGACGATCATCGACGGCGGGTTCGAGCGTGCGAACGGGATCCAGGTGATCGAGGCCGACGGGGTCGTGATCCAGAACGTGACGGCGCGCCACGAACTCTTGAACGGGTTCCTCTGGAGCCGCGTGCACGGGTACTGGGGCTCGTATCTCACCGCATACGACAATGGCGAGTACGGGATCTTCGCCTACGACTCGGTGTTCGGGCAGTTCGATCACTCCTACGCGAGCGGATCGCCCGACTCCGGGTTCTACATCGGGCAGTGCTACCCGTGCCACGCGGTGATCACCGACGTGATCTCGACGGACAACGCGGCGGGATTCTCGGGCACGAACGCAGGTGGCGACCTGGCGATCGTGAACAGCGAGTGGTTCGGCAACCTCGCGGGCATCGTGCCGAACACCTTGGACTCCGAGCTGTACCCGCCGCAACGCGACGCCGTGATCGCCGGCAACGACGTGCACGACAACGGGAACCCGGCTGCACCGACGCTGGCCCTCACGTATCCGGCATTCGGCGCGGGGATCTTGGTCACCGGTGGGCGCGGCAACCTCGTGACCGACAACCTCGTGGAAGACTCGGCGACGTACGGGATCTTGGTCGTCCCCATCTACGACACGAACGTCTGGGTGACGGCGGACAACGTCGTGAGCGACAACATCGTGCGCCGCAGCGGGACGGCCGACCTCGGGCTCGGGGCGCCGTCGGAGGGCGGCGATTGCTTCGCGGACAACGACGCCTCGACGAGCCAGCCGCCCGCGATCGAGGCACTGTATCCGTGCTCGGGCATGCGGCCCTTCCCGGCCGGCGGGGGGTCGATGGCTCCAACGATCACGTTCCTCGCTCGCTACCTGGAAGTGCTCGGCGGGGCGGTCCCCGGTGGGGATTGGCACACGCAGCCCGCGCCCCCGCCACAGCCACAGATGGTGGGCGACCCCGTCGCCGCGCCGCCGATCATCGCGATGGGTGGCGAGAACGTGCCGCAGGCGTTCCACATCCGAGACCCGCACTCGATCCGTTCGGCGTCAGGCCCGACCGTATCCAAGGAGATCGCCATCATGGGAGTGCCGCTCGCAACGTCGTGGGGAGGTCTGCTGATCGGCCTCTACGGCTACGTGTTGCCGTTCGTGCTATATGCGACCTGGGTCGCGGTGGCGATGTGGGACCTGATCCGACAAGAGTCCGCGCCGATGCCGCACCGAGCCCGTTGGATGCTGGTCATCTTGCTGGTGCCGTTCATCGGTCCGCTGCTGTACTACGGCTTCGGCCACTCCCCGATCCCGCGCCAACTCCGGCTCGTCCTCACGGTCGGCGGCATCGTTGTCTATCTGCTGTTCCTCGTGCTCGGCACGCTGATCAGCTAGCGAGGCCATCCAGCAGGATCCGCATGCGCTTGTTGGCCTTGCCTTTGGACTCGGTCTTGACGACGGCGACGTGGCCAACCTCGAGCGTTGAACGAACATGGGTGCCGCCGTCGGCCTGCTTGTCGATCCCCTCGATGTCGATCACACGGATCGGATCGACGTGTGCGGGGATGAGGTTGGCCTTCGTGCGGATCAGGGCGGGGTCGGCGAGCGCCTCGGCTCGCGGAAGGAACAGCACGTTGACCGCGTGGGCCCCGGCGAGCGCCGCGTTCAGACGCTCCTCGACGTCGCGGCCGAACTCCTGACTGATGCTGTCGAGCTCGAAGTCCATGCGGGCGGTGCCGTCGGCCTCCATGTTGCCGCCGGTCACCTTCGCGCCGAAATGGGTGAACACGATGCCGCTGAGCGCGTGCAGTGCGGTGTGGGTCCGCATGATCGTTCGGCGTCGGCCCGCGTCGATCGCGACTCGGACCGCAGCGCCGACGTCCGGAGCCGCGGAATCCTCGGCCAGCGCGTGGATCAGCTCGCCCGACGCACGATCGACGAAGGTGTCGAGGACTGCGAGGTCGCCGGCATCGGTCGTCAGCACGCCCGTGTCGCCCGGCTGACCGCCGCCGCGCGCATAGGCGACGGTCCGGTCCAAAACGATCCCAAGCGGCGTTACCGCGCTCACCCGCGCATCGCACACGTCCAGGTAGGCATCGGTGCTGTAGAGGCGCTCGGTCATCCCGACGTCCGTCGCGCCAACTCGACGAACAAGCCGCTGTGGTCGAGATCGCCGTCACCCGCGTCCACCGCGTTCTGCAGCTGTCGCGCGACGACGGCGAAGGCGGGGATCGGCGCCCCTGTTGCGGCGGCAGCCTCTTCCACGATCCGGGCGTCCTTGCGGTGCAATCGGATACGGAAGCCGGGATCGAAGGTGCGATCCAGCATCCGCTGGCCGTGTACCTCCAGGATCTTCGAACTGGCGAACCCGCCGAGCAACGCCTCGCGCACCTTCGCGGGATCGACCCCGGAGCGCTCGGCAAGCAGCAGCGCCTCCGCCACCGCCTCGATCGTGGCTGCGACAACGAGTTGGTTGCACGCCTTGGCGACCTGGCCGGCTCCGCTCGGTCCGATGTGGGTGACGCTCCGACCGAGCGCCTCGAACACGGGCGCCGCCCGATTGAACGCGTCGACACCGCCGCCCACCATGATCGAGAGGGTCCCTTCGATCGCGCCTCGTTCACCTCCGCTGACCGGGGCGTCCAGCATGGCGACCCTACGGTCCGCGAAGGTGGATGCAATCGTCCGGGTCGGCCCTGGGTCGATCGAACTCATGTCGATGATGAGCGATCCCGGCGCCGCCGTCTGTAGCACGCCGTCGTCCCCCACAAGAACTTGTTCGACATCGGCGGTGTCGGGCAGCATCGTGATGATCACGTCGCTGGTGACCGCCAGCTCGCGCGCACCCGCCGCTCGCGCCGCCCCCGCCGCGACCAGCTCGTCTATCGGGCCCGGGCTGCGGGAATGGACGGTCAGATCGAAACCGGACGTGAGAAGGTTCTTGGCCATCGGTTTGCCCATGATGCCGAGGCCGATGAAACCGATCCGATCGGCCATCGCCGGCTCAGCGCTCCATCGCCGCGTCGGCGATCGCCAACGAACGGTCGAGGATCTCGAATCCCTCGGCCAACTGATGCTCGGTGATGCACAGCGGTGGGTTCGTCATGACGTTCCACCACCGGATGAACGTCGACAGGCCGTTGTCGATCAGCGATCGATTGAGACGCTGCATCGTGTCGTTCATCGTGTTGAACGGTGACAACGGCTCCATCGTGTCGCGGTTCTTGACGAGCTCGATGATGCCGAAGAGCCCGATGTTGCGCGTTCTTCCGACGCTGGGGTGCGCGGCCGCGAGCTCCTCGTGATGCACGCGCATCACCGGGTCGAGACGCTTCGCGTTGCCGATCAGGTCGTCGTCCTCCAGCACGTCGATCGCGGCGATCGCGGCGGCCACGCCGAGCGGATGGGTGTTGTAGGTGAGCCCGCCCCAGAACATGTTCTCGTCGAAGTAGGCCGCAACGTGCGGCGCAAGCCCGACGGCGCCCAGCGGCGCGTAGGAGGACGTGAGGCCTTTGGCCGTGGTGATGATATCGGGAACGACGTGCCAGTGGTCGACCGCGAACCACTCGCCGGTGCGACCCCAGCCACACATCACCTCGTCGGCGATCATCTGGATGCCGAACCGGGTGCAGAGCTCCCGAACGCCTTGCAGGTAGCCGTCGGGCGGGATCAGGATGCCATTCGTGCCGGTCACCGGCTCGAGGATGAACGCCGCGATCGTCTCGGGCCCTTCGAGCTCGATCGTTTCCTCGAGCAGTTCCAAAGCCGTGCCGGCGTCGTCGAACCCGCGTTTGGGCCCGTGATACGGATCGAGCACGTGCACCACGCCGGGCATCGGGGGGTTCTCGTTGGGCCAGCGGCGCGGATCGCCGGTCAGCGACATCGTTGCGTAGGTGGACCCGTGGTAGCTGCGGTATCGAGCGAGCACCTTCTGCCGCCCGGTCACGGCCTTCGCGATCTTCACGGCGTTCTCGTTCGCCTCGGCTCCGCCGAGCGTGAAGAAGGTCTTCTCCATCGCGCCCGGCCACAAGCCGGCCAGACGCTTGCCGAGGACCGCCCGCCCTTCGAACGCGTGGAACGGCGACAGGTAGGGAAGCTTCTCGGCCTGACGCGCGATCGCGTCGGTGACCCGCTTGTCGCCGTGTCCGATGTTCACCCCCATCAGCTGGGAGCTGAAGTCGAGCCACCGCCGACCGTCAACGCCGTACATGTACACGCCCTCAGCGCGATCGATCGCCAGCGGTGCCACCTTGGACTGCACGTGCCAGTCGAACAACGTGTATCGCTTGGCGTCGGCCACGATCTGCTCTGCCGTCATGGAGTCGGTCTCAGTGACCATCGATCCGTCCTTCCTTCGTACCGTCATCGGTTCCGACGGACTCGTCGCCGGTGGACCCCACGATGTAGCTGTGATCCGCCGCCCATCGCAGCATCACCTGCTCGCCGGGGCGCGGGTCGATCGCGCCGACCTCGTCATTGAGCCGGTGCACCGTCAGGCGTTCACCCGTGCGCAACAGCACGATGAGCTGGGTGATCGACCCGAGGTACACGACATCGATCACCGTACCGCCGACATACGATGCTCGGTCCTCTGCGGCGCCGTTGGCGAGCTTGATCCACTCGGGGCGCACGGTGATCGTCGCCTGCCGACGGTCGCCGCCGTCACCCGGATCGACGGCCAGGATCCGCTCCCCGTCACCGAGATCCATCGCCAGCAGCGCGTCGTCGCGGTGGTCGATACGGAGCTCGATAAGGTTCGACGTGCCGATGAAACCCGCGACGAAGGCGCTCGCCGGTCGCTGGTAGAGCTCACGCGGCGTCGCGAGCTGCTCGACCACGCCGCCGTTCATCACGGCGATGCGATCGCTCATCGTCATCGCTTCCTCTTGATCATGCGTCACGTAGACGAACGTGGTGCCCGTACGCTGCTGGAGTTCTTTCAGCTCCAGCTGCATCTCTTTGCGCAGCTTGAGATCCAGTGCGCCGAGCGGCTCGTCCAGGAGCAGGGCGGCGGGTCTGTTCACCAACGCGCGGGCCAGCGCCACACGCTGCTGTTGCCCGCCAGAGAGCTGGTTGGGGTGGCGATCCTCGAGCCCGTCGAGCTGCACGGTCCGGATCACGTCGGCCAGCCGCGAGGCGATCTCCCCCCGGCCGAGTTTCTTGATCTTCGGTCCGAACGCGATGTTCTCCGCGACCGTCATGTGCGGGAAGAGCCCGTAGGCCTGGAATACCATGTTCACATTGCGCTTCGCCGGGGGCACGCGCGTGACGTCGTTGCCCTGGAGCAGGATGCACCCCTCGTCGGGCGCTTCGAAGCCGGCGATCATGCGCAGGGTCGTTGTCTTCCCACAGCCGCTCGGCCCAAGCATCGAGAAGAACTCCCCGCCAGGGATCGTGAGCGACACGTCGTTGACCGCGGTGACGTTGTCGAACCGCTTCGTCACCCGGTCGACGACGATCTCCCCGTCGTGATCGGGCGTTCGGGCGTTCGATCTGTCGATGCGGAGATCGTTCCCACTCATGTCTGGATCCTGTTCAGTCGGGCCAGCCGGTAGGCGAGCAGTGAGAAGACCACGGACAGCGTCAGCAACACGAGGTTGAGCGCGGAGCCCGCGCCCCAGTCGCCGGCACCGAGGATCAGGTCGCGGACGCGCTGCCCCATCATGTAACTACCGGTTCCGCCGACGATGTCGGCGGTGACGAAGTCGGTGAGCATCGGGATGTAGACCAAGATCATCGCGATGAAGATGCCCGGCGCCGCGAGCGGGATCAGGATGCGCCTCGCCTGTACCGACCATCCCGCCCCGAGGTCGATCGCCGACTCGAACATCGAGGCGTCGATCGCCTTCATCGCGGCATAGATCGGGATCGTGGTGTACGTGATGTACGTGGCCGACAGCGTGACGATCACGGCGAACGAGCTGAACAAGAGAAACGACTTCGGCGGGCCGGGGATCATCCAGTTGACGATGCCGTTGCGGCCGAGGATCACCTGCCACGCGTAGATCTTGACCACCGGCGCCAACTCGTCGGCCAACACGAGCGACAGCAGCAAGAACAGCTCCCACTTCCCGGCCCGGAACACCATGTAGTAGGCAAGCGGGATCGCGATCGCCAGCATGATCACCATCGCCGTCGTGCCGATCCAAAGCGTCGTCCACGCGATCTTCCAATTGAGCGGGTTCGTGAGCACGTCGGTGTAGTGCGACAACGTGTGGCCGCTCGACATGTTCGGCGGGAACTTCAGCAGGCTCATCGCCGCCATGATCACCATCGGGCCGAGGAACAGGATCAGCAGCAGCGTGACCGGTGCGAACAGGATGCCCATCGCGCCACGCGCGGACCCGGGCTTCTTGGGGCCGCGTGCCTTCACGAACGTGGTGTCGACCGCGGCCACGTTTAGGTCCCCACCGAGGCCCCGGCGGAATCGGTGCCCGCGATCATGCCGCGCGTCACGTCATCACCGGTTCGCGCCCGCAACAACATCAGCGCCACCGTGATCAAGGCCACCTGCACGATCGAGATCACGGCCGAGATGGCGTTGACCACCGCGGTGTGGTCTGGGTTGCGCACGCTCGAGTACACCCACACCGGGAACGTCTGCTGAAAACCGATCGTGAAGGCACTGATCTCGTAGTTGTTGAACGACCAAGTGAACGCGAAGATCGCGC
>JBDUBL010000013.1:0-35816 GCA_040004125.1 Actinomycetota bacterium
AATGTCGCGAAGTTCAAGCAGGTCGAAGAAACGCTCAGCGTGGCAGGTGCCACACCAGGCGGGCAATCCCTCAGGCATGGGGGGTGGGACGCGGTCGAGCCGCGGATTCCAGATGGACCAGCGGACTTCATGGTCGCCTGACGTGAAGCGGCGCATAGTACGTCGCGCGTGCGGGAAGTAGGAGATCAAGACCACATCGGTCGGCTCTCCGATTAGCCGGGCGATCGTTGTTCCCTCATGGTCGGGGCATGTGAGTGCGTAGGGTCGTGGCTTCATAGCCTGTCCAGCGGCGCTAACCGACGCTGCGCGGCTATCGCGCGTTCAGCCGCTGCACTAGCGCCGTACCGCTGCACCATCTGACGTGACCGCCACCCTGCCAGGCGCATCAGGTCGCCCTCTTCTCCCCCTGCAGCGAGCCACATGTGCGCCCACGAGTGCCGCAACATGTGCGGGTGCAGCTTCCCAATCCCCGCCTCTTGGCCGCGGCGCTCGAGCATCTGACGAACGCCCGAGGGCGTCATCGGCCCGCGAAGCCCGAGCCACAACGCGGCTAGGTGAGCGTGCCGGTGCCCGCGACGCACGCGCAGGTAGCGGTCGATCGCCTGCGACGCTTTCAGGTTCAGACCCACAGTCCGCACACGTCTGCCCTTGCCGAGCACCGTGACCGTTCGCGTTTCCAAGTCGACGTCTGAGGTCTCGAGCCCCGTGAGCTCGGCTAAGCGCAGGCCGGCATCGAGGAACAGCGACACGATCGCGGTGTCTCGCCGCTCCTCGTACTCGGGGCCTGAGCACGCCTTGAGCAACGCCCTGATCTGATCGTCGCTGAGCACGGGGGGCGGGTTGTCCGGGATCGGCGGAGGCCCGATGTTGCGCATCGGCGTCTCGGTGACCTCGCCCTCTTCCTGGCACCAGGCGAAGAACTGTCGAACCCCGGTGTACCGATTGCGAACGCTTGCGGGCTTGTAGTGCTCCGCCATCCAAGCGAGGAACGCCTCGACGTGCTCCCGACGGACCTTGGCAACGGCAGTCGGCATCCCGCGGGGCTGGAGGAACTCCGAGAGCAACGTGACGGCGGATGTGTAGGTGTAGACGGTCGCGGGGGACTTGCCGGCGGCCTGCAGCGAGATCGTCCAGGACGGTAGGAGGTCCGCGAAGTGCCCGACTTTCGTGGTGACCTTGCTCCCCATGGGGGTGCATGTTAAGTGCTGTGGAAGCGCAGGGCGACCGACGCGAGAGCTTTAGTAGCTCTCTGACCTGCGGAAGTGGACCCAAGGGGATTCGAACCCCTGACCTCTTGGCTGCCAGCCAAGCGCTCTACCAGCTGAGCTATGGGCCCCGGACGGGAGCAGTCTACCGGTGCGGCGCCCCGAAAGCCGTTGCTACTCGCCCCCTGGGATCCCTTCCACCTCCGCCTTTCGGCCCTGGCCGCACGGCCGATGCGCATCCCCCGTCACGGACCTACCATCGGCCGCACGACGCTGACAGGAGGTCAGCGCATTCACCGGGGGTGACCGATGAGCGAATTGCTGATGAAGGGTCTCGCCAGCACGAAGCGGGAGCTCGAGGCCGGCGTCGCCGACGCCGAGGCCGAACTGGCACGCACGGAGGAGTACTGCCGCAAGCTCGAGGAACTGATCGCGGTCGGCAAAGCGACGCTGCACGCAGCCGGTCAGATGACCGCACCGCAGATGGCTCGTCCCGAGTTCGCGGGCAACGGCGTGAACGCGGTGCGCGACACCGAGCAGCTGATCAAAGACGGCCGGAAGTAGCCTCCGCGCGACCGGGCGGAGATCCACCGCTCGGCCAGGAAGGGAGCCCCAGTGACGGAGGCGTTGTCGGGCGCGATCACCGCGACCCGGGTCCGCCTCACCTCCGGCATCGCGGAGGCAGAGGAGGAACTCACCCAAGCGCGTCGTCGTTGTCGTGAGCTGCGAGAGGAGATCGCGCTCGCTCGCGCTCGCGAGTCGGCGGCCGCGACCCCGCCCGCGCCCGAGCCCGAGGTCCGCCGGCTCGAGCATCAGGCACGCATCGCGCGGTTGACCGACAGCTACCTGAGCACCGCCCCCATGGGGCGCGCGATCCCGCGCCGCTGGATCCCCGCCCTCGCGACCATCCTGCGCCTGGATCTGGATCGCTTCCCCGAGATCTTCGCGCGAAACGCCATCCTGCACTGGTCCGGTGAAGGATCCATGTCCGGGCTGCACCTCGGTCATGCCGAGGCCGCAGCGGCTGCCGTCGCGATCGCGTGCCACATCCAGCCGGGGTCGATCCATGTCCAAGACCTGACGGGGGCCGACGAGAACCTCGACGTGAACGCTCGTGTCGCGTTCGCGCGAGCGGCATCGGAAGGCCGGACGCGCGAAACCACGATCCACGCCGTGTTCCGATTCGACGAAGCGGGAAAGATCGCGCTGCTGTACGTGACACCCGATGACCTCGAGATCATCGGCGACCTCCCCGCGTAGGCCGGATCCTCAGCCGGTGGATCTTGCCGCCCCGGCAGCAGCCCACTCGGGACGAGGGGCATCGCGCCACAGGCGCTCTAGGTCGTAGTACGCGCGCTCTTCCTCACCGAAGACATGCACGACCACGTCGATGTAGTCCACGAGGAGCCAGCCCCCGTCGGCGTCACCCTCGCGGCGCACGGGCCGTCGATCCAGATCGGTGCGAATCCGCTCCTCGACGGCCTCGATCACGGCCTTTCGCTGAGGGGCGGAGGCGGCCGAGCAGATCACGAAGTAGTCGGTGATCGTGAGCAACGCGGCGACATCGAGCACAACGACGTCGGCCGCCTGCTTGTCGCGAGCGGCCTCGGCGGCGGCCGTCGCGATGGCCTGCGAGATCGTGGTGTCGGTCAAGAGTGGTAGTCCTTGCCGACCGTCACGGTGACGTCGGCGAGCCCCGATGCTATCTCAGACACGATCACCTTCCCGACCCCGAGCGCTTTGCGCGCCTCTTGGGCGGCGGCGTCGTTCTCGCTTCCGGCGGCCACGATCTCGGTGGTCTGGTGATCGAACGTGTCGGCATTCTCGGATAACACGATGCGGAAACCGGCCGGGATCAGCTGCGTGCCGACTGCCTCCCCGACGCCGGGCTCGCCGTTACCGTTTCGGACTTCGGCACGGTTCGGCGCTGGCGTGCCGAACAGCTCGGCCATCAGATCGTCGAAACTCGGCTGGGCGACGATCAGCGCGGTCCCACCGACCTCCTGCGTCGGGGCGATCTCCACGCGCGTCTGACCCGACGCGATGATGTGGCCGGCCGCCGAGGCGTCGTCGGTCTCGGTGAGATCGGTGGGCGACAGGCTCGGCCGCGCGGCCAGGAAGGCGGAGAGCACGCTGGCCCAGCGCGCGCCCGTGTCGTCGGCGTTCTCCTTCAGCAGGGCGATGGTTTGTTGGCCCGTCAGCTGCGTCGCGCCGGGACCGAGCACGGTGGCGCCCACGCTGTAGACATCCTGCAGATCGACGGTGAGCCCACCAAGCCGATCGACTACCGCGCCGAACCGATCGAGATCCATCACCCCGTAGTGGCCGTTCCACGCGCCGTCCACGTTCGAGACACCGACGCGCATCGAGTCACCGGGAAGATCTCGTAGTTGCTCGGTCTTGACCTCGCCCGCGCCCGGCATCACGACGGTCATGTCCGGTGGCAACACAACGGCTGCCGACGGCAACCCGCCTCCCGAGCCGATCGTCGCGAGCAGCGCGTTGGGAGCGCCGGTGACCGACAACGCGAGCAGCTCGGCAGGGCCTGACGCCACGGTCGCACCGGCCGAGGCACTCGGTGTCGCGGAAGCCTGCTCGCCATTGTCGCTGCTGCGGATCACGACGATTCCAACCAGGACCGCCGCCACGACGATCGCGGCGATGATCCCCTGCGTGCGCCACCGCTTCTGCACCTGGCCGGAGCGTTCGGTACGCGTCTGAGGACCGCCGCCGGGATCGCTCATCGATACAGGCCCCCGCTTCGGATATGGGTCTCGACGCCCTCGGGCACCAGGAACCGGATCGGGCGGTCCTCGCGCAGGCGCGCACGGATGTCCGTCGAACTGATCGCCAACGCGGGGATCTGCATCACCGAAACGTCGGGGTGCGCGGCGAACGGTGCGACGTCGTAACCGGGACGCGTCGCCGCGATGAAATGTGCAAGATCGAACAAGGTGCCGGAATCCTTCCAGTCCATGATCTCGAGCATCGCGTCGGCGCCGGTGATGAAGGAAAGGTCGGTGTCGGGGTCGGACGCACGCATCGCGCGGAGCGTGTCCACGGTGTAGGTCGGGCCGCCCCGATCGACCTCGAGGCGGGAAACGCGAAAGCACGGCTCCGGTGCGATGCCGATCTCGGTCATGCGATAGCGGTCTTCGGCCGAGGCGACGACCTCGTGCTCCTTCATCCAGGGCCGCCCCGTGGGCACGAACACGACCTCATCCAACATGAACTGATGCAACGCTTCTTCGGCCGTCACGAGATGACCGACGTGGATGGGATCGAAGGTGCCGCCCATGACGCCTAGGCGCGTTCCCATCGCGTGCGAGTCTAGGCTACGGATCCGTCGGAACCCGTGAGGCGCCGCAGCATCGGCTCATGCTCCTCGTAGTGCTCGACGGTGGAGTCGTGGAATGCCCGTTTGGCCCCTGCGGTGGGCTCCGGTAACCCGGTGAGCGTCGCGCGCAGACGGGCCCGGGCTTCCTCGACCTCCAGCCGGACGTCGCCGAAGGACCGCGCGCGCGACTCGGCCAGGAATCTCGCGTTGATCTCGTCGGTCTGCAATCGGCCCCAGCCCGCGTTGTGCCCAACAACATCTGCGGCCAGGAGCATCCAGCCGACCACGTGGTGCGCGATGGCGACGGTCGACCACCCCTCGGCATCGCGGACGCCGGGGTCGACCGATTCCAGCAGCTCGGCGAACGGGATCCAGCGTTCCGCGTCGGCCTGCAGGAGCGCGCCGACGTCCGGGTCCGACGCCGTTCCGGCGAGCCAGGCGGTCAGGTCGTGGACGTGCTTGGCGTAGTGGTTCGGACCGGACTCCTCGAACCAGCTCCAGGCATCGGGCGTGATCGCGGGCAAGGTCTCCCACGCGGCGCGAGCCCGCGTTCGGGCGGCCGCGATGGCCTCCTCGGCCCCCGATATGGTCAGCGCGGCCGCCCGGTCGGCCTGCTCGGCGTTCATGGCCGCCACGGCCTCGGCCGTCTCCTTCGGTTCGGCGGCAGGGTCCCACGAGCCGTTGGTCATCGCCGTCAGGACCCGGGTGGCTTCGTCGAGCCACGCGGCGACGTGGCCCGCGACGATGATCGGGGACCATCCCTCGGGCGTGACCGTCGGGTCGGCCCATCGGTCCGGAGGGATCCGTGCGAACACGCCGGCGAGCGTGACCGCCCCGGCCGCCTCCTCGGCGAGCAGCCGGTCGCGATCAGGCATCGACGGGCTCCGTCGGAGCCACGGGCTCGACGTCGAGCACGTACTCGAAAACCCGGCCCTTGATGTGCACGTCGTCACCGGCCTTGGCACCCATCGCCGTGAGTTTGCGGTCGACCCCTTCCTTCTTCAGGCGGGATTGGAGCTTTGCCACGTCGCGGTCATCGTCGAGGTCGGTCTCCATGATCCAGCGCTCGACCGAACGGCCCGCGACCTCCCAGGCACCGTCGTCGCGACGCATCACCGTGAAGCGTGGGCGCCCCGGACGAAGAACCACGGTCGGCTGATGCTCGGGCTCGGCGGCCGCGGCCTCCTTCGCGAGCAAGCCGAGCCGGTCGAGCAAGCCGTCGAGCCCCTCCCCCGTCATCGCCGAGACGACCGTCACGTCGCCGCCGAGCGTGCCGGCCACCGCCGGCGCATCGTGGAGCAGATCTGCCTTCGTGCCGGCGATCACGGCCGGACGGGCAGCCAGCGCCTCGTCATAGGCGGCGAGCTCGGCACGCAGCACCGTGAGGTCGGCGGCAGGCTCGGGCGCGGACAGATCGACGACCAGCACGAGTGCGCGACACCGAACCACGTGGCGTAGGAAGCGATGCCCGAGCCCCTTTCCCTGCGCCGCGCCTTCGATCAGACCGGGGACGTCGGCGACCACGAACCGATCGGCGTCCATGCCGGCGACACCGAGGTTCGGAGTCAGGGTCGTGAACGGGTAGTCGGCGATCTTGGGCTTCGCCGCCGTCAGGCGCGACAGCAAGGTCGACTTGCCGGCGTTCGGCAACCCGACCAGCCCCACATCGGCAACAGTCCGCAGCTCGAGCAGGATCGTGCGCTCCTCGGCGCTTTCCCCCGGCTCGGCGAAACGCGGCGCGCGGTTGCGCGAGCTCGTGAGCAACGAGTTCCCACGGCCGCCGCGCCCGCCAGCGGCCAGGACGGCCCGTGAGCCGACCCCCGTAAGATCGGCCACGAACCCTTCCTCGTCGAACACCACCGTGCCATCGGGCACCGGCAGGATCAGATCCTTGCCCGCCGCCCCGTCGCGCTTCGTCGAGCGCCCCGGGGCACCGGGGGCCGCGCGCTGATGCGGATGGTCCGAGAGCCAGGACAGGTCGTGGATCCCCGCCGTGACCTCGAGGATCACCGAGCCGCCGTTACCTCCGCTCCCGCCGTCGGGCCCGCCACGGGCCTTGTAGGGCTCCGAATGCATGGAGACCGATCCGTCGCCGCCACGCCCCGACGACACATACAGCGTGCACTCGTCTACAAAGGCCATAGACATAGGGTAGGTGGTCGCCGGCCGCCTGCGCGGGGAAGATGGTGCCGATGCCCGAGCCGATGACCGTGTGGATGGTGGAGCTGGAACGCTCACCCGACGACATCGAGGGCACGCTGACGCTCGACGCTCGATCGCTCCGATTCGAACCCGCGGTCGGCGCAGAGGGCCGTACGATCGAGCTGACGGGGGTCACGAAGGTCAAGCGCGTGGTGGGCTCCCCCGTGTTCCTCGTGCACTCGGTCCAAGACGGCGCGAAGCGGGTGACCGCGTTCTACCTGTCGAAGCCGCCGCCGATGCAAGCTGCGCAGCCGCAGCCGGGTGCGCCGCCGCCCACGCTGATCGGACCGTTCAGCCGCGGGGGCCCGCCGTCGAAACGCAAACAGCGCCGCGTCAACGCGGGCTACCTCGCAAGCGAATCGAGCGTGATGGGCGACACGCCCAAGACATGGGTCCGCCAGATCCGTGCGGCGGTCGCCGCGGCCCGAGGCTCCGCCGAGAGCTAGGCAGGGATCGGGTCGACGACGGCGAACTTGCGGCCGCGGGATTCGCGAAAGGTCACCGTGCCGGGACGCGTGGCGAACAGCGTGTCGTCGCCGCCCTTGCCGACGCCCTCACCGGGGTGGATCTTGGTGCCGCGCTGCCGCACGATGATCGAGCCCGCGGTGACCACCTGGCCACCGTAGACCTTCGTGCCGAGCCGTTTGGCGTTGGAATCGCGGCCGTTGCGAGACGAGCCGCCGCCCTTCTTATGTGCCATAAGGTCTCCAGGCTACCAACGCTCAGCCGAGGCTGACTTCCGAGATCTCGAGCAGCGTGTACTGCTGCCGGTGCCCGTTCTTGCGCGAATAGCCGGTCTTGGGCCGGTACTTCACGACCTTGACCTTGTCGCCCTTGGCCTCTCCCACGGCCTTGGCCGTGACCGTCGCCTTGGAGGCCGCCGCGCCCGCATGCGTCTTGCCCGCGTCGTCCACGACGAGCAGCGGCGTGAAGGTGAGCGTCTCATCGGGGCTGAGGAGCTTCTCGACCTCGATCACATCGCCGGCCTGCACCTTGTGCTGTTTGCCGCCCGTCTTGATGACCGCGTACATGGGAGATCCTTTCAGTCCACGTCGTAGGTAAGAAGGATGCCCCGGCCTTCGCAGGTGGGACAGGTCTCGGAGAACGATTCGACCAGGCCAGAGGATACCCGCTTGCGGGTGACCTGCATCAGGCCGAGTGGCCCGATCTCGAACACCTGGGAGCGTGTCTTGTCTATCGCGAGCGCGTCGCGCATCGTGTCCTCGACCTGCTTCTTGTTCTTGTCCAGGAGCATGTCGATGAAGTCCACGACGATGATCCCGCCGATGTCGCGCAAGCGCAGCTGACGCGCCACCTCGCGCGCGGCCTCGAGGTTCGTGTTGACGACCGTTTCCTCCAGGTTCGTCTTGCCCACCGACTTGCCGGTGTTCACGTCGACGATCGTCATCGCCTCGGTCCGTTCGATGAACAGGTAGCCGCCGGAGGGCAACCACACCTTCTTGTCGAGCGCCTTGTGGATCTGCTCGACCAGCCGGTGCTCCTCGAAGGCCGGCAGGGGTCCCGAATGCAGGGTCACCTTCTGCGCGAGGTCGGGCGCGACCTCGCCGAGATAGCCGCTGATCTTGTCGTACACCCGCTGGGAGTCCGTGACGAGGCCGCGGTACTCCTCATCGGTGAACAGGTCGCGCACGACGCGCACCGTGAGCTCGGGCTCTTCGTACAGGCCCGTCGGGGCCTTGCCCTTCTTGGCCTTTGCCTGGATGTCGTTCCAGATGTCGAGCAGGCGGCGAAGGTCGGTCTCGAGTTCCTCCTCGGTGGCTGCCTCGGCCGCCGTGCGCACGATCACGCCGTGCTCCGGCGGCTTCACGCGCTT
The DNA here is from genome assembly GCA_040004125.1 of Actinomycetota bacterium. Lineage (GTDB taxonomy): Bacteria > Actinomycetota > UBA4738 > UBA4738 > HRBIN12 > AC-51. Next base: position 8,579 of record JBDUBL010000013.1, read on the forward strand.
GAGCATCGACTTGAGCCGCTTACGCGCGTCGTCACCGAGGCGGCGGCTGATGCCCTGCAGGTTCTGATTGGGCGCAAGCACGATGTAGCGACCGGCGAGGCTCAGGTTCGCCGTCAGCCGCGCGCCCTTGCCGCCCATCGGGTCCTTCGTGACCTGCACCATCACAGCCTGACCGGGCTTGAGCAACTGTTCGATGCGCTGCGCCGGTCCCTCGAGGTCCTCCGGGCTGTAGTTGACCTCGCCGGCGTACAACACGCCGTTGCGGCCACGGCCGACGTCGACGAACGCGGCCTCCATGCCCGGAAGCACGTTCTGCACGCGCCCCAGGTAGACGTTGCCGACCATCGACGTCGCCCCCGCACGGGTGACGTAGTGCTGGACGAGCACGTCTTCCTCGAGCACGGCGATCTGATCACGCTCGCCGCGTTCGGTGATCACCATCAGTTTGTCGGTGATGCGCGGCGGCGGCGCGACGGGGTCGCGACGGCGGCGGCCGTCGCGACCGGTTCGCGTTCTGGTGGATCGGATGCCGCGGGTGGGCCCGCCGGCGGCGATCTGCTCCTCGATCGACTTGGGCTTCGAGGGCTTCTTGGCAGCCGGCTCGCCGCCACCTTGCCCGCTGCGGCGCCGGCGCTGCTGACCGTTGCCGGTGGCGTCGACGTCGGGGGTGGCGTCGTCGCGCTGGGTCGCGGCGGTTTCGCCCGCAAGCCCGTCGTCGCCACCGACGTCGACGGTCGTCGGCTTCTTGCCACCGCGGCCGCGGCCGCCGCGACGGCGACGGCGCTTCTTCGGCCCGGTCGAGGGAGCCTCACCGTCGACGCGTTCGGCGGTGCTTTCGTCGGTCGTCGGCTCCTCGCCTGGATCGGTCGTGTCCGTGGTGTCCGTGGTGTCCGTCGGGACCTTGGGCTTGGGCGCAGGCCTGGGCTTGGGTGTCCGGACGGTCGCTGCGGGCTCGGTGGCGTCGTCATCAGACCGCTCGGTGGTGGTTTCCGTCGGTCGGGAACCGCCGCCGCCGCGACCGCGGCCACCACGGCTACGCCGACGAGAGGGCGCGCCGGAGCTCCCGCCGACATCCGGCGTGTCGCCATCGGCAGGCGCGCGTTCCTCGGCCTCCCGCGACGGCGCCGGCGCGCGCTCCGTGGTTGGAGCGGCGGCGCGCGGTGCCCGCGCGGGCTTGGGCTCGGCGGGCGCCTCCTTGGGCTTCACCTGGACCTTGCCCCAGGTCGAGACTCGCCGCGGCGACGCCTCGGGGGTGGTGGGCGGCGTCACGGGTGCGGACGGCGCCGCGGGGGTGGTCTCTTGATCCATCGGTGGATCACTCCTCTCGCATTGCGCGAGGGGCGGGTACGCCGGAGAAGACGACCGCAACCATCGTCCGCACGCAGGCGGCATCGATGGTCTGTGCTGCATGAAGGCCCGCGCTGCGGGGGAACCCGCGCGCCGAGCAACGTGCGATCTGCACTCGGTACGTTCCTTCGGTCCGGCGCTCGCGATCGGCCGCGGCGCCCCGTTGGCTGCCTGCGGCGATCGCGCGCCACCTCGACGATCGTGTGGATCGGTACTCCCGCGCGGGTGGGGGTCCCGACCCGGCGGTCACATCTGTATGGAGGATACCAGCAGGGCCCCCGGCGGCCGGGAGGCGGCGCCCGCATCACAGTGGGCCATCTGACCGACACGGGTGTCCCTCCGATGAACCCGGCATCGGCTGGATAGCCCCGGGCTCGATGTCAGCCGATGCTTCCCGAGTGAGCGCGACCTTCCCCCTCGGCGCCTCGGAGCGCATCCGCGTGATCGTCGTCGACGACAACGACGGCTTCCGAGAGTCGCTCGTGTTCCTGCTCAGCGGGGAAGACCTCGAGGTGATCGGCCAGGCCCGGTCGGGCGCCGAGGCGATCGAGCTCGTGCGACGCCTCGCCCCCGACGTCGTGCTGATGGACATCCGCATGCCGGAGATGGATGGGATCGAGGCCACGCGCCGCCTGAAGGCCGCACGCCCGAGCGTGGGCGTGATCGCCCTGAGCAGCATGGAAGAGCAGCGTTCCGTCCGCGACATGCTGGTCGCCGGCGCGACCGGCTACGTGTTGAAGGGCTCGGACGCCGACGCGATCGTGCACGCCGTCCGTGAGGCGGTCAGCGGTGGGGCGATGTTGTCCCCCGAGGTCACCCCCGTCGTGATCGAGGAAATGACCGACGCGCTCGACCGTGAGCGACGCCGGGCTCGGCAGCTCGAGCTGGCGCAAGAGGCGCTCCTCGAGCGCGCCGCCCATCGCCAGCAGCTGATCGGCAGGGTCGGCCACGAGCTCCGTACGCCGATCACGGTGATCCTCGGCATCGCCCAGACGATGCAGCGCGGGCAGATGCCCGACGGCGACCTCGACGAAGCGCTGCGGACCCTCGTGGAGCGAGCCGAGGGCCTCGCGCGGCTCGTGCAGCGGTTCGAAGCTGTGATCGAGGCCGGCCTGACCGAGTGGCTGAACATCAGTGACCTGGTCGCGGAGGTGGCCGACCGCGATCCCCGGATCATCGCCGAACTGCCGGGCGCTCCGGCGATGACCACGCTGAACCGAACCGCCGGCCTGCGCATCCTGGAAGAGCTGGTGGACAACGCGCTGGCGTTCAGCCCACCCGAGGGGATCGTGACGGTTCGGGTCAGCACGGACGAGGGATTGGCCGTGCGGGTGGTCGATCGGGGACCCGGCGTCGATCCGGCGGCCGTCACGCGCATCTTCGAGCCACTCGAGCAGGCGGAGCAGCTGCAGACGCGCACCCATCAGGGGATCGGGATCGGGCTGTCGCTTGCCCGTATGTCCGCGCACGCCATGGACGGCGACGTCGTGCTCGAGGACACCGGTCCCGGCGGCTCGACGTTCCTGTGGCGGATCGGGGTCTGAGGGCGGTCCGCTAGGTGAAGCGCCGCATGTGGATGCTCTCGAGCAACCCGACGCCGGCGAAGCTCACCAGGATCGAGGTCCCGCCGTAGGACAGGAAAGGCAGCGGGATCCCTGTGATCGGCATGATCCCGATCACCATCCCGATGTTGACGAACATCTGGATCGCGAACATCGACGCGACTCCGACCGCCACGTAGGTACCGAAGGGCTCCTTGGCGAGCCAGGCGACCCGGATCGCGCGCCACAGCAACAGCGCGAACAGCGCCAACACTGCGATCGCTCCCAGGAAGCCGAACTCCTCCCCCGCCACGGTGAAGATGAAGTCGGTGTGCTGCTCCGGGACGTAGTCGAGGTTCGTCTGGGTGCCGTTGAGATAGCCCTTGCCGGTGAGGCCGCCCGACCCCACAGCGATCAGGGATTGATCGAGGTTATAGCGGACGTCTGCCGTTGCGTTCTGCTGGTCGAGGAACGCCGTCAGCCGGGCTCGCTGATAGTCCTGGATCGCGCCGGTCTGGAATACGAGGCCGATCATGACCACACCTGCCGCGCTCAACACCAGCAGGTGCTTCAGCCGCGTGCCCGCGACGATCAACATGCCCACGACGATCGCGGCGATGCCGATCGACGTGCCGATGTCGGGCTGCAGGAACACGAGCACCATCGGGGCAGCAGCCAGCCCGAGCAGCTTCAACAGGTCGGCCAGGGTCGGCTCCGGGGTCCGCAGTTCGGATAGCACGGTGGCGAGCATCACGATCAGCGCGAGCTTGCAAAACTCCGAAGGCGTGACCTGGACGCCACCAAGGTCGAACCAACGCTGTGCGGTGCCGGTCGAGTCGGTCGAACCGATGCCCGGGATGCGCACCAGCACGAGCGACAGCAGCGACCCGAGGTAGATGAACCCCGCGTAGACCTTGAAGAACCGGTAGTCGACGCTGGACATCACCAGCAAAACCACGATGCCCAGTCCGATGGTGAACGCCTGCTTGCTCACCCGGGCGAACGGATCGAGCCCGTCTTGGCGCAGCGTCTGGTTCGTGGCCGAATACAACAGGAACAAACCGACCACCGACAGGCACAGGGTGATCACGATCAGCAGCCAGTCGACGTGCCTGATCGGCCGCCGTTCGTCCGCAAACGCACGCCCCGCGACGACGTCCATCAGCGATCCGGCGTGACGCAGCTCGGCTGGCTTGCGTCGTTGAGGTTGGGATAGAGGGCGTCGATCACCTGCCGGGTGATCGGCGCGGCGGTCTGCCCGCCGAACCCACCCTGTTCGACCATCGTGACGATCACGTACTGCGGGTGGTCGGGGTCCGGACCCACCATCGAGGCGAACCACGAGGTGTCCTGGTGCGGCGGGCGCTCAGCTGTCCCGGTCTTGCCGGCGACGGCGACCTGCGATGTCGGGAACCCGGCGAAGGCGCATTGCGCCGTGCCCGAAGAGACGACGCCGCGCAACGCTTCGCGGATGTAGGTGAGCTCCTGGGGTGTGTATGGGACGGTTTGGTCGCAATGGCTGTCGATCCGTTTCGCAATGGAGCCGTCCGGGGCGACGATCTGGTCGACGAGGTGCGGACGACACAGGTGGCCGCCGTTGGCGATCGCGCCGTAGGCCTGTGCCAGCTGTAAGGGAGACACCAGCACATAGCCCGACCCGATCATCGTCTGGATATCGCCGCCGGGGACCCATCCGTACGGGAACGCACACGTCGGGCAACTCTGCGCGGGCTCGGCGGCCCAGGCGGGATCCGGTACGAACCCGTTCGCCTCTGACGTCAGGTCGATGCCGGTCTGCGACTCGAAACCCCAGTCATGCAGGTCCCGCTCCAGCAGATCGGCATGCGAACCGATGGAATTCTGCGCGTACTGATCGTAGAAGTCGCCGCCGAAGGCATCGAAGACCGTGTCGCAGGAGACGATCAGCGCTCTGCCGATACTCATGTACCCGAGGTTCGCGGTGGTCCAGTTGTGGAAGACCGTGCCCGACGTATCGCCCGATTTCGTATACGTCGCGTCGCAGGGATAGGACCCCGACAAGCTTGCGAAGCCCTCCTTGATCGCCGCAAGTCCGGTGATCGGCTTGAACGTCGAGCCGGGCTGGTAGGTCAGCTGCGTCGCGCGGCTGACCGACGGCGCGTTCGCGTTCTTCGACAGGTATTTGTTCTGTTGTGGCGTCAGCCCGTGCACGTACCAGCTGGGGTCGAAGCCCGGATTCGAGGCCATCGCGACGACGCCACCGGTGTTCGCATCCAGGACGACAACGGTTCCGGCGTTCGCCTGCAAGGTGCGACCGTTCTGATCGTGGTACGCGTGTGCGCGGGCCATACCCTCGGCGAGCGCCTTCTCGGCGAGGCGTTGCACACGGGCATCGAGCGAGAGCTGCAGGTCATCACCCGGCGTCGGCGCGATCGTGCCGAGCGCCTGGATCGTCTCGCCGTCGGCGTTGACGATCAGCTTCTGCTTGCCCCGCTCCCCCCGCAGGTACGGCTCGTAGACGGATTCGAGCCCGAACTTGCCGACGATGTCGTTCGGGCCGTAACCCTGCTTCTGCAGGTCCACGTACTGCGTCGCGTCGATCAGGCCGGTCCAGCCAAGCACGTGGGCTGCCAGGCGCCCGAAGGGGTAGGACCGCACCGCCGTCTTCACGACCTCAACCCCCGGAAACTGACTGGGATGCTCCGCGATGAAGAAACCGACCTCTTTGGGGACGAACTCAGCCACCGGGATCGCCTGAGACGGCAGGAACCGCTTGTCCTGGAGCTTTGCCACAATGTCGCGGATAGGTACGTTCGCGAGTTCGGCCACCCGACCCACGACCGCCTCGCCCTTGTCCCCCAGTTGATCCGGGGTGATGCGCACCTCAAGGCTCTCCTGGTTTACGACGAGCTTGCGCCCTTGGGCGTCATACATCTGGCCCCGCAAGGGGTCGGTGTACTCGAAGCGCACGGAGTTGTCCCGAGCCTCCTTGTCGAACCGTTGTGTGGCAAGGACCTGCAGGAACCACAGACGGGTGGACAGGGCGATGAACATCAGCGCCACGAGCAGCGCCAGCACGCGCAGACGCGACGAGGCCTTCTCCATCTAGAAACGCACCACCCTGCGAGGTCGGGATCCCTCAACTATGCGTCGCAGCAGGGGGTAAAGTATCGGTGTAAGCACCGCGTTGTACAGGGATGTGAGCAGCGCCACCTTGACCGCGTAGGCCGCCGTCGACTCGAACTGCCCCAACAGGAACGCGACGACCTCGTAGAACGCGATCCCGAGCGCGGTGGCGATCGCGACCACGACCGTGGGTACCAGGGGCGAGGGCGACACGATGTATTGGCGAGCCATCCCCACCGCATAGCCGAGCAGCGTCAAGGTCAGCGCCGTGATGCCCTTCGGCTGATTGAGCAACATGTCCTGGGTCAGACCGCAGACGAACCCGACCACCGCGCCTTCCGACGGGCCCTCGAGCATCGCCAGCACGATGGTCACAAGGAACAGCAACTCGGGACGCACGCCGAGCAGTCGAAGCTGCGCGAACACCGTCGACTGCAGCAAGGCGGCCGTGATGACGATCACCGCGATCGCGATGACGCGACGCGTCACGGCGTCGTGTCTCCGGTCGGGGTCTGCAACACCAGCACGAACTCCAGCGCGGAGAAGTCCACGGCCGGGCTGATGGAGACATCGGTCTCGAGCGCGTTCGAGCCCTCGTGCACCGACGACACTTCCCCGATCAGGATGTCGGGCGGGTAGCGCCCGTGCTGACCGCCGATGTCATAGGTCACGGTGAAGACGTATTCGGGTTGGCCCTCCGGGTACTTCGTACCGGCAGGGATCCCGTCCATGGTGAGGTCCTGGTCGCCTTGCCCCGTGACGAGCCCGGTCTCTCCGGATGTGGCCAGCCCACCGGCCACGGCGAAGTTGCGATCGATCACGAGCTGCACGTCCGAGGAGATAGGCGTGACCGACACCACCTGGCCGACGAGTCTCGGCGACCCTGCGCTGCCCGTGACAACCGGTTGGCCCACGCGGACGCCGTCGTTCGCGCCCTTGTCGAGCGTGATCGAGTAGTCGAAGTTCGAGAGCCCGTGGCCGATCACCACCGCCGGCACCGCGTTGGGGTCCAGGCTCAAGCTCAGATGCAGCAGGTCGCGGAGCTGCTGCAGCTCAAGTTGCTGCTGGGCGTCTCCGGCGATCCTGGTCTGGGCGTCGACCAACTGCTGTTTCAGGTCCTGGTTCTCGCGCGCCATGCTCGGCAGGTGCGCCAGCGCCGAGAAGAAGTCGCCGACGGGGCGCGTCGCGGTGGTGACGCCTTCCTGGAGAGGCGCCATCAACGTCTGCGCCGCACGGCCCATGCCTGCCAGCGGACCGGCGTCACCCTGCCGGTAGTCCAACGTGATGATCGCGAGCGACGCGGCGACCAGGGCGACGACGAGGAGCCGGGTGCTGCGGCTACCCGAGCGGGAGACCACGCCGGGTTACCGCCGGCTGCTCGGGCTCACCAGGACGCGCTGGAGCACCTCGAATTCCTCGAGGCACTTGCCGGAGCCGAGCACGACCGCCTGCAACGGCATGTCGGAGATGCGGATAGGCATCCCGGTCTCGTGACGCAGCCGCTTGTCCAACCCGCGAAGGAGGGCGCCTCCCCCGGTCAGGACGATGCCGCGGTCCATGATGTCGGCGGCGAGTTCCGGTGGAGTTCGGTCCAGGGTCGTCTTGATCGAGTCGATGATCGCGTTGACCGGCTCTTCGATCGCGCGGCGGATCTCCTCGGCGCTGATCGTGATCGTCTTGGGCAGGCCGCTGACGAGGTCGCGCCCCTTGATCTCGGCCACGAGCTCCTCGGGCATCGGGAACACCGACGCGATCGCGAGCTTGATCGCCTCGGACGTGCGCTCGCCCAGCAACAAGGAGTACTCCTTCTTGACATGCTGGATGATCGCCTCGTCCAACTCATCGCCACCGATGCGCACCGACGTCGAGGTGACTATGCCGCCGAGCGAGATCACAGCGACCTCGGTCGTCCCCCCGCCGATGTCGACGATCATGTTGCCGGTCGGCTCGTGGATCGGCAGCCCGGCGCCGATCGCCGCCGCCATGGGCTCTTCGATGATGTACGCGCGCCGGCTGCCCGCCGCAATCACAGCTTCCTCGACCGCGCGTTGCTCGACACCCGTGATGCCGCTCGGCACGCACACGACGACACGCGGCTTCGCCAGCAGGCGGCGCTTGTGCACGCGCTGGATGAAGTAGCGGAGCATCTTCTCGGTGACGTCGAAGTCTGCGATAACGCCGTCCTTTAGGGGCCGGACCGCCTGGATGTGGCTCGGCGTGCGGCCGATCATGCGCTTGGCCTCGGCGCCGACAGCGAGCACCGTGCCGGTCAGCGTGTTGATCGCGACGACGGATGGCTCATTGAGCACGACACCACGGCCCCGCACGTAGACAAGCGTGTTCGCGGTTCCAAGATCGACCGCCATATCGCGGCCAAGGAACCCGAGAACCCCTTCCGTCCCCTGGGAAGGTCGGGACGTGGGAGAAGAAGTGCGCTGTGCGCGTTCGGCCATGAGAACCCAGTCATTCAACAGGACCGGGCATGATCCTGGCAACCGAGGGTCGCCGAAACCACGCGTGCAGCACATCCAGGTCGCTTGGGTAGGCTGCCGTGCATGGCGTACGCGGTCATGTTCCCTGGGCAGGGGTCGCAGTTCGTTGGGATGGCGGATGCGTGGGCCGAACATCCGGCGGGGCTCGAGGTGCTCGTGGAGGCATCGGCGGTTCTCGGACGCTCGATCGCGGCGGGGTGCCACGACGAGGGAGCTCTCGCGACCACGGCGTTCGTGCAGCCGGCGCTCTTGGCCTGCGATGTCGCGGCGTTCCGCGTGCTCCGGGCACAGGGGCTGACCGACGTCGTCGGCCTGGCGGGGCACTCTCTCGGGGAGTTCGCGGCGCTGGTCGCCGCCGGCGCGATGGAGCTGCCCGACGCGCTCGAGTTGGTCGTCGCGCGGGGAGCCGCGATGCAGCGCGCCGGCAAGGAACGGCCGGGCGCGATGGCCGCCCTGCTGGGTGTCGGCGCCGATGACGCCGAGGCGTTGTGCTCCGAGGCCCGCAGTGGCGACGTCTTGGTGGTCGCCAACCGCAACTCGCCGGCGCAGTCCGTCGTGAGCGGCTCGGTACCTGCGATCGAGCGCCTCGAGGCGCTGGCGAAGCAGCGCAAGATCCGGACCGTACGTCTGCAGGTGGCGGGCGCGTTCCACTCCGAGCTGATGCGCCCCGCCGTGAAGCCCGTCCTCGTGGCGCTCGATCGCATCGAGATCCGCGATCCGGAGATCCCGATCGCCGAGAACGTGACCGGCGAGCTCGTGATCGATGCCGGACGGCTCCGGGAGCTGGTGAGCGAGCACGTGGTCTCCCCCGTTCGGTGGGAGACCGGCATCCGCAACCTCGCGGCCGCGGGCGCGCGCATCTTCCTGGAAGCCGGTCCCGGCGAGGTGCTGACCAAGCTCATGAAGCGGATCGATCCCGAACTGGCCGCTTCGGCCGTCGCGGACCCCGCCTCGGCCCGGGTTGCGCTAGCGACCTGAGCCCGACCCATTCCGATATCCTCGGGCTCGTGACCAGACACGCCACGATCACGGGCGTCGGCTCGGTCCTTCCTCCCCGCCTCGTTCCCAATACGTGGTTCGAGGACAAGGTCGAGACCTCCGATGAATGGATCCGCGAGCGCACGGGCATCGAGGCCCGCCGCTTCGCCGACGACGGCGTGGTGACCTCGGACCTGGCCGTGGATGCGGCTCGGATCGCGCTCGACACCGCCGGCATCTCCGCCCAGCAGGTAGACATGATCGTGTGTGCGACCGTGACGGGTGACACGCCGTTCCCCTCGACGGCCGTCTGGGTCCAGCAGAAGCTCGGGCTGTCCTGTCCGGCCTTCGACGTGAACGCCGCCTGCGCCGGCTTCTCCTACGGGCTGGCGACCGCGACCGCGTTCGTGCAGGCCGGCACCGCCGACACGGTGTTGCTGATCGGCGCCGAGGTCTACAGCCGAATCCTGGACTTCCACGACCGCGAGACCTGCGTGTTGTTCGGCGACGGGGCGGGCGCCACGGTGATCCAAGCCGCAGATCGCGCCGGGATCGAGGGCACCGTGCTCGGTGCCGACGGCACGGCGGCGGAGATCCTGATCATGCCCGGCGGCGGCTCGCGCGAGCCCGCCACCACCGAGTCGGTCGAGACGCAACGCCACCGGATCCATATGCCGAATGGACGCGAGGTCTTCAAGCGAGCGGTGACAGAGATGTCGGCGGCGTGTCGCGAGGTCCTGGAGAAGAACGGTCACACGACCGAGGACGTCGATCTGTTGATCCCGCACCAGGCGAACGCCCGGATCATGACGGCGGTCGCGGAGCGGCTGCACATCCCGCGGGAGAAGGCGGTGATCGATGTCTCGGATGTCGGCAATACATCCGCCGCCTCGATCCCGATCGCCCTGGATCGCGCGTACCGAGCCGGCCGCATGCGCGAAGGCGACCTCGTGTTGTTCACATCGTTCGGCGCCGGTCTCACCTGGGGGGCCACCGTGATGCGCTGGACGATGCCGGGGATCATGCCGTGACGTCGAAGGTCGCCGTCGTCACGGGGGGCTCGCGCGGCATCGGCCGCGCGTGCGCGGTGGCCTTGGCCGAAGCAGGGTGGACCGTGGCGATCGGCTACCGCTCCAACGAGGCGGACGCCAAAGACACGCTCGAGGCGCTCGAGGCTGCCGGCACGTCGGGTCTGGCCGTCGAGCTCGACGTCACCGACGAGACGAGCATCGCCGAGGCGTTCCGCCGGGTCACCGAGGAGGCGGGCCACGTCACCGGTCTCGTGAACAACGCCGGGTTCTCCAAGGACGGGCTGTTGCTGCGCTACCCCATGGACGTATATGCGCGCACGATGGACACGAACCTGCGGGGCGCGTTCCTGTGTTCGAGCGCGGCGCTGCGCGGCATGCTTCGCCAGAAATGGGGACGGATCGTCAACGTCTCGAGCGCGGTCGCACTGCACGGCAACGCCGGCCAGACGGTCTATGCGGCCACGAAGGCGGGGCTCGTGGGGATGACGAAGTCGCTCGCGCGTGAGGTCGCGATGAAGGGCGTGACTGTCAACGTGATCTGCCCGGGACTGCTGGACACCGACATGACGTCGCACCTGAACGACGCCGCCCGTGCCTACTACCTCGACCAAACCCCGTTGCAGCGACCGGCCCACCCGGAAGAGATCTCGGCCGTCGTGCGGTTCCTGATGTCCGAAGAAGCGTCGTACGTGAACGGCGCCGTGCTCCCCGTCGACGGGGGCCTCACGGCGTAGCAAGCAGGCATGCGGCCCGCTACCCTTGGCGGACCGCACCGAATGAGGAGGAAACAATCATGACCGACCGCGCCGAGATCGATACCCGCGTTCGCAAGGTGCTCGCCGAGCAGCTCGCCGTCGACGAGGCACAGGTCGTGCCCGACGCGCGCTTCGCCGAGGACCTGAACGCCGATTCCCTCGACCTCGTGGAAGCCGTGCTCGCTCTCGAGGAGGAATGGGACATCGAGATCCCCGAGGACGAGATGGAACAGATCAAGACGGTCGGTGCCGCGATCGAGATGGTCGCCACGAAGCTCGGGGTCAGCTGACCCCGATGGGGGAACGCCGCCGCGTCGTCGTCACCGGTCTCGGGCCGGTCGCCCCGGTCGGCATCGGGGTCGATGACTTCTGGGCCGGTATGACGTCGGGTCGCAACGGCATCCGCCAGATCACGCAGTTCGACACGACGGATCTGCCGGTGAAGCTTGCCGGCGAGGTGCCGAAGTTCGTCGCCGGCGACTTCCTCGATGCGAAGGAGGCACGCCGTACCGACCCGTGCGTGCAGTACGCGCTGGCCGCCGGCTCGCTCGCCTGGCGGCATGCCGGCGAGCCCGAGGTGGTCTCCGAACGTGGCGGCGTGATCTTCGCGACCGGGATCGGCGGCATCCAGACCCTGCTCGCGCAGCATTCGGTGATCCTGGAAAAGGGACCTGGCCGCGTGTCGCCCTTCATGGTGCCGATGCTGATGGCCAACGCAGCCGCGGGGCACCTGGCGATGCGCTACGGCCTCACGGGTCACAACATGGCGACGCTGTCGGCCTGCGCGTCTTCGAACCACGCGATCGGCGAGGGCATGCGGCTGATCCGCGACGGCTACCTCGACCTGTGCATCGTCGGGGGCACCGAGGCCGCGACCGTGCCGCTGACCATCGCCGCCTTCTCCCAGATGACCGCATTGACGAAGAACCCTGATCCGGACTCCGCCTCACGCCCATTCGACGCCAACCGCGATGGCTTCGTGCTCTCGGAGGGTGCGGCCGCGCTGATCCTGGAGTCCGAGGAACATGCCCGCGCACGCGGCGCGAGCATGTTGGCCGAGGTCGCCGGCTACGGCGCCACCGCCGACGCCCACCACATCACCGCGCCCGATCCGAAGGGCTCGGGCGCCGCGCTCGCGATGCGCTGGGCGCTCCGCGACGCGGGTGCGTCGCCGGCGGACGTGTCGTACATCAACGCGCACGGCACGTCGACGCCGCTGAACGACGCCGCCGAAACGGTCGCCGTGAAGTCGGCCCTCGGTGAGCACGCGCACCAGGTCGCGATCTCCTCGACGAAGTCGATGACCGGCCACATGCTGGGTGCTGCCGCCGCGGTCGAGGGCGCCGCATGTGTGCTCGCGATCGCCAACGGCGTCGTGCCGCCTACGATCCACTACGAAACACCGGACCCCGAATGCGACCTCAACATCGTGGCGAACGAGGCGCAACGCATGGAGGTCTCGCTGGCCCTGTCGAACTCTTTCGGGTTCGGCGGACAGAACGCCTGCGTCGCGTTCCGCGCGCTCGACTGAAATCTTCTCAGCCTTCGAAGGAGCGGTGGGCGATGCCGCCGTTCAGGTCGAAGGAGTGCGCCACGCCGTCGATGATGTCGCCGAACCGAGCGCGGCGTGGCGTCCGCGGCTCCCCGACCGCGAACCAGACATCGTCCAGCCGCGTGAGCTCGAACTCCTCGCCGTCGCTGGGCCAGGTCGCGTACAACCGACCGCCGCGCTCGTAGATCCGCACGACAGCGCCCCACGGGTCGTTGGACCGGAACAGGCCCACGTGCCCAGCCCATCGCGGTTCGGCTGGGCGCTCGGAGACACCATCGCGTCGCAGCGCCGCAGGCCCGTGCGTCAAACCCACCACCGCACCTCCGACGTCCCGCACGACCCGAAGCAGATGCCGGTCGAAGGCAGGGTGCGGCACCGCGAACACGTCGGGCTCCTCCCAGCGCTCGAGCCGCACAGCGAGGGGACCCGCGCGCAGCACGAGCCCGTCGTCTTGGGACTCCAGCTCCCAGCTCCGCTCGCCGCCGGCGTAGGAGCCCGCGAGCTCCTCGGCGCCTGCGATGTGGTCGGGGGCGAGCGGGTACTCGACCGGCGGCAGCGGCTCCCCGCGAAGTGCCGCCGACACTGCCATCAAGGCGTAGGTCGCGATCGCGTGCTTCGATCCGCCGCCGTTCATCGTGATCGCGACGGCGATCCCCTCCTCGGGCCAGATCTCCAGCAGCCCCGTGAACCCGACCGTGCCGCCGGTGTGCCGGAGCACACGACGACCCATGGTCGAGACATCCCAACCGTAGCCGTAGCGCCAGGCCTCGTCGCCGGTCGCCACGTGCGGACCGACCCAACGCGAGAATCGATCGGGATCCAGAAGCTCGCCCGCGGAGGCGCGCCCGCCGTTCAGCACGATCCGCGCATAGGCGGCGAGATCGGGCGCGGTCGACACGATCGAGCCGTCGGCGGTGTTCGACGGCTGCCACGGCGCCGGCGCGAGCGGGTGGTTGAGGTGTGCTGGCCGATCATCGAACAGCGGGTCGTAGCCGACGGCGGCGTCGGCGCGAAGGTCCTGCGTGATCGCGGCGAACGTGTCGGTCAAGGCGAGCGGTCCGATCAGTCGCTCGGTGAGCACATCGTTGATCGGCATGCCGGTCGCGTCTTCGAGCGCGAACCCGACGAGCTTGTAGGCGAGGTTCGAGTACCAGAAGCGCTCCCCCGGCGCCATCGTGGCGGGGACGTCGCGCGCCAGCAGCGCGTCGATCCGTGACCAGGGGGCGTGCTCGACGCCGATCATCAGCCCGCTCGTGTGTGTCAGCAGGTGGTGCAGCGTGATCGGGCCGAACGGCTCGGGCAGCTCGAGCCACGGCAGGATCTCGTTGATCGAGACGTCGAGGGCCAGGGTGCTCTTTGCCTCTTCCTGCAGGAGGCACAACGATGCCCACGACTTCGAGATCGAGCCGATCTGGAACCGGGTCTCGGGGCGAACCCCGCGGCCGCCGGCCACGTCGGCGAAGCCGCGGACGACGGCTCCGAGCGTGTCGTGATCGTCGGTGACCGCGAGCGCCAGGCCCGCCGCGTGCGTCAGCGGCAGATGGTGCTCGACCACCTGACCGATGCGCTCGAGCGCCTCCTCGAGCCCGGTCACCTCTTACCCGAAGAAGAGCCTGAGCTCGCGGGCAGCGGACGCCGATGAGTCCGAGCCGTGCACGATGTTCTCGCCGATCAACGTCGCGAAGTCGCCCCGGATCGAGCCAGGCGGCGCCGCCACCGGATCCGTCGGCCCCATCAGCGTGCGCCAGCACGTGATCGCATCCTCGCCGCTGATCGTGGCGACGACGACCGGCCCGCTCGTGATGAAGTCGACCAACTCGCCGAAGAACGGCTTGTCGCGGTGCTCGCCGTAGTGCTCCTCGGCGATCGCACGCTCGATCACCCGAAGATCCATCCGCTCGATCGCGAGGCCTTTAGTCTCGATGCGGCGCAACACCTCACCGACGAGGCCACGTGCAACCCCGTCGGGCTTGACGATCAACAGGGTGGATTCGATGGCCATCGGGATGTCTCCTTCGCCGGTCGGTCGCAGCAGTCTACCGACAGCCTGCGCCGGCGGCGCCGGCGGGATACGGTTGGCCCGATAGAACCGAGGAGGATGGATGGAGATCGAGCCGGGGATGTTCGTGTCGCGCGCAGACACGACGGCGTGGGTGCCGGACCCGGACGTGCCGGGCAGCGAGATGGTCGAACTGGTGCACGACGGACCGATCTGGGCGGGCGCCACCCGGGTCGTCGATGCACCGCGGCCCACGACCTGGACGCCCGAGCACCGAGAAGTGCTCGTGGTCCTCGAGGGAGGCGTGCGGATCGCCTTCGAAGACGGCACCGACGTGACGCTCGGGGTCGGTGATATGGCGACGATCCCCGCCGGGATGACCACGACATGGCATATCACCACGCCGTTCAGGGAAATGTGGGTCCTGGTGGACGACACGCGCTAGCGCTGGTCGAGCGCCCGCTTCGCGTCGGCCACCGTGAATAGGGATCCGGTGACCAGCACCATGTCGCCGGGGCCCGCCGCTGTGCGCGCGGCGGCCAGCGCGTCCGCGACGCTGGCGAACCCGTGCACAGCGTCCACTTCGAGGATCCGGGCGGCGGCCATGACCTCGTCGGTCGCGGCGCTGCGCACCGAGTCGTTGGCCGCCGCATAGACGACGTCGGCCAGCGCCGCCAACGGCGCGACCACGCCGAGCACGTCTTTGTTCGCGCTCACCGCCAACACGAGATGCAGGCGATCCCACCGGAACGACTGGGCAAGCGCCTCGGCGAGCGCCGCCGCGCCGGCCGGGTTGTGGGCACCGTCGAGCACGATGGCCGGCTCCCGAGCGACCACCTCGAGTCGGCCCGGCGTGCGGATCGCCGCCAGCCCAACTCGGAGCGCGTCCTCCTCGAGCGCGTGGCCCGTCAGCGTCTCGACCGCGACGACGCCGGCCGCCGCATTCCTCGCCGCGTAGGAACCGAACACCGGCAGGTACAGGTCCTCGTAGGTCACATGTGCCGTGCGCAACCCGAAGGACTGGCCGCCGACGGCCAGGAGCGGATCAAGCACCTCCCAGTCCGGACCCTCGTGCAGCAGTGTCGCGCCGACCGCGTCTGCCCGACGGGCGAGCGTGACCGCGACCTCCGGCTCCTGTGACCGCACGACCCCAACGGTGCCCGACTTGATGATGCCCGCCTTCTCCGTGGCGATGTCGATGAGCGTCGGGCCGAGCTCCGCCACGTGATCCATCGACACCGGGGTGACGATCGCCACTTCGCTCGCGATCAGGTTCGTCGCGTCCCAGGAGCCACCCATCCCGACCTCGAACACGCCCAGCGCGACCGGCTTGTCGGCGAACCACAAGAACGCCAACGCGGTCACCGCCTCGAAGTACGTCACCTCCCCCATCCCCAGCCCGTCGATCACGTCGAGATAGGGCTCGAGGTGCTCCCATGCCTCGCCGAACTCGGCGGACGACATGTCATCGCCGCAGGTGGAAAAGCGCTCGGTGACCTCTCGCAGGTGCGGCGACAGGAAGAGGCCGGTGGGTAGCCCGCTGGCGCACGCGATCGCGGCCGCGGCGCGCGCCGCGGTCGACTTCCCGTTCGTGCCCGTGATGTGGATCGTGGGGTAGGTGCGCTCCGGATGGTCAAGGTAGTTGACCAATGCGGCGATGCGGTCGAGGGAAGGATTCGGCATGTGTTCCGGCTGCCGCGCCTCTAGCCGGGCAACCGCGTCGACGTAGCGCATCACGTCTGCTCGCGCGGGGCGAGCTCGACCTCGATCGAGGGCTCGGCGGAGTCCTCGTACACGATCGCTTGGATCGAGCCCGCGCCGCACAGGTCGGCCTCCGCAAGACGAAGCTTGGCAAGACGCTCCGCGGCGTCGCGCGCCGTCACACGCAGCACCGGCACCTTGAGCGAGACCTTCGCCAAGGCCTTCTGCTTGCGGACCGCACCGAGCGCCTGGGCTGCGACCTCGTAGGTCTCGGGGTCGCCACCGTCGGCGACGGCGAGCTCACCCGGTGTCGGCCAGTGGCTGCGATGCACCGACCCTTCCCGCCACCAGGACCAGACCTCCTTGGTCACGTAGGGAAGGAACGGCGCGAAGAGGCGGA
Source organism: Actinomycetota bacterium (assembly GCA_040004125.1). GTDB lineage: Bacteria > Actinomycetota > UBA4738 > UBA4738 > HRBIN12 > AC-51. The sequence goes on from JBDUBL010000013.1 coordinate 25,480, forward strand.
GCAATACGTCGAGCGCCTCCCGCAGCGCGCCCACCGCGCTCGCCGCCCCGGCTGGCCCCCGGGCACCGTACGTCCGCTGCTTGACCAGCTCGAGATAGTCGTCGGTGAACCCCCAGAAGAAACGCTCCACGACGTCGAGCGTCTTGGCGTGCTCGTAGTCCTCGAACGCAGTGGTGGCCTCGTGCACGACGCCGCGCAAGGTCGCGAGCATCGCGAGATCGACCGGTTCGGTGATATCCCCGGCTGGAGACTCCATCGTTAGAACGAACTTCGAGGCGTTCAAGATCTTGATCGCGAGCCGCCTTCCGACCTTTATCTGTTGCTCGTCGATCGCCGCGTCGTAGCCGAGCCGGGCGCTGGCGGCCCAATACCGCACGGCGTCGGCGTTGTGGCGTTCGAAAACCTCCGTCGGCACGACGACGTTTCCCTTGGACTTCGACATCTTCTTGCGGTCGGGGTCGAGCACGAACCCACTGATCGCCGCGTCGGTCCACGGGACCGAGTCATGTTCGAGGTGCGCGCGGAACACCGTGTAGAACAGCCAGGTCCGGATGATGTCGTGGGCCTGGGGGCGCAGGTCCATCGGGAACAGTCGTCCGAACAGGTCGGGGTCGTCCTCCCACCCGGCGGCGATCTGCGGCGTCAGCGAGGACGTCGCCCACGTGTCCATCACATCGGGGTCGCCAATGAACCCGCCAGGCAGGCCCCGTTGCTCGTTCGAGAAGCCGGGCGGTGCCGCATCCTGCGGATCGACCGGCAGGGAGGCCTCGTCGGGCACGATCGGCTGGTCATAGCGCGGCTCCCCAGCCCCGTCGAGTGGGTACCACACGGGGAACGGCACCCCGAAATATCGCTGTCGGCTGATCGCCCAATCTTGGTTCAAGCCCTCAACCCAGCTCGCGTAGCGAGCGCCCATGAAGGCTGGGTGCCAACGCAGCTCCCGGCCGCGGGCAAGCAGCGCGTCGCGGAAGTCGAGGGTTTTGACGAACCACTGCCGGGAAGCGATCACCTCCAGCGGCCGATCGCCGTTCTCGTAGAACTTGACGGGATGGCGGATCTTCTCGGGTGCGCCACGCAGGGAGCCGGCATCGCCCAAGAGTTCCACGATGCGACGCCGGGCCTGTTTCGCCCCTTTACCGGCGAGCTCGGCCATCGTGGCGTTGGCCGCCGCAGCGTCGCGGGAATCCCAGCCGGGCTCGCCGAAGCGCCCGGGTGCCAACGTGCCGTCGCGGCGAACCACGACGCGGGTCGGCAGGCGCAACGCGCGCCACCACGTGACATCGGTGACGTCGCCGAACGTGCAGATCATCGCGATCCCGGTGCCCTTCTCGGGATCGGCGAGTTCATGCGCGACCACGGGAACCGGCACGCGGAACAGGGGCGTGAGCACCGTGGACCCGACGAGCGACCGGTATCGCGCGTCCGTGGGATTCGCGACGAGCGCCACGCAGGCGGGGAGCAACTCTGGCCGCGACGTCTCGATCTCGACCGGATCGCCGCCGTCTTCGCGGTCGAACGCTACCCGGTGGTACTCGCCGTCGATCTCGCGATCCTCGATCTCGGCTTGCGCGACGGCGGTCTTGAAGTCGACGTCCCACATCGTCGGGGCGTCGGCGGTGTATGCGAGACCCCGGTGGAACAGTCGCAGGAAACCACGCTGCGAGGCGCGACGCGACGCCGCCCCGATCGTCGTATAGGTGTGCGACCAGTCGACCGAGAGTCCGAGCAGCCGGAACAGGTTTTCGAAGGCCTTCTCGTCCTCGGCGGTCAGGCGTGCACACAGATCGATGAAATTCGCTCGGCTCACAGGCACCGGGTCGTCGTCGGGCCGTTCGAGGGTAGCGACATCGAAATGCGGGTCGTGCGGCAGCGACGGGTCGCATCGCACGCCGAAGTAGTTCTGCACGCGGCGTTCTGTGGCAAGCCCGTTGTCGTCCCACCCCATCGGGTAGAAGACCTCGTTTCCGCGCATCCGCTGGAACCGCGCCATCAGATCGGTGTGCGTGTAGCTCTCGACGGACCCGAGGTGCAGCGACCCACTCGCGGTCGGCGGCGGGGTGTCGATCGAGAAGATCTGTTCGCGCGTCTTCGTGCGATCGAACCGGTAGGTGCCTGACGCCTCCCACCACTCGCCCCAACGAGCTTCGAGGCCCTCGAGCGACGGCTTGTCCGGAACGTTCATGTTCGTGAGTCTACGGAACCGCTGCGCCGCTACGGCCTCTCGGGAATGCGAAGGGCGGCGCCGCGAAGCGGCGCCGCCCCTGCAAGCGGTGCGGAAACGACCAGCTCCTCGAGCTACATCATCGCCCGCTTCTTCTGCTCCTCGTACTCCTCGGCGGTGATCTTGCCCTCGTCGCGGAGCTTCGCGAGCTTGGCGACCTCGTCGGCGGCGGAGTAACCCTCCACGCGACGCTGTGCCTCCTGGGCCTGCGACATCATCTCCATGTCTTGCTCGGTCATCTTCGGGCGCCCAATCATGTAGATCAGGATCCCGAGCAACGGCAAGACGAAGATGAACAGGATCCACAACGCCTTCGCTCCACCGCTGAGGTCGTTACGCCGGAAGATGTCCGCGAACACCCCGATGAACATCCAGATCAGCATGAAGATGAAGAAGAACTCGATCATGGCCCAGAGGACGGACCCCGAGTTCCATTCGGTTGCTAACACCGACCACTCCCTTTCAATAGCGCGGTCTTTCCGCGACCGGGAGCATAGCCTGCCGGTCGCCCAACGCGCGAGACCGTGCGGGTCACGCCGGCGAAGCCGCAGTCAAGGGCTGCGCCGCAACCCATCCTCACGCCGGCAGGTAGTGCCACAACAGCACCGCGATGGCCACGCCCAGCGCAGCGTAGAGGTCGTTGGCGAAACCTTGTCCGTCGGCGGCTCATCCCGAAGCGATCCGCGGCACGATCAACAAGGCCGACACCGCGGCCCACCTCGCTGGCGGATCCGGAGCCTCGGTCGATCGCGTGGGATCCTCGGCCACCGGCGACACGCGAAGGCCAGGTCCCGTCGCGCTGGGTGACCTTAGACTGTTCCGAACATGGCCACGTCGACGACGCGCCGCGTGCTGCGGTTCGGGGCCGGCGCAGCGCTGTTCGGCGCGAGTCTCGCCGGGGCACGCGCTGCCGAGATCGCGCCCTTTGAGGAGCGCGTGTTCCGATGGGCCAACGGCGCCGACGACCGGCTCCGCCTCCCGGTCCGAGCGATCATGCAGGCCGGAACATTCGCGACCGTGCCTGCGGTCGCGGTCGTCGCGTTCCTCGCGGGCCGCCGCCGCCTTGCCCTGACCGTGCTCGCCGCCGGCACGGCCGCGTGGTACGGCGCAAAGATCGCGAAGCCGCTGGGCGGCAGGGACCGTCCCCGCGGTGTGCTCGGCGATGACGTGCGAATCCGCGAGGGCATCGAGGGCGACCTCGGGTGGGTCTCGGGGCACACGTGCGTGGCGACCACGACGGCCTTCGTCCTTGCCGAGGAGTTGCCAGGCTGGACCCGGCCGTCCCTCGCGTCGATCGTCGCGATCACGGGTTTCGGTCGTATGTACGTGGGCGCACACCTACCCCACGACATCGTTGGCGGCATGGGCCTGGGGATGATGATCTCGGCCATCACCCCTGGGCCGCAAGCCTCTTAGGCCACCACGGGTGCTTCCTCCGGCGGTCGGAGCACCCGCCACACGACGAACTCGAGCACCGCGCCGACAAGCACGATCAGGAAGGTCCACCCCAGCGTGATGTCGAACAGCCAGAAGGTCGCGACCAGTACGACACCGATCGCTGCCATCACGGCGATGCGGTGCGCGGCCACCCAGGCCGACGTGGGGCCGGCCTCCACCGATCCATCCGTGTGAACGGTGTTGCGCGCAAGGTCAGCGACGCCGCCCCGCAACGCGACCACCCAGGGGTAGGGGCCGGTGAGCAGCGCGACCGCAACGATCAACAGCGCGAGCTCGAGGAACGTCCTGGAGTAGTCCAGGAACCAACCCACGAGCGCTTCCGCGATCGCGCGGACCGCCGCCTGGTTCTCCGGTTTCGCGATGTTGACGACGCTGTCGACCGAGGCGATCCCGATCCGACGCTCGATCACGGTCACGGCCGCGATCGCGATCGCCAGTTGCAGGATCGTGCGGCGACGCCGAGGCGATGCCCACAGCGCGACCGCGACACCGAGCACGAACAAGATCACAAGCCCGATCAGCCCTTTGCGCGCGGTGTTGACGGCGTACTGCAGCTTGGGGAGCTGATCAGAGTTGAAGACGACAAGCGTGCCGAAGTCGGTGGGCAGCGTGACGCCGAGCGCGGTGTCCAGCCGCTGGATGACGTCGGCCGGAACCATGCCGGGCGTGATCTCGGGCAACGTGAGCGGGCGCCCGATCAACTGGCTGATCGTGGCCGACGCGGCCTGGAGCGCCTGATTGATCAGGGGCAGATAGTTCAGCACCACCTTGTCGCCCTGGATCCCGACCACCGTGCTGTCGCCACGCAGCACGGCGAGCACCTGTAGTTGGATCAGCCGGTTCGCATCGTTCCAGAACGTCTGGAATTGCTCGCTCGCCACGATCTTCTGCACCTGGTCCTGCACGAAACCCTGGACCGAGTTGGTGATCGGGCCGGCGAGGAACGTCAGCTCCGGCGCCTTGTCGGTCAGGACCGTGGTGAGCTTGCCTTGCACGTCGAGCGCCTGGAACACTGCCGTCGTGATCTCTCGGGCGAGCGCTTCTTGCACGGCGGGGTCGCTCGAGAGCGGGCCGACGACCGCCAGATAGGAATCCGCGTCGGCCACGGTGCGTCGGGCCCATGCGCCCGGGAGTCCGAGCGAGAAGCTCGCCACCGCGACGATCACAGCCAAGACAGCGGCGATGGCGCGCATGCGATGCCGCTTGACGCCATGGATCCGCTCGACCTCTCCTTGCAGTTGATCCCGCTCCTGGCGGAGCGCTTCGATCTCGTTCGCGTCGCCGTCGGCCACCGCTAGACCCCGTCCCTGCGCATCGAGAAGGCGAACACGATCTGACCGACGCCGCGGAGCAGCGCCATGAAGCCCACCCAGACCAAGATCAACGTCGCGCGAGCCGGGTAGAGCTGTTGGGAGGCCCAGAAGCCCAGGAGGATCTCCAGGGCACCGACCGTCATGCCGAGGCCCCACAGTGGACCCTTGGCCATGACCGATTCGATCAACGTCATCGTCCCCTGAAGCACCAAGAGGAACCCGAGCACCGATGCGAGCGCCCAGAACGCGTCGATCGGTCGGAAAAAGCCCCACAAGGCGCCGAAAACGAACACGATGCCGAGCAGGATGTGTGCCCACCGCCAGGTATCGACGACCGAGGACATGAAGAACTCGTTAAGGGCCGCCGCCAGGAACAGCGCACCCAGCAGGATCCCCACCGTCGCGATCGAGCTGATGTTGAACCGGAGCACCACCATCGAGATCAGCAGCCAGGCCACCCCGGTGATCAGGAACAGCCACCAGGGCATCGTCTGTGTGCGCGCTTTCACCTGAGCCAATTGCTCTTCCTCCTCCATGTGGGTTGCATTGCGTCGCAGCCGTCCAAGCATGAACGGTTCGGCAGGGTTCGTCCAATAAGGCGCGGCCACGTCACAGACGTAGACCTAGACTGCAGCAATGGTCAGCTGCCCATCCTGTGGCGTAACGACAGCCGACGGCGCTCGCTTCTGCCCGAGTTGTGGTGCCGGGCTTGGCAGCGGCTGTGTGACGTGTGGCGCCTCCTTGCCCGAGGGAGCGGACTTCTGCCCGTCGTGTGGACAACCCGTCGCCATCTCGACACGGGCGGGTGAGGAGCGACGTCTCGTCACGATCGTGTTCGCCGACGTCACCGGGTCGACGGAGCTCGGCGAGCGCCTCGACCCGGAACGGTTCCGCGAGGTGATGCAGGCCTACGCGCAGGCGATGCGCGAAGAGATCGAGGCCGAGGGCGGCACGGTCGAGAAGTTCATCGGCGACGCGGTCATGGCGGTCTTCGGCGTTCCCGCCGCGCACGAGGACGACCCCGCGCGCGCCCTGCGGGCCGCTCGCCGGATGCTCGACCGATTGACCGTCGTCAACGACGGCCTGCGCCGCGGCGACGGGGTCGAGCTCCAGATCCGGATCGGGATCAACACGGGCGAGGTGCTCGCGACGCTCGACCCCGCCCCCGGCGAGGCGATGGTTACCGGCGACGCGGTGAACGCCGCCGCCAGGCTCGAAGCCGCTGCGTCCCCAAGCCAGATCGTCGTCGCAGAACGCACGGCAGCGTCGGTGCGTGGCTTCCTGTTCGAAGATCTGGGAGCCCTCGAGTTGAAGGGCAAGGCACGCCCGGTTCGCGCCTACGCGTTGGTCGACGCGATCGCGGGCGTGCCGGAGCGAGGTGTGCCCGGTCTGCACGCGCCGATGATCGGCCGCGACGACGAGCTCGGGCTGCTGCGCGCGGTGTTCGAACGTGTGCTCGGCGAGTCGCGTCCCTCGATCGCCACGATCTACGGCGAGGCTGGCCTCGGCAAGTCCCGCCTCACCGCCGAGTTCCTCTCGTGGGCGGAGCGCACGGACGCGGCACCGCTCGTGCTGCGCGGCCGCTGCCTCCCGTATGGCGACGGCATCACCTATTGGCCGCTGGCGGAAATCCTCAAGGGGCACGCGGGGATCTTGGACTCCGACGCGACGGACATCGCGATCGAGAAGGTCCACAAGATCTGCCGCGATCTGTTCACACCCGATGTCGTGCCCGACCCGACCCGGTCCGCCGCGGCCCTCGCCTACACGATCGGCCTCGAGGATCCAGCCGTGTCCTTCCGCTCGGTCGACCCGAAAGAGGTTCGCGACGAGGTGCACGAAGCCTGGCGCATCTTCTTCTCGGCCCTGGCGCGCGGCGGCTCCGTGATCGTCGTGATCGAGGACATCCACTGGGCCGACCCGGTGCTGCTGGACCTGCTCGACGAGCTGTCCTCGCGAGCCGACGGACCGATCCTGCTGGTGTGCCCATCGCGGCCAGAGCTCACCTCGATCCGGCCCGCGTGGGGCGGCGGCGGACGCAACGCGACCGCCGTGGTCCTTGACCCACTCAGCACCGACGAGTCTGAGCTGTTGGTGCGCTCGTTGCTGACGGTCGACGACCTGCCGCCTTCGGTCCACGCGACGATCCTCGAGCGTGCGGAGGGCAACCCGTTCTACATCGAGGAGATCGTGCGTCGCCTGATCGACGAGGGCGCGGTCGTGCGGACGGGCGACCGGTGGCTCGCCACCGAGTCGGCCGCGACGATCGAGATCCCGGACACGGTGCAGGGTGTGCTCGCGGCACGCATCGATCTGCTCGATCAGGAGGACAAGCGCGTCGTGCAGGCCGCCGCCGTGGTCGGCCGCGCGTTCTGGCCTGGGCCGATCGCCGCACTCACCGGGCTCGAGCGATCCGTGATCGACGAGCGTCTGCGTCACGCGGAGGATCGCGAGCTGGTCCGGTCGAAGTTCGGGTCATCGATCGCGGGGGAACGCGAGTATCTGTTCAAGCACATCCTCACGCGAGACGTCGCGTACGGATCCCTCCCGCGCCGTGATCGGGCCCTGGCACACCGCCAAGTGGCGGACTGGCTGCAACGCAGCGCAGGTGAGCGAGTGACGGAGTTCGCCGAGTTGCTCGCGTATCACCTCGGCACCGCGGCGCATCTCGCTGACGAGGCCGGCACGCTCGACGACGAACTCCGGGACGAGGCGCTGCGCTGGCTCCGGGCCGCATCAGATGCCGCGCGCCTGCGGCTTGCCCTGCGCAAGGCGGTCCGGCTCGCGGAGGACGCGCTGGCGCTGTCCGAGACCGCGCTCCAGCGGGCGGAGTCGCTCGAGGCCCTCGGCACAGCACACTTCGACGGCTATGCGGGCGATCCCGCGTACGAGGCGCTGGTGGAGGCGATCGACGTTCGGACCCGTGGGGTGCCCGAGGACGGGCGGTCGATCGCCCGGCTCGTCGGGCTCGCCTGCGAGCTTCCGATCCGATGGCCCGGGTCGATGAAGGATCGTCTCCCCGACGAACCCACGGTGCAAGCGCTTATGGACCTCGGGTTCGCGAACCTCCCGCCGGGCGACGGGGAAGAACGCATCCGACTCCTGTCGCTGCGATCGGGCTGGCTCTTCGCGTTTCCGAACGAGCACGTCGCGGAGCCGGAGATGCAGATGTTCGAACGCGCAGGCATCGAGGCCAGCGAGATCGCGGTGCGGCTCGGTCTGTGGGATCTCGCCTCGGGTGCCCTCGACATGGCGGGCGCCTCCCGATGCAGCATCGGACGCTACGGTGCCGCCAAGGCGCTGCACGACCGTCGCGCGGCGGTGATGCCGCACGTGTCCAACCTCCTGGAGATCGGGGACTTCCACTCGGTGGGGATCTGGATCGACGTGGAGCTCGGGCGTTACCAGGACGCGATCCGGCACGGCGCCGAGGCGCTTGCTGCGATCGGCGGGCGAGGCCCGAACGTCGAGATCCACACGCGCGCCTGGTTCGCAACGGCCTTGTGGCTGGCCGGCCGATGGGACGAATCGCTCGAGCAGGCGGCCGCCGTCACGGAGCTGCTCGGCGACCAAAGCGACGACCCGCCCTACTTCGCCATGCATACGTTTGGTGCGGCCGCCATGATCCATGAGGCTCGCGGCGAGCACGCCGAGGGGCGGCGGCTGCTCGAGACGATGGCCAAAGTAACGGGGGCGTCCTCCGGGCGGACCTACCCCTCTCTCGTGCGCGTGCTCGTCGAGCGCGGCGAGCTCGACCGGGCGTGGGCCGTCGAGCGCCCGTGGAACTGGCGGGTGCACTACACGGATGCGTCGTTCGCTGAGGCAGAGCGTGTCGCCGCGAGCGCCCGATGGGACCTCGTACCTGAGCTCCTCGGTGCGATGCGCGACCAGGCGGTCCGGGGACCGGCGCCGCTCATGACGCCGGCGGCGGATCGGCTGGCGGGTCGGGCCGCGCTCGGCGCGGGCCAGGACGCAACCGAGCTCCTCGGCGCCGCAGTCGAGGGCTTCGACGCGCTGGGGATCCCCCACGAGCGGGGGCGGACACAGCTCGAGCTGACCCGGGCGCTCCGTGCGGCCGGCCGGCCCGACGAGGCCGAGGCCGCGCTCGCGCGAGCGGCGATCACCTTCGAGGAGCTGGGAGCCACGGCCGACCTCGAGCAGATCCGCAGACTCGGCTAGGAGCCGCTGAACGCCAGCAACATCTGCCCGGCGTCGTCCGAGAACGTGAGCTGGTTGCCCTCGGTCGTGTAGGACTCCGTCGCGTCCAGCGCGGCCAGGTACTGCTGCTCTTGCATCGACACGTCCTGCTCGCACAGCTTCATGCTCGAGGCCACCGGGCCGAACGTCAGCGAGGAACCGCTCGTCTCGTAGGTCCCGTGGTAGGAGTTGTAGCCGCCCGAGCCGGACACGTCGCCGGCATCGAACAAGGCCGTGACCTTAGTCCCGGCGATCGTCGAGGACACGGCCTGCGAGTCGGGCGTCGCGATCGAGGTCAGCGCCCAGCCGGTGCCCTCGAGCGGGAGCGCCCGGACCGGGGCTTCGGGTTCGAAGGCCAGGGCGGCGGTGCCGCCCGTCAAGACGAGACCCGCCCGGTCGGCTGTGACCTGGTACCCGGTGACATCGCCGAGCGCGGCGATGTACGCCGTCTCAAGGTCCATCAGGGCATCTCACACGCCACCTGGGTCGATATGAACTGATCGAACGTCAGCGCGCCGTCGCCGGACTGGTACCCACCGCCGTAGCTATTGCAGGCCGCACGCCCGTGCACCTGTGCCCCGTCGAAGGCGATGTCGATCCGCGCGTCCACGGGCACCGTGTCGACCAGCGTCATCATGGAGGCCTGATCGAGCACCCACGTCACCCCCGTGAGGTCACCGCCCGCCGTCGCGCTGTTGGACGCACACGCACACAAGATGAGCAGCGTGCAGAAGATAACCCCGAGGCCGGTGCGGCGCATCAGGCGGTGCGTTGCTGGCGCTCGCCGCGCGGTTTCTTCGTCTCGCGCGGCACGAGCGTCGGGTTCACACCGGTGAGCACGACGTCGCGATCCACGAGACACTTCGTGACGTCCTGGCGCGAGGGCAGCTCGTACATCACGTTGAGCAGCACCTCTTCCATGATCGCGCGCAGGCCGCGGGCGCCGGTCCCCCGCTGGATCGCCTGCTCGGCGATCGCCTGAAGCGCCTCATCGGTGAACTCGAGTTCGACCCCGTCGAACTCGAAGAACTTCCGGTACTGCTTGACGTAGGCGTTCTTGGGCTTCGTGAGGATGTCGATCAAGGCTTCCTCGTCGAGGTTGTTCACGTGGGTGATGACCGGCAGGCGCCCGACGAACTCGGGGATCA
>JBDUBL010000014.1:0-34857 GCA_040004125.1 Actinomycetota bacterium
ACTCCGAACAACAGGGAGCCCCGATGGCTGAGCTGAAGGAGATCTTCGAGATGGTTACGAACAGGACCGAACCCGACGTGGACACATGGAACGATCAGGAGAAGCGGCAGCCGCGATCGATCCGGAACCGAAAGCTTCGGGCGATGGGGGTCGTGGCGGCGGTTGTCGGAGGCCTCGCGCTGGTGGTCTGGGTGTTACCGCCAGGCGACGTCGCGGTGCCGGCCGGCACCCCAACACCGATCTCCGGGCCCGTCACCCCTTCCCAAGAACATGCGTTCGTCGACCTTGGCACCGGTTCGTCGACGCCGCTCCCCGAGGTCATCGGTCCCGGGCTCGCGTACGTGGTCTCGCCGGACGGCACGCGCGTCGCGTACAACCCGTGTTGCGATCCGCCCATCGCCGTCTCCGTCGCCAACATAGACGGAACGAACGTGCAGTCGATCGTGGGACGTGACGTTTTCTCGTCGGCAACGGCCGCGGATCTCGACACCTACGGCGCTGCATGGTCTCCGGACGGCGCGACACTCGTCTATCAGGGGCGAGATGGGTTCACCGAGAAGCTGGGGAACCTCTTCCTCGTCGATCTGGGCACGGGAGGCACGACACAGCTCACCGATCTCGAGCAGATCTCGTCCCATTACTGGTTCATGTCCCCACACTTCAGCCCCGATGGCAGCACCATCATCTTCAACCAGCCGCGCGGACCCATCGAGGATCAGTCGTGGGACCTCTGGTCGGTTCCGGTGACCGGAGGAACCGAAACCCTCGTGCGCCGAAACGCCGTCGACGGCTCGTACTCCCCGAACGGAACAATGATCACCTACGAGGAGACGCGCGGCGTGTGGCTCGCCAGCGCCGATGGGTCCAACGGGCGCCTCCTGGTCGAGGGAGACGAGGTCGCCAACCCGAGATGGTCTCCCGACGGGACGAAGATCGCGTATGAAGACAGCGGTCGCGTGTATGTGGCGGATGTTGCCAGCGGCAAGGCCGTCGAGATCGCCGAGGGCTCTTGGCCCGAATGGTTCAACGACGACACCTTGATCATCGGCCCATGACGTAGTCCGTCTCAGATGCCGAGAAGCCCGGTCCCCTTGCGGGGCCGGGCTTCGGCCTTGATGCCCCCGAAGGGGCGAGATCGCTGATCCTCCTATTCGGGCGAACCAGCGAGTTCCACGGGCGGCGCGTCGGGCGGAACCAGCCCCATCGTCGAGTCAAAGATGATCTCGCCGTCGACCTCGTCGATCACGATCGTTTCGCCGGCACGGAACTCCTTGTTCAAGAGCTTCTCGGCAAGCGGATCCTCGACGAGACGCTGGATCGTACGTCGCAGCGGTCGTGCACCGAGCGCCTGATCCCAACCGCGCTCCGCCAGGAAGGTCTTGGCGGCATCCGTCAACTCGATGTCGACGTCCTTGGCCTTCAGCTGCTCCTCGACACGGCGCATCAGCAGATCGACGATCAGCTTGACGTTCTGGGTCGTGAGCGAATGGAAGACGATGACCTCGTCGATCCGGTTGATGAACTCCGGGCGGAAGGACTTCTTGAGCTCTTCCTCGACCTTGCCCTTCATGCGCTCGTAGTCGCCACCTTGATCCACGTTGCTCGCGAACCCGACCGACATGCCCTTCTGGATGTCCCGCGTACCGAGGTTCGACGTCATGATGATGATTGTGTTCTTGAAGTCGACGGTGCGGCCCTGGCCGTCGGTCAGGTGGCCGTCCTCGAGGATCTGCAGCAGCGTATCGAACACGTTGGGGTGCGCCTTCTCGATCTCGTCGAAGAGCACGACCGAGAACGGTTTGCGACGAACCGCCTCCGTGAGCTGGCCGCCCTCGTCGTAGCCGACGTACCCGGGTGGCGAACCGATCAGACGCGACACCGTGTACTGGTCGTGGAACTCCGACATGTCGAGCTGGATCAACGCGTCTTCGTCGCCGAACAGGAACTCCGCGAGCGCCTTGGACAGCTCGGTCTTTCCAACACCCGAAGGGCCGAGGAAGATGAACGAACCGGAGGGACGACGTGGGTCCTTCAGACCGCTTCGCGTACGGCGCATCGCGCGCGAGACCGCGGAGATGGCTTCCTCCTGGCTGATGATCCGCCGGTGGAGCTCGTCTTCCATGCGAAGCAGCTTCTCGGTCTCTTCCTCGGTGAGTTTGAAGACCGGGATGCCCGTCCACACGGACAGGACCTCCGCGATCTCCTCCTCATCGATCTCGGACAGCACGTCCATCTCGCCGGCCTTCCAGGCCTGCTCGCGACGACCGCGCTCCTCCTGGAACTGCCGCTCCTCATCGCGCAGGCGGGCGGCCAGCTCGAAGTCCTGCCCGTCGATCGCGGACTCCTTCTTGAGCCGGACCTCGGCGATCTTCTCATCGACCTCTCGCACGTCCGGCGGCGCCGTCATGCGACGGATCCGCATGCGGCTGCCGGCCTCATCGATCAGGTCGATCGCCTTGTCGGGGAGCTGACGGTCGGAGATGTAGCGGTCTGCCAGGTTCGCCGCCGCGACGATCGCATCGTCGGTGTAGGTCACCCGGTGGTGCGCTTCGTACCGATCACGAAGACCCTTGAGGATCTCGATCGTGTGGATCACGGTTGGCTCGGCCACGTCGATCGGCTGGAACCGGCGCTCGAGTGCAGCGTCCTTCTCGAGGTGCTTGCGGTATTCGTCTCGTGTCGTCGCGCCGATTGTCTGCAGCTCACCTCGGGCCAGCATCGGCTTGAGGATCGAGGCCGCATCGATCGCGCCCTCGGCGGCGCCGGCGCCGACGAGCGTATGCAGCTCGTCGATGAACAGCACGATGTCGCCGCGCGTCTTGATCTCCTTGAGTACCTTCTTGAGGCGCTCCTCGAAGTCGCCGCGATAGCGCGAGCCCGCGACCAGCGCGCCCAGGTCCAGCGTATAGATCTGCTTGCCCTTGAGCGTCTCGGGGATCTCACCCTTCACGATCGCCTGGGACAAACCTTCGACGACGGCGGTCTTGCCCACACCCGGGTCGCCGATCAGCACGGGGTTGTTCTTCGTGCGGCGCGACAGCACCTGCATAACGCGCTCGATCTCTTTCTCGCGCCCGATGACGGGGTCGAGCTTGCCCTCGCGGGCGAGTTGGGTGAGGTTGCGACCGAACTGATCGAGGACCGCGGACCCACCTGCTTGTGGCTCGGTCGTGCCGCCCGCGGCGACCTGCTCACCCTTGCCGCCGGTGTAGCCCGACAGCAGCTGGATCACGGTCTGGCGCACGCGGTTGAGATCGGCGCCGAGCTTCTGCAGCACCTGGGCGGCGACCCCTTCGCCCTCACGGATCAACCCAAGCAGGATGTGCTCGGTACCGATGTAGTTGTGGCCGAGCTGCAATGCCTCGCGCAGCGAAAGCTCGAGGACCTTCTTGGCACGCGGGGTGAACGGAATGTGCCCCGTCGGCGCGGCCTGACCCTGCCCGATGATCTCCTGGACCTGCTCGCGGACGGCGTCGAGCGAGATGTTCATCGACTCGAGCGCCTTGGCCGCAACGCCCTCGCCCTCGTGGATCAGCCCGAGCAGGATGTGCTCGGTGCCGATGTAGTTATGGTTGAGCATCCTCGCTTCTTCTTGGGCGAGAACCACGACGCGCCTGGCGCGATCCGTGAAGCGCTCGAACATGTCTTCATCCTCCGGGCCGAGGCCCGTTCTCTCCTCACGTCCGGTCCCCGGGGATCACGAGACTCCGTCCTCCCCCCGAGGTGCATCGGGCGCCGGGTCGTCCCCAGCGCCGCTGCAGCGAGTATACCCGCGCCCCCCACAACGCCCGGAACATCGACGATGTGTCGGGCGCGTGTGGTGCTCTGCAAGCTTCGGCGCGTAACGCCGGCGGGATAAGCCCTCGGGCACCGACCGATGTGCATGCGCAATCCGGGCCAGATGGAATCCCCCCCGGAAGGACGATGTTGCGCCGGTCGCCAGATGCGAACCTGTCAAGTCCGGATCAAGACGAGCCGAAACCACTGGCGGGAAGGAGGTCCCCCACGTCCGCAGTGGACCTCATGCACGGAGAGGCTCAGCCAGTGCGTGTGCTCGTCGTCGACGACCATCCCGCCTTCCGCAAGGCGTTGTCGTCCGCCCTCAATCTGGTGGAAGACATCGAGGTGGCCGGCGAGGCCGGCGGCGGCGTAGCGGCGTGCACCGAGGCCGAGGAGCTCGACCCGGACATCATCATCATGGACCTGTCGATGCCCGACCTGTCCGGCATCGACGCGATGAAGCGGATCCACGAGCGACGACCCGATCTCCCCGTGGTCATCTTGACCGCACACGCCGACGAGGGCGTCGAGCGCGAGGCTCGGGAGGCCGGTGCGTCGGGATTCCTCGCCAAAGGCACGGGGTTGCGCGATCTCGTGATCGTGCTGCACGAGGCCGCGGACCCCGACGAGAGCTAGCTCGTTGCCGCCGCGGCGGCGCGATACTCTCGTACGAGTCGGCACAGCCCGAGCAAGAGCGCCTTCGTGAACGCGGGGTTGTCCAGCAACGGCTGGAAGTCCCATGTGACGAGCGCCAGCGTCGTGAGCTCCGTCGCAGCGGTGACCGTTGCCGAACGCACGCCCCCGTCGATCAGACCGATCTCGCCGAAGTAGCCACCGGGTCCGATCATGTGGTTCGGAACACCGTCCCCGCTCACCTCCGCCTGGCCCGCGACGATCAGGTGGAAACCCACACCGGTATCGCCCTGCGTGGCGATCGCGCGGCCGGCCTGAAAATGGACCTCTTTCAGACGCCCTGCGATCGTCGCGAGGTCGTGCGCTTCCATGTTGGCGAACATGGGCACAGAGCCCAGCTTGGCTGCCATCTCGGTGCGGTCCATCGATCTCCTTCAGCTGTTTGGTGACGGCCGTCACGATGCACCGAACCGCCACCGTGTGCAAGTCGAGAGACCCGCACGCTAATCCGGGCGCTGTGCCGGGAACATGATCAGCTCGCGCAGGTTCTGCGCGTCCAACAACAGCAACAACAGCCGATCGACGCCTAGCCCGAGACCCCCAACCGGCGGCATCCCGTGCTCGAGCGCGCGCAGGAAGTCCTCATCGAAGGGGTGGGTCTCGTCGCCGAGCACGGCCCGCATCTCGTGCTGCAGCTCGAACCTGGCGCGCTGTTCGTCGGGATCGGTCAGCTCCGAGAACGCCGTGACGAGTTCGACACCGGCCGCGACCAGATCGAAGTGCTCGGTCAGGCCCGGATCGTCGCGGTGCGGGCGCGCCAGCGGCGAGACCTCCCGCGGGAAGTCGCACACGAAGGTCGGCTGCACGATCGTGTCCTCGACGAGCTTCTCGAACAACTCCTGGACGATCTTGCCGGGACCCCAGGCGTCGTCGATCGGCACGCGGTGACGCTCGGCGACGCCGGCAAGATCGGCGTGTTCGAGCGTGATCGTCTCGCCGACCGCCACGGACACCGAGCCCAGCACGGTGACCCGCTCGAACGGGGCGGTGAGGTCGATCATGTGGTCACGAACCGGGATCACGAGCGCATCGAGGTCACGGCCGACGATCGGGTTCACCGCGAGGGCGCATTCCCGCACGAGCGTCTCCGACAGCTCCATCATCGTGTGGTAGTCCCCATAGGCTTGATAGGCCTCGAGCATCGTGAACTCGGGGTTGTGGTCGCGGTCGATGCCCTCGTTGCGGAAGTTTCGGCCGAGCTCGAAGACCCGCTCCACACCACCGACGAGCATCCGCTTGAGATAGAGCTCCAAACTGATGCGCAGCTTCATCGGGATGTCGAGCGCCTGGTGATGCGTCGTGAACGGCCGCGCGTTGGCGCCGCCGGCGATCGTCTGCAGCATCGGGCCCTCGAACTCGATGAAGCCACGTTCGTCGAGCACGCGCCGCATCGTCTTGAGGACCGCGGCGCGGGCCAGGAACGCCCGGCGCGGCGCCTCATCGGTGATCAGATGCAGATAGCGACGTCGCTGCTGGAGGTCGGGATCCTGCAGGCCCGCCCACTTCTCGGGCAGCGGTCGCAAGGCCTTGGTCAGCATCGCCCAACGCTGCACGAACACGCTCAGCTCGCCTCTGCGTGTGGTGCCCACCCGACCCGTCGCCCCGATGATGTCGCCAAGGTCGACCTCCTGGAACAGCTCGAACTCGTCCTCGGGCAGGTCTGCCTTGTTGAGAACGAGCTGTAGATCGCCGTCGCGATCGCGGAGAGTTGCGAACACGAGCTTGCCCATGTCGCGCTTGAGCACCACGCGCCCGGCAAGCGTGACCACACGCTCGGTCAGGGTGTCCGCCGAGATGTCGGGGTTCGCGGTGCGCACCTGCCCGGTCCGATCGGCCTCGTCGACGCCCAGCGCGTCGGCCAGCGTGATCGCGAACGCCCGAGCGCCGAGCCGTTGCAGGCTGGCACGCCGCGCCGCGAGCACCTCCGCCTCGCGACCGGTTACCTCCCCGGTCGGCGTCTCCTCAGGCATCGGCGTTCCTTTCGAAGACGAGGCGAAGGCCCTCCAACGTGAGCCAGGGCTCGTAGTGCTCGACGGTGCGACAGTGCGGGATCACCACGGGCGCAAGGCCACCGGTGGCCACGACGGTTGCATCCGGCGCGCTGAGATCGCCGCGGATCCGCTCGACGATCCCATCCACTTCGCCTGCGGTGCCATAGATCAAGCCGGACTGGATCGCCTCGACCGTGGAGCGACCGATCGGTGACCGCGGGGGCTGCAGGTCGACACGCGTCAGCCGGGCCGTGCGTCCGAACAGGGCGCCGGCGCTGATCTGCAGGCCCGGAGCGATCACGCCGCCGAGGAACTCTCCCTTGTCGGACACGACGTCGAAGTTCGTGCCCGTGCCGAAGTCCACGACGATCGCCGGTCCACCGAACATCGTGAACGCCGCGAGCGTGTTGACGACCCGGTCCGCGCCGACCTCGCGCGGGTTGTCCGTGAGCACCGAGACGCCGGTCTTCATGCCGGGACCGACGACGAGCGGCTCGTGGGCGAGGTAGGAGGCGGCCATCTCGCGGAACTGACCGGTCACGTCGGGCACGACGCTTGCGAGGCACAGTCCCGTGATGTCGCTGCGCAGGTCCAGCTCGCGATGCTCCAGGAAACCCGACAACAACAGCGCGAGCTCGTCGGAGGTGCGCTCCGGGCGCGTCGATGACCGCCAGGTATGCCGCAGCTCGGAGCCGTCGAAGACCCCGAGCACGATCTCGGTATTGCCGACGTCGGCGGCAAGCAGCATGTCTACCCCTCGAACTCCACCCGGAACGACGCTCCATCGTGACCGACCGCACCGCCCGCCGACAACCGAACGGCCCACGCGTCGAGCGGATCACCCGGCTGTGGCGTCGTCGCGCCGCTGGCCACGGCGGACAGATGTGCTAACCAGGCTAGGGCGAGCGGCCCGACCCCGCGGATCGCGGCGAGCGGGCCGCCGACCTCGGCCACCGTCTGGTCGAGCCCCACCACGTCGCCCTCCGCGACGAGCGCGCGTGTCCGCACGCCGACGCGCCCGAAGACCTCCTTCACGACGAGCATCCCGGCACACGGGCCGACGGCGGTGCAGACGATGCGGGCGGCGCCGACCTCGTCGTCGTCGGCATCGAGGCGAATCGCCAGGACGCCCGGCATGATCGCGGCGATCACCGTGCCGCGATCCGGAGGATCGGCGATCACGCGCTCGGCCACGGTAGGAGCAGGTTGTCGATCACCCGCACGCTGGGGAACCGCGCGGCCACGATAGCGCGAGCGGGGCCGGCGATCTGCCCGATCGGCTCGAACGTCGCGTCGTCGACGACGGCCGCGTAATCGAGCTTCGCCAGCGGTGTCGCACCGATCTCACGTGCCATCACCGCGACCAGCACGTTCGCATCGCGCTCGCCGGCACGGGCGCGAGACGCCGCCTCGGTCAACGCCAGGAACAGGCATGTCGCCTGCAGCCGCTCTTGCGACCCGAGAGAGGCGTTCCGCGAGGAGCGAGCGAGCCCATCGGGCTCGCGCAGCGTCGGGCATCCCACGATCCGCACCTGCAGCGAAGGTTCCTCGTCCACCATGCGCCGAACGAGGAACAGTTGCTGCGCGTCCTTTTCCCCGAAGAACGCGGTGCACGGGCCGACGACGTCGAACAGCCGGTGCACCACCTGCAGGACCCCCGCGAAATGACCGGGTCGGGCAGCGCCCTCGTAGAGATCGCCCACCGCCCCGGGTGCAGGACGCGCCACGGAGACACCCAACGGGTAGACCTCCTCGACCGGCGGTGCCCACACGGCGTCCACCTGTTCGCGCTCGCACACGCCGGTGTCCCGAGCCTCGTCGCGCGGGTATCGGGCCAGATCCTCCTGTTCACCGAACTGCAACGGGTTCACGAAGATCGAGACGACGGCGCGATCCGTGTCGGCGCGGGCGCGGCGGATCAACGACACGTGCCCCTCGTGCAGCGACCCCATCGTCGGCACGAGTCCCACGACACGACCATCGGCTCGCCATGCCCCCGTCAGGGCGCGGATCCCATCAACGTCGCGGATCAGCTCCACGCTGCGAGCACCTTCTCGACCGCGGTTCTTCCAGCTCCGGGCAGGCGGTCGCCCGCCAGCGACAGGGCGAGGCGAGACAGTTCCACATAGGGTGCGACGAGGTGCGGAGCAGCCGCGGCGACCGCACGCAGGTTCCGATCGATCGTGCCCACGTCGCCGCGCACGATCGGACCGGTCAGCGCCGCGTGCGGACCCAGGCGATGCACGTTCGCAAGTGTGGTCTCCTGCAACGGCCGCATCGCCCCGAGGGCATCGGGCACACCGGCGATCGACAGGAGCGCTTCGGCAGCGCCGGAGATCGCGACGAGGTCGTTGGACGCGAAGACCGCCGCCGCGTGATACAGGGGTCGCGCGGCATCGGGAAGTCGGAACGGCCGGCCCCCCAGATCCGTGGCCAGCCGTTCGCCGAGTCCGAACCCCGCCGTATCGACGGCCGTCACCGCCACGGCACAGTCGCGCAAAGCGTCCAGCGCGCCGGCAACATCCGCGAACGTCTGCAGCGGATGCAGCGCGAGGACACGCCCGCCGGCCCCCACGATCGGGGCGAGGACATCGAGGCCCTGTGCGCCGGACAGATGCAGGACCCAGGCGCCGGGAGTCACGACGTTCGCGACCTCCGTGACCACCGTCGGCAGCGCGTCGTCGGGAACGGCGATCGCGACGACCTCGGCGATCGCGCCCGCCTCAGAGATCGCCCGGACTGGGGTTTCGGGCAGCCAGGCCGCGACGCGCTCGAGGGTCGCGTCGCGGCCGGTTGCCGCCACGATCCGATGCCCAGCGCGACCCCAGGCGACGCCGACGGCGGTACCCGCCGTTCCGGCTCCGACGATCGCGATGTCCATCAACCCTCCGCGGGGGAGTATGCCAACGTCGCGACCCACAGCACCGGACCCAGTGGCCCCGGCGCGCCGGCAGGCGCGGGGATCGGCTCGATATGACCGGCGTGCACCAAGCTGATCGCGCCATCCGTTGAGATGTACAGATCGCCGTCGGCCGTCGGCGTCGCTTGCACATCGACCGCGTTCGTCGCGAGCACGAGCGACGGTGGGCGCGGGCGGGGCCGCGGCCCGACCATCACGCGGAATATCCCCTGGACACCTTGGATCGACCCGAGCACGAAAGCCTGGCTCGCGTCCGCGTTCCAGGCCAGGACGCGGATCGGATCGAGCGCGTGCCCGTCGGCCTCGATCGCGATCGGTCGGATCGGGGCAGGCGATGCGTAGTAGAGCTCGAGACCGCCGCCCGGCCGCTGTACGAGCAGATCGCCGTCGACCGAGGCACCGAGCACTTGGCGACCGGGCAGGATCCGCTGCACGTATCCGGCGCCGACCCGCAACGTCCTCGGCGTCCCGTTCCGATCGACCGTCAGATAGGGACCCTCGCGATCGCGAACGAACGCGGTCGGCGTGCCACACAGCACACCCGCATATCGCTCCACGGCTTGCCGCGTCACGACGAACCAGGTGTTGACCGACACCCGACGACGACATCCGCCGAGCGCGGTCGAACGCACGACGCTGACCGAGGACTCTCCCGGAAGCCAGGCGATCCGGTCGCCGCGTGCCACGGTCACGGGTCTATCGGTGACGCCGAGATAGTGCAGCACCGACGCCGTGTGCATGCCGTCGTCACTGGCCGTCGTGATGCCGACCCAACCGGAATGCACCTCGTAGCCGTACACCAGCTCCTCGGGCAACCCGTCGAGCATCGGGCCGGCTACGGCTGTGTTCGCGTCGAGGTTCCAGACCCACATTCGGACACCACCGTCCGTCTTCGCGGGCGCCAGCAAGAACCCGTGATGGCCCGTCGACACCGCGGTCGCCACCGCCGGCGAAGGGGTGTGCCGTTGCACGAAGACCACGGCGCCGATCGCGAGTACGACGACGAGCACAAGGGCCACGCGGTTGCGCCACGAGCGCTCGATGCGCTCCTCGCCGGTTTCGGATGCCTGGGCGCCCGCCGCATCGGGAGCCGTCCGCGGGCCTGGCGCGCGCGCGAAAAGACCGGCGCCGCATCGGGGACAGGTTGCGTCGGCGCCATCGCCCGACCAGTCGCATCGCAGACACAGCTTGGCCGTCATGGCAGCGCCAGCGGCGGGGCGAACGGCCGGGCATCGCCGATCGGCGTCGGCAGGTCGAGCAGTCGGCGTCCGCCGGGCAGGATCGGATCGGGATCGAGGTCGAGCAGGGGAAGCACGACGAAGGCTCGCTCATGCAGCCGGGGGTGCGGGATCGTGAGGTTCGGGTCGTCGCTGCGCATTCCGTTCCATAGCAGCACGTCGATGTCGACCGTGCGTGGTCCCCATCGATCGTCGCGCACGCGGCCAAGCTCGGTCTCCACGTCGTTGGCCGCGGCCAGGACGTCCCGAGGGCCGAGGGTGCCCGGGTCGACCCGGATCACCGCGTTGAGGAACTCAGGCTGATCCGCAGGTCCACCGAGCGCCGTCGTCGCCCACACCCGCGACGACGCGACGGCTCGAACACCGCGATCGGCCAGCAGCTGGACCGCACGTTGCAAGGTTCCGAGCCGATCGCCGAGGTTCGAGCCGAGCCCGAGCAACACCTCGGCCACCGCTACTCCCGCGGTCGGGTGACGGCCGCCGCGACCCCGTCGATGCCCAGGCGCGTCGCGGCGTTCGGTTTGTGTACGACCACGGTGGCCCGGGTGACCCCTTCGAAGCTCAGGCATGCCTCCGCGATCTCGGCCGCCATCGTCTCGATCAGATCGAACGAGCCGTCCGTGACGATCGCGCGAACCCGTTCGGAGACGCCTCGGTAGTCGGCCGTGTCGTCGATACGGTCGGCGCCGACCTCGACCTCGAGATCCAGGTCGACGACGAAGGGCTGGGGTGCGTCCTTCTCACCCGTGCGCGCACCGTGGCGCCCCTCGGCGTGGATCCCCGACAGGAACAGCCGCGCCTTCATGCGTTGGGTCCCACCTCCTGGTCGTCACGGACCACCGGCTCCGCATCGTCACCGTCATCATCGTCGAAGCGCAATGCGCCGGACACGCCGAGCGGCACGAGGATAGGACCCTCGGCGGCGTGGCCGTGTGGGATCCGTAAGTAGTTGGCTCGCAGGTACTCCGAGATGATCGGGTAGATCGTGTCCGGCGCCTCGACGGGTAAGAAGTGACCGCAGTCCGGCACGAGGCCGAGCGCTGAGGATGCGATCGCGTCGTTCAAGCGTTCTCCGATCGCCGGTGGATGGAAGGGGTCCTCCTCCCCCCACAGGATCAGGGTCGGCAAGTCCCACGCGGGCATCTGTGCTTCCAGCTCGCGCAACCCGCGGCCGTCGATCGACCGTGCCCACCGGAAGAGCGCCGGCACGGCCATCGGATCCCTCCACGGCTCGAGGTAGGCCTGCAGGTCGTCCTCGGGCAGCTCGCCCTCGCGCATGCCGAGCCGGAATGCCGAGCGGATCACGAGCTCGACCGAATCGAAGGTCTCCAGCTCGGGAGATGCGACCTGGACCTCGGTCGTGGCCTCGGTCGGCCAGAGATCGAAGGCGATGCTGTCGATCAAGACGAGCGCCTCGACGCTGGGCCGCTCCGCAACCAACAGCTGTGCGATGCCGCCGCCCGTCGAGTGTCCGATGATCGCGACACGGTCGATCCCGAGGTGGTCGAGCAGCTCGCCCATGTACGCCGCCTGTCCCCGGATGTCGAGTGCAGATTCGCGCGGCTTGTCGGAGGCGCCCAGGCCGAGGAGATCGGGCACGATCACGCGATGCCGGCTCGCGAGGATCGGGATCAGGCCGCGCCACAGTTGCGACGACAGCGGGAAACCGTGCAGCAGCAGGACCGCCGGACCCTCTCCCTCATCGACATAGGCAAGCTCGCCCCCCGAGGAGCGGAAGCGGTTCATCCGCTGCCTCGTACGATCGCGTCGGTCACACGAATGGCGCGCACGGTCTCGGCGACATCGTGGACGCGCACCAGATCGGCGCCGTGCGCGACCGACAAGACGGCGGCGGCGAGCGACCCCTCGAGGCGGGCACCCGCATCGTCGACGCCGGTCAATGTGCCGATGAACCGTTTGCGCGACGCACCGACCATCACCGCCGCCTCCAAGTCGCGGAACCGCTCGATCGCGCGCAACAGCGCCAGGTTGTGCTCGAGATCCTTGCCGAAACCGATCCCCGGGTCGATGCAAAGATGTTCGGAGCTGACGCCCGCGAAGACGGCCGCCTCGACACGCTCGCGGAGGAACTCGTGCACCTCGGCCACGACGTCGTCGTAATGCGGCTCGAACTGCATCGTGCTCGGATCACCCTGCATGTGCATCAGCACGAGACCCGCGCCCGAGTCGCTGGCGACCGCAAGCATCGCGGGGTCGTGCCCACCGGAGATGTCGTTGACGATCGAGGCGCCGGCCGTGACCGCCTTCTTCGCCACGAGAGCGTGACGGGTGTCGATGCTCAGCACGACATCCAGGCGGGATGCGCGTAGCCCTTCGATCACCGGGAGCACTCGTCGTAGCTCGTCGTCGATCGGCAAGGGGTCGGCGCCGGGGCGGGTCGACTCGCCGCCGACGTCGACGATGTCGGCCCCCTCGTCGGTCATGCGGGAGCCATGGGCCACCGCCGCCTCGGTGTCGAGGAACCGCCCACCGTCGCTGAACGAATCGGGCGTGACGTTCAGCACGCCCATCACCAGCGTGCGAGACCCGAGGGGAAAACCGTGGTCGCGACAACGCCAGCTCCGCTCGCTCACGCCCCTATCGTAGTGAAGAGCGATCGATCGGTGGTGGGGCGCTACTGCATGCGGATGTGGGTCATCGCCTCGTGTCGGGTTCGGGCGTCGTTGCGGAACAGACCCCGCACCGCCGAGGTCACGGTCACCGCGCCGGGCTTCTTGATGCCGCGCATCGTCATGCACAGGTGCTCGGCCTCGATGACGACGAACACTCCGCGTGGGCTCAGGGCCTGTTCGATCGCCTCGGCGATCTCGGTGGTGAGGCGCTCCTGCACCTGCGGCTTCTTCGCAAGGGTGTCCACGACACGCGCGATCTTCGACAGCCCGGTGATCTGCTGGGACTTGTTCGGGATATAGGCGACGTGGGCCTTTCCGTTGAAGGGGATGAGGTGGTGCTCGCACATCGAGAACAACGGGATGTCCCGAACCATGATCATCTCGTCGAAGTCGGCCCCCTCGACGACGGTCACGATCTGCGAGGCGTCGACACCGACCCCAGCAAAGATCTCCTCATACATACGGGCCACACGGGCGGGCGTGTCCCGCAGCCCACCGCGTTCGGGGTCCTCGCCGATCCCCTCCAAAACCATCCGGACGCCCTGCTCGATCTTCGCGTGGTCGAAGCGCTCGCTCATGACGCGGGATGCTACCGCGAGGGACGTTGAAGGAGTTCTCAGCGGATGCCCGTGTCGACCTGCAGATCCAGCGTCTGCATCGCGCCCGCGGTGACGGTCACGGACACGGGCGCCGCGCTCGGGGGACCACCCCCGTCGATCACGGGCGTCACGTCGTAGGTCCCGTCGGGCAGTGGCAATCGGTATCTGCCTTCCGCGTCGGTCTGGGTCTCGCGGGTCGTCCCGTCGCTCCCGGTCGCACGGACGGGTCCAGTCCACACACGCGGCGGGCACGGGGAGCCCGCGATCTCCACGGGGCAGGTCGGTCCCGCCGTGACCGTGCCGCTGATCCCTCCTGTCGGTTGTTCAGCACCGGATGCGCATGCGGACAGCGATAGCGAGGCCACGAGCGCGACGAGGAGCGAACGCATGCCGCTTGGACGCGCCACGCGGCGCGAGGGTTCCCGCTCAACCACCGTAGGCGGCTGGCTTCAACGTGCCGATATAGGGCAGGTTGCGATACCTCTCGGCGAAATCGAGCCCGTACCCCACAACGAACTCGTTGGGGATCTCGAAGCCGATGTAGCGCACGTCGAGTTCCACCTGTTGGATGCCCTCCTTGCGCAGGAGCGCCGCGACCTCGAGCGATGCGGGCTTCCGTCCTGCGAGGTTCTTCAGCAGGTACTTCAGCGTGAGCCCCGAGTCCACGATGTCCTCGACAACGAGCACGTCGAGATCCTTCAGGTCGTGATCGAGGTCCTTGAGGATCCGCACGACGCCCGACGTCTTGGTGGCGGCGCCGTAGGAGGACACCGCCATGAAGTCGAACTGCAGTGGCAGCTGGATATGACGCGCGAGATCGGCCATGACCACGAATGCGCCCTTCAGGACGCCGACGAGCAGGAGGCTCCGATCCGCGTAGTCGCGCGTGATCTGCGCGCCCATCTTCGCCAACGTCGCCTGGATCTCCTCTTCGGAGATCAGGACCTTCTCGATGTCGTCGGCGAAGGCATCCATGGGAAGGGCGGAGTCTACCGTTGGACCAGAACCTGCGCGCGATCACGGCTGGCCCGAGCGCCATCGGGGAGCGCCAGCCGGCGGCCGGGCCGGCCCGCGGCCAGATCGAGGATGCCCTCGATCGCCTTCTCGGTCCAGGTGAACCCGGCGTCGGCGAGCGCGCGACGCACGACGCGAGAGGCCATCGGCGTCGTCAGGTCCGCCAGTCCTGCAGCGTCCAGCCGCACGCCCTCTGCGGCCTGCGTCACGATGGCGGCGGCGAACCCCGTCGCGAGCTCGTCCAACAGCCGCGCGTCGGCGCGCAGCAACTCCGCGGTGCGGGCGATCGTTGGGACCACGTCGCGATCGGTCGCACGGGCGAGCGCGGGGAGGGCGTTGTGCCGCAACGCGTTGCGCAGGAAGGTGGTGTCGGCGTTCGTCGCGTCGATACGCGGGCGCAGCCGCAGCGATCGACAGCACGCCGTCGTCTCCTCGCGCCGGACGTCGAGCAGTGGGCGGACGAGATCGCCGGCGATGGGCTCGATGCCCGTCAATCCGTCGAGGCCCCAGCCGCGCACGAGCGCCAGCAAGACCGTCTCGGCGCGGTCATCCATCGTGTGGCCGAGCGCGTGGCGGTTCGCGCCGATCCGCTCCGCGATCTCGGCGGCACCGCGACGACGCTCGTCGCGCGCCCACCGCTCGATCGAGGCGCCCTTCGTCGGTGGCGCCGACGGCGTGGCCCCTTGATACTCCAGCCCGTGATGCGCGGCGCGACGTCGCACGTATGCGGCATCGGCGGCCGATCCTGGGCGCAGACCGTGATCCAGATGGAACACCGCGAGACGGATCCGGAACAGCCGCCGCAAACGGACGAGCGTCTCGAGCAGACACAGCGAGTCGGCGCCGCCCGAGACCCAGAGCAGGACAAGGTCGCCGGGCGCGAAGAGGTCGTGCGCCCGAGCGGTGCGCGTGACCCGCTCGATGACGCGGGCGACCGCCGGCGGCCGGCGCTCCATCGACTAGCCCGCGACGCGGGCGATCCAGCGATCGGGGTCGTCGATCTCGCCGTGCTGCGGCAGATTGCCGGCCGCCTGCCACACGAGGTTGAACCCGCTCATGCCGATCCGTTCGACGACCTCGTGCACGAATCGCTCGCCCGCGTCGTACTGCGCGATCTTCTGATCGAAGCCGATCGCGCGCTGGACCCGCTTCTCCCAGCCGCCGACCGCGCGACGTCGGGCGAGCGCCCCGCGAAGACGCGGCAGATCCTCGACCACATCGGCGGCGACCTGATTCATCACGTAGGAGGCGTGACCCTCCAGCAGCGACATCATCGCCTGCGTCCGTTCGAACAACGGTCGCTGTTCGGGCGTGAGGAGCCGCAAGATGCCGCCCGGACCGTCGGCCGGCGCGCCGGGGCGCAGCTGCTCCACCATCCGACCGAGCTGCTCGACGATCTCCTTCGGTTCGAGCGACACCGTGCGCAGGTACCCGTCGACCATCGCGGACAGCTCGGTTCGCAGCCACGGCGCCGACGAGAACTGAACACGGTGCGTCACCTCGTGGATCGCTACCCACATGCGGAAGTCACGTGGCGGTAAGGCGAACGAGCGCTCCACATCGACCAAGTTGGGGCCGACGAAGTAGATCAAGCCCTCGTCATCGGGCGGCAGGAACACGTCCACCTGTCCGAGCACCCGGCGGGCGACGTAGCCGAGGAGACCGCCGACCTGCACGCCGAGTGCCTTGCGGGAGAACGTGGGCCGATCGCTCAACGTGGATGGTCGTTCCTCGGCGATCCGTTGGGCGAGCGGCTCCAACATGCGCTGCAATCCCTTGAGGTTCTGCCGGATCCAATCACCCCTTCCCATGATCCACGCCCGTGAACGGAACCCGGTGACCTCGAGATCGGTGAACGTTCGAACGAGCGACTCGGCCTCGGTAACCTGTGCGGACAGATCGACACGCAGCGCGGTCCGGTCCTCGGGGGTCACCTTGGGACCGGGGCCGGCAACGGTACGGCCGGTTCGCAAGGCGGTGTCCCAGTCGGCCAGACGTGCAGCCTGCGACCCGAGCAACCAGTCGAGCTCGACGGCGGGGTCAGGACCCACGCGGGATCGGCGCTACCCCTCGCCCGAGGCCTTCTTGCGGGCCGCGATCATCGCGGCCCTGCGCGCCTTGCCCTCGGCGATCCGCCGATCGGTGCCGGCGGCAAGCAGTTCCTCGAGCGTCTTGTCGAAGGTCTCTTGGTCGAGCGAGACCTCCGGGCGCTCCGCCGCCGGGGCGGCAGGTGGTGCGGTTGGCGCGGGGGTTGCCGCAGCGGACGGCGCAGGGGGCGTTGGGACCGCGGGCGAAGCTGCCGGTGCTGCTGCTGCGGGCGCCGGAGCGGCGGCGGGGGCTGCGGCTGCAACGGCGACGGGCGGCGGCTGCACGACCATCGGCACGGCCTGCGTCACATCGACGAGACGGCGGGGCGCCTCGCGTCCGGGCAACACGCGATCCGCGTGCACCACGCGGGCCTCGTCTTCGTCCTTGGAGAAGCGCGGGGCATAGCGCATGTACGCGGCGATCAGGAAGATCACGAGCACCAGCGCCAGCGCCAAGCTGAGGAACGCGAGCCAGTAGATCCAGCCTCCGTCGACCCGCTCGGGAACCGTCGTCGGCGCGATATGGGTCTGGGCGAGCGCCGCGCCAGCCGAACCGAGCAGCATCGCCAACGCACCTGCGGTCGCCACCAGGAGTCGCCGAGTGCGCTTCATCGAGCCGGATTCTCGCAAGCGCAGGGTCCGACGGCAACCGGGCCGGCAAAGAACCGCCGCACCCGAGAGCCGGAGGGGGGATTCGAACCCCCGACCTACCACTTACGAGGCGGTTGCTCTACCCCTGAGCTACTCCGGCGGAGGGGCAAGGATACCAACGCCGTCCGTTCGCACCGACGAGCCAACCGTGGAAGGATGCCCCCCTTGGCAACGTGGGGAGCGGCGGTTTTCGGAAGGCAAGGACGGCGATCGTCCGTGCTTCTTGCTGCCGTGATGGCGGGCCTGCTGCTGTGGCTGCTCGTGCCGTTCTTCCTGCGACAGGACGGCTCGCCGGTGGGCGCGGACACCGCCGTCTACGTCTGGTGGATGCGGCTGGCGGGCCACGACGGGCTGTCCGCCATCGGCTCCCGACCCGGGGTGCCCGCCGTGTCCTTGGTACTGGCCGGGGTGACCGGAGCATCGGCGGTCACGACGACCGCCGCGATTGCCTGCGTCCTCGTCGTCGTCGCCGCATCGTCGGGTGCGGCGCTCTCGCGCGCGGGCGGGGCGACCGGCGACGTCAGCGCCGTGGCGGCCGCGCTGACGGGCATCTTCGCGACGTACCTCGCGGCGGGGCACCTCTCCAACGTCACCTTTGCAGCGCTGTTCCTGGCGGGTCTGGCCTGCACGTTCGGGCGCGCGCGCCCGCGCGGCATGGTCGCTGCCATCGCCCTGGTCGGTGCGGCCGGCCTGTCGCATCCCGACTTCCTCGTGGCGGCGATCGCGATCATGGTCATCGCGGCGATGTTGGCATGGGTCGCGCACGAGCGGAAGGAAGCCATGACCTTGATCGGCGTGACCGCGGGCGGCGTCGCGTTGGCGGGCCTGGGACTCGCGACCACGGTCACCGGCGGTCCGGCCTTCGACGTCGACACCTCGCGCGACGTGTTCCTCATCCGGGTCGGACAACTACCGCTGCTCCGCCAGCTGTACCTGGACCGGCTGGTCCCGAAGGCATCGGGCTATGCCCTGTGGGCGTGGCTGCCATTGGCCGCCGTCGGCCTGACGCGTCGGTGCGGGCAACTGGGCCGCCTGCTCATCGCCTGGTGCGCCGTGCTCGCGATCGGCGTCGTCGTCGGGATCGCACGTCAGCCTTTCCCCCCGCACCGCGTGATCGCGTTCGGCTTCTGCCTTCCGATCCTGGCAGCGCTCGGGCTCGAGGCGATCGCCGTGCGCCTGTGGCGAACCGGGCCTCTCATCGTGATCGCGATGATCGTGGTCGTGGCCGCGAGCGCAACCGTCACGTGGATGCACGCCCCGCGGCCGTTCGACGCTCCGGTTGCCGCGTCGATCCCACAGGACACCGTACTGTGGTCGGCCTCCCCGACGGGCACACCCGTGATCGTGGACCTGCCGACCCGCGGCCCGGGAGCCGTCGCCGCCGTCCTACGCGCCGCCAACCTGGTCCGCGCCGAAGTACCACCGGAATGGATCCGCGACGTGCTCGTGCGGTTCCCGCGGCCTGCGACGGCCGATCCGGAGGCGTACGCGCTGTGGGTCGACACCGAAAGCCAGGTCCAACGGGCCGTCGCCTCGGCGTCGGCGGCCCCCCGAGAGATCCGCATCGACGGAGCGACCACGAGCGCTGTGCCACTGGCACCCGGCGCCTCGGTCGTGGCCGCGACCACGGACGGAGGCCCGCAGACGACGACACCCCTCGCGATCGCCGCGGTCGCCCTCGTGAGCCTGCTCGTGCTGGGGCTCGCGGGGGCGGGCTGGGCGCAGGCGGCCGGCGTAACCGGTATCGGGGTCGCCGAACGGGCGCCGGCCATGGGTGTCGCGGCCCTGATCCTGACCGCCGTCGTCGTGGACCGACTCGGCGTCCGGATCACGAGGCCGGTGGCGATCACGCTGGCGATCCTCCTTAGCGCCGCCGGCTATCTGGTCGCAGCGATCGGCCGGCGAGGTTCGCGGTCGCCCGGAACACGACGCTCGATCCCCCGTGGTGCTGGCACCACCGACCTCGCACCGGGGCGCCACCCTTCCCTCGACACGCCATCCACGACATGATGCGCGCGTGAAAGCAGCCGGGACCCTCGATGGGCCGATCCAACGCGTCATGGTCGGCACCGATCTCTCCCAGACTGCGTCGCGGGCGGTCCTGTGGGCGGTGGACTTCGCCGAGCGCTTCGGGGCCGAGCTGCACCTCGTCCAGGTGATCGTGCCCGCCAACCCGGTGGACACCGAGTTCGGCAACGCCGAGCGTACGCGCGCCGCCGCGGCGTCCGAAACACTGCTGGTCGAGGCCCGGCGACTGGCCGGTGACCGCGGCCGCTCCCACGTCGTGGTCGATACGGACCCTGCGATGGCGATCGTCAGCGCCGCGAAGGAAGCCACGATCGACGTGCTCGTCGTCGGCAACGCCGGTATGGCCGGTCGCAAGGAGTTCCTGCTCGGCAACGTGCCGAACCGCATCAGCCACAACGCTCGCTGCACCGTGATCATCGTCAACACCACCGATGGGGTGACCACCGCGGTCCCGGCGCGGACATCCGCCTCCGTCCTTCGGTCGGGAGCGCCGGTCGCCGAGACCGAGCCGCACCTGATGTCGCGCGGAACGAAGATCGCGACCGTCTTCGCGAAGCACGGTCTGAAGGAGTTCTTCGGCCGACCCGACGACGAGGGAACGATCGGCCGCGAGCGTCAGGCCAAACGGATGCGTGAGGCGCTCGAAGAGCTCGGACCGACCTTCTGCAAGATCGGTCAGATCCTGTCGACGCGCCCGGACCTGCTCCCACCGGAGTTCATCGACGAACTTGCCAAGCTGCAGGACAACGTGCCGCCACTCACCGAGGAACAGGTCGTCGTCGTGATGGAACAGGAACTGGGCGTGCCGTGGGAAGACGTGTTCGATCACGTCGACCCCGAGCCCCTGGCCGCCGGCACGATCGCGCAGGTGCACCGTGCGGTGCTCGCGAACGGCGAGAAGGCCGTGATCAAAGTGCAGCGACCCGATGCGCGCGAGCTGATCGAGCAGGACCTCGCGCTGCTCGAGGTGTTCGCCGCCAAAGCGGGCGACCGGCCGGGCTTGCGGGCCGTGCTCGACTTGAAGGCCGTCTTCGCGCACCTGTCGGAGTCGCTGCACCGCGAGCTCGATTTCCGCAACGAGGCGCGCAATGTGCAGCGGATGGGCGAGGTGATCGCCTCGTTCGACCGGCTGGCCGTACCCGACCTCTACACCGACTTCTCGACGGGGCGCCTGCTCGTTATGGGCGACGTCGGTGGCGGTCCGATCGGGATCGCTCCGGACGGGCCGATCCGAACCGATGCCGCACGCCAGCTGCTCGAGTCGTTCTACAAGCAGGTGATGGTCGACGGCTTCTTCCACGCCGACCCGCACCCCGGGAACCTGATGTGGCAACCGGAGGAGGACACGCTCTATTTCCTGGACCTCGGGATGGCGGGCGAGGTCGGGCCCGAGCTTCGCGAGCAGATGATGCTGCTGCTCATGGCGTTCTGGCAGAACGACGTCGGCTTCCTGACCGACGTGACGCTGATGATGGCCGGGGCGATCGATCGCAGCGACCTCGACGTCGAGGCGTTCCAGGGAGAGATCAGCCAATTGATGGGCAAGTACCAGGGCGCATCGATCCAGGACATCCAGCTCGGGCCGGTATTGCAGGAGATGACCGAGATCTCGCTGCGCTACGGCGTGCCGCTGCCGGCGTCGCTGACCCTCACCGCGAAGGCGCTCGCGCAGATGCAGCTCGCGGCCGCGCAGCTGGACCCGACCGTCGACCCCTTCGACGTGGCGGGCAAGTTCATGATGCGGAGCCTGCTGATGGGCATGGGCGCCAAGATCGACCCGAAGGCGCTGTTCTATCAGGTGCAGCGGTTGCGGGTACGCGGCATGCGCGTGATCGAGGCCGTCGAGCGGCTGATCGGCGCCCGGCCTGGTCAGAAGCTTGAGGTCAACTTCCGGGCGGCGTCGCTGGAGCAGACCGTGCGACGCGCCGGGCGACGCCTCGCGTTGGGTCTCGTCGCGGCGGCGGCGCTGCTCGGCGCCGCGATCACGACCACGTCGGAAAGGACCAAGGGCTGGGTGCCCGCGACGCTTGGGGTCCTGGGAATCGTGTTCACGGTCTTGCTGCTGGTCGACCTCGTCCGCGATCGCCGCCAGTAACTGGCGTTCGCGTCGCAGGCCTGTAGCCTCCTTGCGAACCCCAACCGAGGAGCCGCGTTCCACATGACCGTTCGACGTCCCCGTATCGTTCTCGTCTGTCTGGTTCTGGCCGGATCCGTGATGCTGGCCACGCCCGCGCAGTCAGTCACATCAGGCCCGCCGACCGCTTCCCGGACACTCGGAGATCGTCCCGTCGACGTGCGACGACCTGTCGCCTCGGCGCGTTCGCTCGCGGTGGCCGAGGCCGACGCTCGGGCGTCGCTCGCCGTCTCGCTCGGGCGCCACGGGGTCTTCGACCTCGACCCACGGACCGGGACCGCGCGCTTCGTCGGGCGCCTCGACAGCACGCTGACGCCGCCTTCATCCTCGCCGCCCACCGCGGTCGCGATGGGGTGGGTCCGCCGAAACGCCGCCGCGCTCGGGCTGGATCGGCGCGACCTGCGCACGCTGCAGCCCAGCCGCGACTACGTGGACATCGACGGCACGCACCACCTCGCGTGGACGCAGTCGGCCAACGGCATCGAGGCGTTCGACAACGGACTGCTCGCCTCGGTCACCGCCGACGGACGGCTGATCAACGTGAGCAGGTCACCCGCGCACGGCTTGGGCCGCGGCGCCACCTCGGTCCCGGCCTTCGGGCCAGATGCAGCTCTCGAACGGGCCCGGGCGACGGCACCCGGCGCCGCGACCGCTCCGGGAGACCGCGCCACGCTCGTCTACTTCCACGGCGGCCGTTCCCACCTGGCGTGGCGCGCAGACACCACCACCGCGCCCGGCGAGCACGTCGTGACCGTGATCGACGCCACGACCGGCCAGGTCCTGTGGCGCGCCGACCTGTCGCATGACGCGACCGGCACCGGATCCGCATGGGGGTACTTCCCATCATCGAAGGTCCCCAATGGCGGCGGGACGCAGCAACCGGTCGTATTCCCGGTGAACAACGGCAACAAGCTTGCCGGCAACAATGCCCATGTCTTCCTCGATGCCCGCCCCGACTTTCACGCGGACGCGAAGGACGAGGTCGCGGCGGCTGCGGGCCTCGACTGGTCGAGCGCGGCGATTCTCGACACGACCACGGGCACGCAGAACTGCGCGCCCGCGCACCCTTGTTCGTGGGACTATCGCGATGCCAAGTCGTGGCGTCAGAACCTACGGCAGAGCGCCACGCAGGCCTACTACTTCATCAACACCTTTCACGATCATCTGCTGGCCCTGCCGATCGGGTTCACCGAGGCCGCGGGCAACTTCCAGGCGTCCAACCCTTCAGGAAAGGGCAAGGGTCATGACGCGGTACAGGTGCACGCGTTCTTCGGGGCGAGCTCCGGCGGCGGGGTGCCGACGCCGCAGTTCACGAACAACGCAAGTATGGACACGCCGCCGGACGGCCGGGCACCGACGCTCGTGCTGCTGTTGTTCCGACGCGACCGGTTCTCGCCGGCGTTCCCATCGGCCAACGCAGGCGACGATGCCTCGATCGTGTACCACGAGTACACGCACGGCCTGTCCAGCCGGCTAGTGACCTACCCCAACGGACTGTCGGCGCTCAACACCTCGCAGTCCGGCGCGATGGGCGAGGCGTGGAGCGATTGGTATGCGATGGACCTGCTGGTCGAGCAGGGCTACATCACCGACACGTCTGCCGACGGTGAGGTGATGATGGGCAAATGGATCACCGGCGGCTCGGGGATCCGCTATCAGGCGATCGATTGCGGCGTGGGAGCGGGCAGCGGAGCGTGCCCCGGTGCTTACGCCACCGGTCCGGGAGGGTTCACGCTGGGCGACTACGGACGTGTCTTCAACGGACCCGAGGTGCACTCCGACGGCGAGATCTGGGGTCAGACGCTCTGGGACCTGCGCGATGCGCTCGGCGTCACCGTCGCGCGGCGGCTCGTCACACGCGCGATGGAGCTGTCGCCACCGGACCCCTCCTTCCTGGACATGCGCAACGCGATCCTGCAGGCTGACGTCGTTGCCACCGGGGGCGCGAACGCCGTCACGCTGTGGAACGTGTTCCGGCATCGTGGGATGGGCTACTTCGCATCGAGCGAGGACGGCAACGACACGACGCCGACACCCGACGGTCACACACCGCCGTCGTGCAACGTCGACCCGCGCGGCTCGATCGGCGGTCACGTCACCGATCGGCTCACGGGCGCGGCTGGCGAACGTTCGGGTGTCGGTGGGCGGCCACACCGCAGGATTCCCCGGCACCGACCTGGTCGGGCGAACCGACGCCAGCGGACGATTCGTGATCAAGCGGGTTCCGTTCCACACCTATCACGACCTCGTGATCGATCGGGCCGGGATCGATCCGATCGTGCGTCACCACGTGGCGGTCAACGGCCGCGAGAGACGGGACCTGCGCGTATTCAGGGATTGGGCGGCGCAAGATGGCGGCGCCAGGGTGTCGTCGTTCACGCGGCCCGACTACTCGGCATACGGATGCGGTCCCCGCGGCGCGATCGACCGATCCCTGCGATCCGGCTGGGGCAGCGACGCACCGTCATCGACGGCTGGCAGCCTTGTGACGGGTCCGCGCTCGATCGTGATCCGCCTCCCGAAGGCGATCGACATCGACTCGTTCGGCATCGATCCCGGCGCCATCTGCGGCGACCCGGGGAGCGCCGCCGTTCGAGCGTTCGACGTCTACACGCGCGCCGGTTCCAGCGCGCCGTGGCGATCGGCGCTGCACCGGACAACCGCGCTGACCTCGGGCGCGCTCACGACGCTCGCACCAACCGGCAACGCACGGGCGACGCGGTGGGTGAAGTTCACGATGCGGTCCAATCGGGGCCACCCGTATTACATGGACATGAGCGAACTGTCGGTGCGCGGCCGGGTCAGTTCGCGGCCGCTCATCCGTCGTAGTCGACCTCGCCGCCCTTCGAGGTGAGCGTCGTGGGCACCGGGTCCGGCGCCTTCTTCTTCACCGAACGCATCACGATGCGCTCCAGCACGAACGCGATCACGCCCATCGCGATCCCGACGAGCCAGCGTTCGACACGCCGGATGCCCTTCGGAGGCTTGACGATCGGCCGGCTGCTCATGGGCGTGCCTGGGGCTGCGGCTTCGCCAACTGCGTGATGGTCGGCGCGGTGCCGCCCAACCCGACCGGGAAGGCGATCGTCATGCCGCTCGATACCGTCGCCCTCTGGTCTGTGTTCATCCGTTCCCCCCCGCTGCGGTCGTGATCGACCGCGTCGACGACGGGGCGGACGTGTCCGGACTGCTCGCCCCCGAGAGCACCCTGGCATCGACGGGACCAACGGGCAAGGAGCCGCAGATCTTCGTCCCACCGCCGGGCGCGCTCACGACCGACAAGGTACCGTCGAGCGCGCCCAATCGATCGGCGATCCCCTGCAGGCCGGTCCCGTAACCCGTCGACGCCGGATCGAATCCGGTCCCGTCGTCCGCGACAGCGAACCCAAGGCGTCCGTCGTTCTGCCACAGCCGGATCGAGACAGCGGTCGCCCCCGCGTACTTCGCAACATTCTGCAAAGCCTCGAGGCAGGAGAAGTACGCCGCCGCCTCGACGTCCTCGGAGAGACGCTCTACACCGTCGGCCTCGACGGTCGCTGGCACGGGCGACTTGCGGGCCTGGGCGATGAGCGCGGCCGCAAGACCCTTGTCGGCGAGCAGCGGCGGATAGATGCCTCTGGCCAGGTCGCGCAGATCGTCGAGCGCACTCGCCGTGTCGACCTGCAGATCGGCGAGCAATCGCTTGGCGCCGGCCGGATCGCGCTCGATCAGTTGCTCCGCCAGACGTTGGCGAACCTGGAGTGCAACGAGCTGCTGTTGCGCACCGTCGTGGATGTTGCGCTCGAGGCGGCGACGCTCGTGGTCCTGCGCGGCAACCAGCCGCTTCTGGGCGGCGCGGAGGTCCTGGAGTCGTTGTCGCAAGGCCTCGGTCAGGCCGACGTTACGAAGCGCGAGACCCGCCTGCCCCGCGAGGTCGGCGACGAGCTTCTGCTTGGCAGGGTCCATCGGATCGTTGGCCGGCATCGCGACCGAGAACGCGCCCAATTCCTCTCCTTGGTGCAGAACCGCCTCGGTGTGATCGTCATTCGCTCGCTCGGGAGCATCCACTGGCCAGGTCGCCGCGACACGCCGAGCCTCCGGCGGACCGAGCCACACCCGTGCGCGTTCGGCGCCGAGACCCTCGGCCAGCACGCGCGCCATTCGAACCAGCACATCGTCGGCTGCGTAGGAGCCCGCGAGCTGGTCACCGAACTCCGTCAACACCTCATACGGCGTGGCCCGTTTCCCGTACACCGCACGGTCCGAGATGCGCCGCGCCCACCTGCGAACGGGCGCGAAGCCGAACGCGACGCACGCAGCGGCGAACGCCGAGGTCGGAGCGTCGAGCGTCCGAACATCGAACACCAATCCCACCGCGACGACGACCGCGACGTAGCCGAGCGTCACGAAACCGGCCAGAAGAGCGATCAGCACGGCCTTGCGGATCACCAGGTCGATGTCGAAGAGCCGATAGCGCAGCACGGAGAACCCGATCGCGATCGGGATCAGCCCGAACATGACGATCGTCACATTCTGCAGGAAGAGGATCCATCGGGCCGAGCCGTTCGCGAGAAGCGACAGGACCAGGATGAAGGCATAGAAGGACGCGACGATCGTCGCCGCGGTGACGAGCCACTTGATCTGGGCCCGTTCGGCACCCCGGGTCCGACGAAGCCGGATGATCAAGCTGGCAGCCGAGGCGATGATCGCGATCGGGAACCAGACGAACGCCAATAGGAGGAACTGCGCTCCTTGCACGCCGAACACGTTGTGCACACCCGGCGAGCCATCGATCTCGCCCGGACTGAGCAGGATACCGAGCGAGATCAACGCGAGGTCGATCGCCGTTACCCAGGCGAACCACCGCCAACGCGGCGACGGGAGGTGCCCATCGGGGAACAACAGGAGCAGGAACGTCATCGCCATCCCGAAGGAGGGCACCCACAACCATTGCGACATCGAAAGGACCAAAGGCCCGGCCGGAAGACCCGGCCGAACGTAGATCGCGTAGGCCGCGTACCCGTCCACCGAGCCGCTCACGACGGCGACGAGACCGATCTGCAGCAAGATCCAGCCGATGGCATTGCCCGGTTGTCGCGTCGCGACGACAAGCCCCACGACGGCAAACGCCAGCAGCGCGGCGAGGAACATGAGGTTTGGGAACACCCCGGACGTCCCCCACGTGCCGGCTTGCACATCCCGGGTGAGGATCCCGAACCAGACGGCCACCACCGCAGCGGCGATCGTCACGCCGAACAGGATCCGGGCCAGCCGCGGCGCCCTGCGGGAACTAACCGACTCGGACACGGAATACCTCGACAGGTTCCTCGCGGCCTTTCACCAGCCGCGCGCCGATCGGCTCGGCTTCGCACATAGCGGCAACGATCGTGCTCGCGGCGGCCACGATCTCGCCGCCCGCGGCCTCGGACTGCAGCCGCTGCGCAACGTTGACCGCATCGCCGATCACGGTGTACTCGAGGCGCCCACCCCCGCCGATCGAGCCAGCCATCACGATGCCCGTGTTCAACCCGATACCGACGTCGAGCGAGTCCACCCCGTCGACACCCCACCCCGCGGCATTCAGCGAGGCCTCTCGCTCCTGCATCGCGATCGCACAGCGCACCGCCTGTGCGGCGTGATCCTCGATCGGGACGGGCGCTCCAAACACGGCCATCACCGCATCGCCCTGAAACTTGTCGATCGTGCCGCCGTGTTCAGCGATCACTTCGGCCATCGCCGACAGGTGCCGGCCGATCACGTTGGCGATGTCGCGCGCGCCGAGCCGCTCGGACAGCGTCGAGAAACCACGGATGTCGCTGAAGAGCACCGTGACCTCGACCTCGCGTTGCACGGCGATGCTGGCGTCGGCCGCCAGCCCCGCGACCACCTGCTGTGGCACGTAGAACTTCAGCGTCTCGGCCTGGGCGGAGCTCTCCACGACGGCCGCGTGCAAGCGCTTGAGGTCGTCGACGCCGCTGACGCTGTCGCCGCCGGCCAACCGCCGGAACAGATCCGTGACGCGACGGTCGACCGCCTCCTGCGTCGTGCCGAGCGCGTCGGCCATCTCCGCGTAGCCCTTGCCCTGGCTCATCATGTCGAGAACGCGGCGGTCCTCATCGTCGGCATGCGAGCTGCCGGTCAACCGTTCGGCGATCGCCGGATCGATCGCGCTGCCGCCAGCGTGCACTTCGCGTATCGCGCGAACGAGTTCGTCCCCTTGCGCGATCCGGTCCTTCAAGAGATACGCCAGGCCGCTGTAGCCTCCGCCGAGTAGCGCCAAGGCGTACTCCTCGTCATCGTGGGCGGAAAGGACGACCACCCCAGTGTCCGGGTGGTCACGGCGGATCGCGTGGGCACAGTCGATGCCCTCCAACTGGAACGAAGGGGGCATCTTGATGTCGGTGACCACGACATCGGGCACGTGCTCGATGGCGGCCGCCAGCAGCGACGGCGCGTCCTCGGCGACGCCGACGACGTCGACATCTTCGTAGGAGTTGAGCAGCGCTCGGACACCCTCGCGAACCAGGACGTTGTCCTCGCCCAGGACCACCCGGATCGTCATGGCGCCCTCAGCCTCCCGTGTACCATGCGCCCGTGTTGCGCATCGTGTTCGCGGAGGATAACTACCTGGTTCGCGAGGGAACAGTGGCTCTCTTGGCCGAGGCCGGAGAGGTCGAGGTGGTCGGCACGGCCGCCGCCCTCGACGAACTCCTGGCCGCGGTCGGCGATCTGCAACCCGACGCCGTGCTGACCGACATCCGGATGCCGCCCACCGGCACCGACGAGGGCATCCGCGCCGCCA
This sequence comes from Actinomycetota bacterium, assembly GCA_040004125.1. Classification (GTDB taxonomy): domain Bacteria; phylum Actinomycetota; class UBA4738; order UBA4738; family HRBIN12; genus AC-51. The sequence goes on from JBDUBL010000014.1 coordinate 28,550, forward strand.
AACAGATCCGGGCCGAGCACCCGAGCATCGGCGTCGTCGTCTTGTCGCAGTTCGTCGAGGAGGAGTACGCCTACGACCTGCTCAAGGAGGGCGCCGCCGGGCTTGGATACCTGCTGAAAGAGCGCGTCGCCGACGTCGAGGAGGTCGTGCGTGCGCTCGAGGAGGTCGCTCGCGGCGGCTCGGTCCTGGATCCGAAGGTCGTCGAGACGCTCGTCGCCGCCAAGGATCGTATGGCGCACTCTCCGCTGGGAGAGCTCACCGACCGTGAACGGGAGGTCCTGTCGCTGATGGCACAGGGCATGAATAACGCGGCGATCGCCCATGTGCTGTTCCTGACCGATCGGGCGGTGGAGAAGCACATCAACTCGATGTTCCACAAGTTGGGTCTCACCGAGGAGCCCGACGTGCACCGCCGGGTCATGGCCGTTCTGGCCTTCCTCCGCGAGACCTCGTAGCGTCACTGCGCGCGCCTCGTGTCCACGATGTAGACGCTGCACGGCGCATGGCGCAGCACCAGGTTCGGCACGCTGTCCTTCACGCGCCACCAGTTGCCGTGCGTGCCGCGATTGCCCACCACGATCGTGTCAACCTGCAGCTCGTCGGCAACGGTGCAGATGCGCTCGGCGGGATCGCCCGTTTCGGTCCGGGTCTTGGTCGTGACATCGGGGAACCGTTCGCGCAGAGTCGTGAGGTGCCGGTCGGGGTCCGCGGCCCGCCGCGGGTCAACCACCGCCCGCAGGTCGTCCTCGGGCTTGACAAGCAGCAGGATCAGCTCGGCTCCCTGTGCGCGTGCGAGTCGTGCGGCCCCCTCCACGGCCAGGTCAGCCGCCGCGGAGGTGTCGGTGCCTACCAGGATCGTCGTCATCGTGGGTTGCCTCCTTCATCACGGCAACCGTATGCCTCACAACCTGCGCGAACGACCCGGCATGCACCACGATTGCCAGGGTGCCAACACCCGATGGTGGAAGGCGAAGGCCGGTCCTCTCATCACGACCGGCGGATGGGCACCCCAGACTGCGTCAGTCCGACGCGGCCTCCCATGCCGACTCCAACCGATCGGGGCCGAACGCGGCCTTCGGGATATACGCGGCGGCGCCGCACTCGGCGGCCCGGGGCGCGTACTCGGCCTCTTCGTATGTGGACAGCAACAGCACGACGACCGCGTCGGAACCGGCGAGGATCTGGCGCGTCGCGTCGAGACCGTTGATGCCCGGCAGGTTGACGTCCATCAGCACGAGATCGGGCTGCAGGTCGGCCGCCATCGCCACGGAGTCCTCGCCGGTCTCCGCCTCGCCGACGAGCTCGAACCCATCCGTGAGCTCGACGACCATGCGAGCGGCCAGCCGGAACGGCTCTTGGTCATCGACGATCAATACGCGCACATTCACCGGGCACCTTCCAGTGACCAGCTTCCCAAACGGGCGGTGGGGCAACAGTAGTGCTAGCACCACCCCCGACGCGGCAGAACGGGCTACTGCTCGCCGCGCTCGCGTTCCTCGCGGCGCTCGCGGGACCCCGGCTTCTTCATCGCGGCCGTGCGAGCCAGTCGTGCGCGCATGTCGCTCGCATCATCGCTCGTGGGGTCGCCTCCGACCGGTTCCACGAGCCGATTGAGCACGTCGAGGACCGCTGCATCGGAGTCCGAGGACCCGGCCCCGACTGACGCGGCCTGTCGCGCCGGCGCGCTGTCGGGCAGGACGACGACTTCGGGCCAGCCGGCGGCGTCGTGCTCGGACACATCCGTTTGAGCAGGCTCGGCGGTCACGGCCACTTCGTCGGCGATCACCGTGACCTGTTCCGGAACGGGCTCGGGCTCGATCACGGGCTCGGGCTCGATCACGGGCTCCGGCTCGCTGGCGGGCTCCGGCTCTGTGGCGACAGGCACCGGCGGTACCGCCGGTTCGGGAACGATGATGGGTTCGCGTTCCACGACGATGGGTTCCGGTTCCACCACGACGGGTTCCGACGTCGGCACTTTCGCGCGTCGTTGGTTCGCGGCCTTTGGCGACGCAGCCGCTGCCGCAACCGCTGCAGCGGCTGCTTCCGGCGTCGGTTGCCACGGTGCTCCCGCGAGTCGCGAAGGGGTCCTCGAGGGCAACGCAGCCGGGGGTAGACCTCTACCGCGCACGCCGGATCCCAACGCCGCCAGCGCCTGCTGCAGCTCCCCCTCGGCCCTCAACCGCAACCGCTCGCTCTCATCGAGTCGCTGCTGTAGCCCTGCAAGGCGATCCTTCGCACGATCGCCCGCCTGCTCGAGCGCGACCGCGCGATCCACGTCCATCACCGCGAGCCAGGGCGGCACCGACCCCGCGTAGAAGGGGACTTTCGCGCCGATGCGGGCGATCGGTTCGCGCATCGACAACCCAGCCAACGCAAGCAGCAGCAGCACCGCGATGCCAAGCGCGATCCGGAACCCGAGCCAGAATCGATGCACGTCGGAGAGCAGGGTGGCGTCGGCCGTCTCGAATTGCGTCACCAGGATGTTCCCCGAACCGTCGACGGGCGAGTAGGCGTAGAAGGTGACCGGCCCGGCATCGCCTGTGGGAAGACGATCCGACAGAACCCACGTGGTGCCATCGGCGGCGGCCGCGTCGATATCGCCGTCGTTCATCGCTTCCCCGGAACCGATCGGGTCCGAGCGCACCGACGAGGCCACGAGGAGGTGCTGCGTGTCCCAAACCCGGACGGCGGTCAGCGTCGGGTCGCCCGCCACCAAACCCTCCAACGTCGACGTGAGATCGGTTGTCGAGGCGCCGGCGGAGGTCAGCGGTTCGATGCGTGCATTGCTGATCTCGCCGGCCCGCAGCGCAGCGTCCGAACGCGCCTGGTCGGCGGCGCGGTTCCCGAAGGGAACGGAAGCCACCAAGGCGACCACGCACAGCAACGCCAGCGGCCACCAGATCTTGGCGCTGACCTCGTCTCGGGTGAACCTATCGATGAACCGCAACCGCCGCCCCTCCCTGCGCGTCGGAGAGCCACACGATACCCCGCTCGGACCCCCACTGCGAAGGGCCGAAGGGCTGGGCCGAAAGACCTAGCCCGAAGCCGAAGCCGAGGCCCGCGCCATGCGAAGGAACGCCTGCTCCACGACGAGCCGGGCGTTGCGGTTCATGTCCTCGGCCAATGCCGCCCGCGCCTCCTCGGCTGCGGCGAGACAGCCGGCGAGCCCGACGACCCCGATCCCCTCGGCGTCCGCCGATCGATCGATGTTCAGCCGGAGCCCCGGGGCACCTTGCACGCCGGCCACGATGCGATCGCGAAGCAGCGAGGAGGCGGCGAGCAGGACCCGGTCGATGAAGTCGCGTTCGGCTCGCCGCTCGCGCCGAGCGAACCGGGTTTCGATGCGCCGGATGGCGCCCCGGTAGACATCCTCGGGCCGACCCTTCTCATCGAGGAACGGCGCGAGCTCCGTGTCGAGCTCGCCCTTCAACGCTTTCTTGTAGGCGGTCGCGGCCTCGAGCACCTGACCCGCAGCCGCGAGGGCACCAGCCGGACCGACGGCCGCAGCCGCGAGCGCACCGGCCGCGACGTCCCGGAAGGCCAGCCCGTCTGGGTCGGTGGCCATCCGCCGGGCGCGCCCGAGGTTGCCGCCCGACAGCCGCGCAGCCAGGACCGCCTGCGCAGGATCGACGCCCTCACCCTCGAGCTGCGCGACGACGAAGGCCTCGGGCAACGCCGCGAACGTCACGAGGTGGCAGCGGCTCACAATCGTGTCGGGGAGCTCGTGCGCGCGGGCCGACAGCAACAGCAAGACCGTGTCGGTCGGCGGCTCCTCCAGCACCTTCAGCAGGGTATCGGCGGCGGGAGGTGACAGGCGATCGGCCTCCCGCAGCACGAATACCTTGCGACCCGGCTCCGGCGGCGTGCGATAGGCGGGCTGCCAGACCTCTTCGCGGATCGTGTCGATATGGATGTCACGGCCCTCAGGCTCGACGACGAACTCGTTCGGATGTTGATCGCGAAGCGCGAGCGAACAGTCGCGACACGTTCCGCAGCCACCGAGACGACACAGGAGCGCTGCGACGAAGGCGCGGGCGGCGATCGACTTGCCGGAACCTTCGGGACCGGCCAGCACGTAGGCGTGGTGCGGCCGCTCTGCCGCCCCGCGCAGGAAGGTCATCGCGACCTCCTGGCCCGCCACCCGATCGAGAACCGCGTTCATGCGCGGCAGGGTACCCCGTGGGCCCGACACCAGGTGCCGTCAGCCACGGCCGTGTTCCTCGCGATCGCGCAACGCCTTGTCCACAGCCTCGCGTACGTCGTCGAAGACCGCCACGGGCTCGCGCTCGGCATCGATCACCACGAAGCGCTCGGGGTGCTCCTCGGCGATGCGCAGGTAGCCGTCGGCCACCTTCGCCAGGAAGGCCTCGCCTTCCTGTTCCATGCGGTCCGGCGCACCACCCGACCGGGACAGACCGAGCTCGGGCTCGATGTGGAGCAGGATCACCAGATCCGGAAACAGCCCTTGCGTGCCCCACACGTTCAACGACAGGACGTCGGCCTCGCCCAACCCCCGGCCCGCGCCCTGATAGGCCAAGGACGAGTCGACATAGCGATCGCAGATCACGATCTTCCCCTCAGCGAGCGCCGGACGGATCACCGTCGCAACCGTCTGGGCACGGGCCGCCGCGAAGAGCAACGCTTCGGTGCGCGCATCAAGGACGCCCGTCTCGGGATCGAGCAACATCGCGCGGATCAGCTCGCCCGCGCGTGTCCCGCCGGGCTCGCGCGTAACGAGAACCGGCATCCCCGTCTCGCGCAGGTACTGCTCCACCATCGCGATCTGGGTGCCCTTGCCAGCGCCTTCCACTCCTTCGAAGGCGATGAACGATCCGGTGGCCGGTGGCCGTTTGAGTTTGGGCACGAGAGAAAGGGCGACGGGGCGCGATAGACGGTACCGCGTCAACAACCGGCGCGTATTGAGCGCCGCCACCACGATCATGGTCGAGGCCGTCCACAGCGCCAGCCGGGTGCCGGACAGATCGATCCGTGCCCCGCCCACGTAGAACTCGCCGCCGTGCAACGCGTTCGAGAGCCATTCGAACAGCTGCGCGAGCACGGGGAACAGCGCGAGTGAGATGAACAACACCATGCGCGACAACGTGGTCAACGCCGCGAACGTGCGTCCGCGGAATTCGTCGACGACGTTTTCCTGCAGCAGCGTGTAGCCGCTGACCCAGGCGAGACCACAGAACGCGCCCAGCCAGACGGTGAACACGACGGTCCACGCGAGGTTCGGCATGCTGGCCATCAGGGCAAGCGCCCCGGCGGCGGCCAGCAACGACCACACGAAGACGCGGTCGCGCTCGACCAGCCGAGCGGCCGCGTTGGCCGACGCCATGCCGAGCGCCATCCCGACGCCGAAGGCGGTGACAACAAGCCCCCACCCCGAGGCCTGGCCGCCCACCGTCTGCTGGACGTACACGGGGCCCGTCGCCAGCACCGCGCCGACCGCGCCGAACGCGATCACGATTCCACCGGTCATCGCGGCCGCGATCGAGTCCTCGCGCAGGAAGCGGACCCCTTCTCGGGCGTCGCGCCAGACCCGTGACATGTCCAAGCGCTCGTGCTCGGCGCTTCGCGTCGAGCGGATCGCGATGCCGGCAACCATCGCGGCGGAGAACAGGAACGTCGCCGCATCGAACACGAGGGCCAACGATTCCGGGTGTGCCGCGAAGATCGGCACCCGCGCGCTCATGCCCTCGGCGATCCCGTAGAGCACGGCGAACGCGGCGCCGCCGATCGGCAGTGTCGCGTAGGCGCTGATGAGCACCAACGAGTTGGCGTTGGCCAACTGGCGACGCGGCACCATGTTGGGCAACGACGCATCGCGTGCTGGCCCCCACAGCAAGGACAGGCACTCGATCACGAAGGACAGAAGGTAGATCGCCCACAGCCTGCCGATGAACGCCATCGACAGATACAGGATCGCGCGACCGACGTCGGCCACGATCATGATCCGCTTTCGGTCGAGCCGGTCGATGAACGTGCCCGCGATCGGGCCGAACAAGAACGCCGGCAACGTACGCGCCAGCATCACGCCCGAGATGGCCAGCGAGGCGCTGCTGCCGCCGAGGCCGAATACGATCGACGTTACGGCGACGAACCCGACCCAGTCGCCGAACGAGGAGACGGTCATCGCCGCCAGCAAGCGGGCGAACGTTCGGTGGGTGAGGAGGTCCTTCAGGGTGGCTGGGCGAGTGCCGCGAAGTTCGGCGACCTCGTCCGTGATCGACGACACCGAGCGGGCCTCCCTAGGGCTCTTCCGTCGCTGCTGCCTGCTTCGTCGAGATCGGCTTCTTCTTGGC
>JBDUBL010000068.1:0-11171 GCA_040004125.1 Actinomycetota bacterium
CCTTACACGATACGCGCGACGTGATGCTCGCGATCGGCATCAACGAGTAGGGAGGTCAGCGCAGGTCGAGCACGCGGAAGGACTCGGCGTGCTCGACGCCGATCGTCGCGCCGGCCTCGACCGCGTCCTTCGTCAGGAACTCCTCGAAGAACCGGATGCCCTCGGTCAGCTGGCTCGCGTGGGCGGCGAGCGCGTCGATCTTGGTCTGCATGTGCCCGGTGATGTCGACCGTGCGGTTGGGCTCGTTGCTCCAGCCGAGCCACACGTCGAAGACCTCCTGCGTACCCAGCCCTTCCCCAAGGTGCTCGCTGTAGAAATGGGGGTTGCCACTGCCCGGGAACGCCGAGTCCAGCGCCACCCACCCGGCCACCCGGTGGTCGGAGTGGTTGTAGAAGCGGTTCTCGATGAACACGGCGGTCGGATCGACCGACAACACCGTGACGGCGCCAACCTCGCGAATCCGACGCACGACCGCCTCGCGTACCGAGGCGGTGTTCTCCAGCTCGCCGTCGTGTGTCGATAGGACGCGTGCCCCGGCGAGGCCCATCAGCTTGACGGCGATCTCGGTCTCGGCCAGCCTTGTCGCGGCGAGCTCGGGCCGGGACATCGTCGGGTCGCTCGAGCCGCGGTCGCCGTTGGTCAACACGAGCAGGTGCACCTCGCGGCCGCCGGCAGCCCACGTCGCCAGCGTGCCACCGGCACAGATCTCGGCGTCGTCCGGATGGGCGAAGACCGCCAACACCGGGCCGGACGGTTCGTTGGGCTGTTCGCTCACGATCGCGACGCCCCGGCGCGGTCGAGCAGGAACCGGACCAACGCCCGCACGGGCACGCCGGTGGCGCCGGCGGGCCCGAGATCCGTCGGCCCCTCCGTGAACGCCGGCCCGGCGATGTCGAGGTGGACCCACGGTGTGTCGCCGACGAACGTTGCGAGGAACCAGGCCGCGGTGATCGCGCCGCCGTAACGCTTCCCGATGTTCTTGATGTCGGCGACCTTGGAGTCGATCAGCGGTCGGTAGTCGGCCCACAGCGGCATCTGCCAGATCGGCTCACCCACAGCGGAGCCGGCGGCGACCAGTTCCTGGGCCAGAATGTCGTCGTTGCCGAAGGCGCCGGCGATGTCGGTCCCCAGCGCCACCACGCAGGCGCCGGTCAACGTGGCGGTGTCGATGATGCAACTCGGGTGTTGCTCTGCCAGGTAGGCGAGCGAATCCGCCAAGATCAACCTGCCCTCGGCGTCGGTGTTCAGCACCTCGCTCGTGGTTCCACCCCGATGCGTGATCACGTCGCCGGGTCGCTGCGCGGTCCCGCTCGGCATGTTCTCCGAGCACGGGATCGCCGCGATCACGTTGATCTTCGGCTTGAGCCGCGCGATCACCCGCATCGTCGCCAGGATCGAGGCTGCGCCCCCCATATCGCACTTCATCGTCTCCATCCCGGCCGGGTCCTTCAGCGACAGACCGCCGGAGTCGAAGGCGATGCCCTTACCGGTGAGTGCGATCGGCGTCGCCTTCCCGGCACCGGTGTAGCGGAGCTCGATCATCCGGGGCGGGTTCGCCGAGCCCTGCCCGACACCGAGGATGCCGCCGAAGCCGCCCTGCTTCAACTGGGCCTCGGACCACACCTTGCAGGTCAGCCCGACGGTCTTGGCCATCGACTGGGCTTCTTTCGCGATGCCGGCGGGCGGAAGGTCGCCGGCGGGGGTGTTGACGAGATCGCGGGCCCAGCAGACGGCGTCCACGATGATCGCGCCCGCCTTCGTTGCCTCCGCCACCGCCTTCGCGTTCCATCGCGCCCCGACCAGCACCGTGGCTCGCTTCAAGGCCGGCTCGCCGCTCGGCTTCTTGTACCGGTCGAAGCGATACGCCCCCAAACCGATCGCCTCGACCGCCGCCTGCGACGCATCTGCCGCCTGCTTCGCGGGCAGTGCCAGCGCGAAGGTCGTGGCCACCGTGGGGAACCGTCGGGCGCCCGCAACCGCCTTCGCGAGTGCGCGCCGCATCGCGGTCAGGTCGAAGCGATCCTTGGCACCCACGCCGACCAGCAGGACGGCGCTGGCCGCGAACCGGTCCCCTTTTCCAGGTGTGATCAGCAGGTTCTCGTCCTTCTTGCCGGTGAGGCGCGCGGCGGCGTACGCGTCGGCCAGACGGAGCTCCTTGAGGCCCGGCCCCACATCCTGGCCCGTGAACACAGGCACGATCAGGAGGTCGGCGGCGACGTCGCGTGCGGACTGGGTCGAGGTCTTGAACGTGGTCACGGAAGTGGTCCCCCTCACTTGGCTGCCGACGGCGTCGGCGAGTCAGTCTAGTGGCCGTCGCCGGACGCTACCCTGGTGCGTGATGAAGCCCCGCAACGTCACCGATCTCGTCTACTTCGACGACGATGGCGCGCGCACCGAGCTGTTGCTCGAGACCGAGCAGCTGTTCTCGCAGGTGATCTGTCTGCAAGAGGCCCAGGGCGTGGGGCCGATGACCGATCCGGCCGCCGACGGCCTGGTGATCGTGCTGGCCGGCGAGGTGGCTGCCCAGATCGGCAAGGAGCGCGCCCGCATGCGGCAGTGGGCCTCGATCGCGGTGCCCGCCGGCGAGGACCTGACGATCCGCAACGCATCGCCGGACCCCTCCGTCGTGCTGTTGGTGCTGGCCCCACCTCCCGCCTAGGCCGCGGCCGCGGTCCACGGCCCGCTGGCGATGATCAGCCGCCTGAGGTGCCGTTGCGCCCGCCCCATGAGCACGCGCATCACCGGCGCGTAGATCGCCGCGGCGAACGCGCCCACGACCGGCAGGCGCAGCACGACCTCCTCGGTCCATGTGAAGCGCGTGCCGCCCTCGGTCGCCGACAGCACCCACGACCCGTGACCGCGCACGAGCCCGCCGTGCGCGATACCCAGGCAACGGGGCGGGTCCCACGCGATGACTTCCATCGGCTCGATGAATGCGGGGATCTGGAAGAGCCTGGTGCGTACGTCGATCCGAACGCCGACGCCGCTGCGCTGCTCGGACCGCACGACGATCTCGTCGGCATCGAGCATCCAGTCGACTTGGCGCTCCCATCGGGTGAGGACCTCCCACACCTCGGCCTGCCCGCACGGCAGCTCGATGGAGCGTTCGACCGTCACCGGTTCACGCCAGCGGACCGACGGCGTGCTCGGCGGCCGCGGCAACGCCATCGGCGCGCAGGAGTTCGACCGCCGCCTCGATGTCCGCGCCGAACTCGCGGTCATGTTCCACGAAAGGAACGCGGGCCCGGATGGCGTCGTGGACGGCCCGTGCGGCCGGCCCCGCCTCCAACGGTGCGCGCAGATCCAGCGCCTGCGCGGCGCCGAGCGCCTCGAGCGCGAGCACGATCTCGGCGTTGGCGACGACGGCGCGCGCGTGCCGCGCCGCGGTCATGCCCATGCTCACATGGTCCTCTTGTCCGGCGCTGGACGGGATCGAGTCGACCGACGCCGGGTGCGCAAGCGACTTCGATTCGGAAACGAGGGAGGCGCCCGTGTACTGGATCAGCATGAACCCGCTGTTCAGTCCGCTTTCCGGCACAAGGAACGGCGGTAGCCCGTTGGACTGCTTGTGGTCCAGGAGCCGGTAGAGGCGCCGATCGCTGATCGAAGCCAGGGACACGAGCGACAGGGCGAGCGCATCCAGCGCAACCGCCACGGGCATCCCATGGAAGTTGCCGCCGCTGCGCACCTCGTCGGGTGCCCCATCGACCCCGACCAGCACGATCGGGTTATCCGAGACCGCGTTGACCTCGATCGCGAGCACGGACGCGACGTGGCGAGCCGTGTCGCGCGAGGCGCCGTGCACCTGCGGGGTGCAGCGCAGCGAGTAGGCGTCCTGCACGACGTGGGACGAGTCGCGATGCGATTCGCGGATCGGCGAGCCGGCGAGCAGCAGTCGAAGGTTCGCGGCCGAGGCGGCCTGTCCCGGATGCGGCCGCAACCGCTGCAGCCGCTCGTCGAAGGGGGCGTCGGTGCCGAGCGAGGCCTCGATCGTCATCGCGGCGATCACGTCGGCGGCGCGCAGGAGCCGATCGGCGCGTGCGAGCGCAAGGATCCCGATCGCGAGCATGCCCTGCGTGCCGTTGACCAGGGCCAGCCCCTCCTTGGCCTGCAGCTCGAGCGGGCCGAGCCCGGCGCGGAACAACGCGTCGATGGCGGGCTCGGTCCCGGTGGCCGTTAGGATGCGGCCACGCCCGATCAGCGGCAGGGCAAGGCATGCGAGCGGCGCCAGGTCGCCGGAGGCTCCGAGCGAGCCCTGCTCGGGTACCGCGGGGATCAGATCGCGGTTCAGCATCTCGACCATCCGCTCGACGATCTCGACGCGCACGCCCGAGTACCCGAGCGCGAGCACATGCGCCCGAAGCAGGAGCATCGCGCGCGCCTCAGCTCGGGACAGGTCGGGGCCGACCGCCGTCGCATGCGACGTCACGATGCCGTGCTGCAGCGCCGAGGCCTGCGAGGGGTCGATCCGCGTGTCGGCGAGCGCCCCGAAGCCCGTGGTGACGCCGTACATCGTGGTGCCGGCGGCGACGGCGCGCTCGATCACGAGGCGCGCAGCCTGGATGCGGCCGCGCGCGCCGTCGCCGAGCGTCACCGGCCCCCCAAGCGCAACCCGCTCGACATCGGTCAGGCCGATCGGCTCTCCGAGCTGGATGGGTTCGGGCATCGTGGCGAAGGCTACCGGTTCCCATGCGCCTGCGTGTCGGTCATCGCGTGAGCGACCGGATGGGCAGGGCAACCTCGGCCACGCCGTCGTCGACGCGCTCCACCCGGAACGCGCGCGCACCGGCCCGCGAACCGACCGCCTCGTGGATCGCGCCATCCACCACGTGAATGGCGGCGAAGTCGTCGCACGCGTGTCCGTCGGGAAGGGCACCCGATCCGATGAGGTCGAGCACCGCCGGGCGCCGCGCCGGCTCGCCGTCGTAGTGCGGTGTGAACGAGCCGGCGACGAAGCCGAGCCCGTCGAGCAACGGGTCGGCGCGGCCAAGCAGAAAAGAGTCGGTCGTGCAGGCCTCGAACCAACAGTTGGCGCCCGCGCTCATCCCGGCCAGCACGACGCCGGCCTCCCACGCCGCACGCAGGGCCGTGTCGACCCCGTGCGCGCGCCAGACGGCCAGCAGGCTGATCGTGTTGCCGCCGCCGACGTAGACGACGTCTTGCTCCCCCAAGAACGCCGTGATGTCGGCGACGTCGCGATCGAACAGGTGCAGGACCGAGGTGTCGAACCCTGCCGCCGGGAACGCGACGGCCAGGGCTGCCTCTCCGTCGGGGTGGTCGCCCGAGGCCGTCGGCAGGAAGCAGACCTTGGGTCGTCGCGCATCGACCAGGTCCATCACGAATCGGTCAAGCGCAGGATCCTGCATCAGGAACCCACCGCCCCCCATCGCTACGATCTGCCGCATCGGTCCCCTCCGGCCGTGGATGCTGTCCACCACCCCTTGCGGATGCTAGCGTCGAACCCCGTGAGCGCCCTTCTTCCCCGGGCGGACACCGATATCGCCGTGCGCGTGTTGGTGGCCGACGACGAGCCAGCCCTGCGCGATGCCCTGTCTGAGCTGCTCGCCCAAGAGCCATCGCTTGCGCTGGTCGGGACCGCTGCCGACGCCGACGAGGCGGTCGCGATCGCCGAGCGAGAGCAACCCGACGTGGCGCTGGTCGACGTGAGCATGCCCGCCGGAGGCGGGCCTCGTGCGGCGCGCGAGATCGCACGGTCCTCCCCCCGCACGCGTGTGATCGCCCTGTCGGCCCTCGAGGACCGGGGAACCGTCATGGAGATGCTTCGTGCCGGCGCCGTCGGGTACCTCGTGAAGGGCGCAGCCGGCGAGGACATCGTCGGCTCGATCCACCGGGTCGCCACCGGGCGCGCCAGCGTTTCGGCCGACGTCGTGGACGGGCTCGTGCACGAGTTGTCGTCGCAGCTCCGGCGCGAAGAGATCGAGCTCGAGCACTCGCAGGCTCGAGCCGCGGAGATCCATCGCTTCGCCGGCGGCGAAGGGCTGGCGATCCACGTACAGCCGATCATGGACCTGCGCTCTCGCCGGCCGGTCGGCTACGAGGCGCTCGCGCGTTTCCGCTCGCTGCCGCCGCGACCGCCCGACGCGTGGTTCGCCGAGGCCGCCGCGCTCGAGCTGGGCACCCACCTCGAGCTCGCGACGATCGAGCGCGCCCTCGCGATCATGCCGGCCTTGCCCGAGGAGACCTACCTCTCGCTCAACGCGTCGCACCGCACCGCGCGGAACCCAGTGCTTGTCCCGCTGCTCGCCCCGCACGCCGCGCGCGTGGTCGTGGAGATCACCGAACACGAGCCTGTCGATAACTACGAGGAGCTCGCGCTCGCGCTGCGCACGCTGCGCGAGCTCGGCGTGCGGATCGCGATCGACGACGCCGGCGCCGGGTACGCGAGCCTGCGTCACACGCTCGCGCTCGACCCCGACATCGTGAAGGTCGACATCTCGCTGACGCACGCGATCGACTCCGATCGGGCCCGCCGGGCGCTCGCCTCGGCGCTGATCTCATTCGCCGATGAGATGGACATGACGATCGTCGCCGAAGGGATCGAGACCGAGGCCGAGCTCCGCACGCTCACCGACCTCGGCGTGCGCTACGGGCAGGGCTACCACCTGGCTCGGCCGGCGCCGCCGGCAGAGCTCATATCCCCCGTCGATCGATCGCCCAGGACGAACCCGGCGTCGTCTTCGTGAAGTTCTTCATCTCGTTCGCGACGGCCATGACCTCGGCGAAGTGGGCGAACGTGCGCCGCTGGGTGCTCGCCACCCCGATCGATACCGCGATCGCCTCGTACCGCTGCGGTTCGCCCCGCCGGTTCAGCACCTCGATCCAACCGCGCTGCAGATCCTCGTCGTCGTAGTAACCGGCCGCGGACTGATCGAAGCGCGCGACGATCGTGTCGGCAACCAGTGCCGCGGCCGCAGACGGCACGACCACGACGAAGTCGTCGCCGCCCAAGTGCCCCACGAAGCCATCGCCGCCGCCCACGTCGATGACCACCGCCTGCATCATCGCGGCGAGCTCCTGGATCACCTTGTCGCCCCGAGGGAACCCGTAGTGATCGTTGAACGGCTTGAACCGATCCAGATCCACGAGCAGCAACGCGAAGTCCTCGCCCGAGGACACCTTCTCCTCGATCTCTTCTTGCACCCGGTTGTTACCGGGGAGCCCCGTCAGCGGGGACTCGTCCTTCATCTCCCGCTTGCGGCGCAAGACCCCGCGGACCCTTGCGAGCAGCTCCGGGGTGTCAAACGGCTTGACGATGTAGTCGTCGGCCCCGATCGCGAAGCCCTCGAGCTTGTCGGCCGACAGACCGCGCGCGGTCAAGATGATCACCGAGATCGTTGCGGTGCGAGGATCCTGGCGTAGGGATCGAGTCAGTTCGAAGCCGTCGACGTGGGGCATCATCACGTCGGTGATGACGAGGTCGGGCGGATCCTGGGCCACCAGGTCGATCGCCTGTTGCCCGTCGTTGGCCACGCGGACCTGGTAGCCGGCGGCCGCGAGCTCGATCTCCAGGAGGCGGGCGATGAACGGGTCGTCGTCGACGACCAGCAGCTTTTCGCTGCCGGGGTCCTGACCCTGCTCGACGTCGCTCACTGCACCTCACTTCCCCGGGGGCCCCATCGTCACCCGACGGAACTGCCCGGCAGCTTACCGTCCCCGACGCGCGCCTCCTCGCAGGGCGGCGCGATCATGGCCGGGCGTGGCACGATGGATGTCGACGCCGCGAGTGAGGGGGCCCAACGATGCAGGTGCTGGAGACGTTCCTGGACGCGATGGGGAACACGCCGCTGGTCCGGCTGCACGCGGTGACCCGGGGACTGTCGCCGACCGTGCTCGCCAAGCTCGAGATGCTGAATCCGGGCGGCTCGGTGAAGGACCGCATCGGGATCCGCATGATCGAGGACGCCGAGCGCCGCGGGCTTCTGGGATCCGGGGGCACGATCGTCGAGCCCACGTCGGGCAACACCGGGCACGGTCTCGCGATCGCGGCCGCGATCCGGGGCTATCGCTGCATCTTCGTGATGCCCGACAAGATGAGCGCGGAGAAGATCGCCCTGTTGCGCGCCTACGGTGCCGAGGTCGTGATCACCCCGACATCGGTGCCGCGCGAGTCGCCCGAGTCCTACTACTCGGTCGCCGACCGGCTCGCAGGCGAGATCCCCGGCGCGTTCCAGCCCAACCAGTACTTCAACCAGGTGAACCCCCAGACGCACGAGGCGACGACGGGCCCGGAGATCTGGGAGCAGACCGACGGGCGGATCGACGTGTTCGTGGCCGGTGTCGGCACCGGCGGCACGATCACCGGCGTCGGCCGGTACCTGAAACGCATGAAGCCCGAGATCGCGATCGTCGGCGCCGACACGGAAGGCTCCGTCTACACCGGCGACGATCCGCGTCCCTACCTCACCGAGGGGATCGGCGAGGACTTCTGGCCCGAGACGTTCGATCCCGCCGTCGTGGATCGCTGGGTGCGGGTGCCCGATCGCGACGCGTTCCTCACCGCGCGAGCGGTGACCCGGCAGGAGGGCATCCTCGTGGGAGGCTCGGCCGGTTCGGCGGTGTTCGCCGCGCTCGCCGTCGCGCGCGACTATGGCTCGGACGCCACGATCGTCGTGCTCCTACCGGACACCGGCCGCGGATACCTGTCCAAGGTCTACAGCGACGGATGGATGCGCCAGTACGGCTTCCTGGAAGGACCGGAGACGATCACGGTCGATCGCGTGCTGGCAGCCAAAGGGGACGACCTGCCGTCGTTGATCACAGTCCGGGCCCACGACAAGGTTCGGCAGGCGGTCGATCTGCTGCAGGCCAACGGGATCTCGCAGGCGCCCGTCGTGCGCGAGGACTCGACCGACGCCTCGCAGTTCGTGGGCTCGATCCGCGACCGGGAGCTGCTCGAACGCGTCTTCCGCGACCCCGACGCGCTGCAGGCCGACGTCGCCGAGGTGATGGCCCCGCCAATCCCGACCGTGGAGCGCCACGCGAGCGTGGACGACGCCTTCGCGGAGCTGGAACGGGCCCCCGCGGTGCTCGTGAGCGCGGGTGGCACCATCGTCGGCGTGCTGACGCGAAGCGACCTGCTCGACTTCCTGGCGCATCGCCGGCAGGCGCCGGCGCGGTGACGGTGCGTGCCCTCGGGCTCGACGTCGGCGGTGCGAGCCGCAAGCACCTCGACATCGTCGTGATGGACGGCGACCGTCAGATCGCGGCCGTGGGATCGCGCATCCCGGTCCAGCGGCTCCGGGCACTGATCGACGATCAGTGCCCGGACGTGATCGCCATCGATGCCCCGCCGGCGTGGGCGCCGGCGGGGCATCGATCCCGCATGACCGAGCGCGAGCTCAAGTTGCTGGGGATCCAGGCCTACTACACGCCCGACAAGACGACCGGCGAGTCGAACGACTTCTACGCGTGGATGCGCAACGGGATGGCTGCGTTCCGCGCTGCCGAGCGGGCGGGCTTTCCCGTCTACCGTGCCGGGAAGGTCCGCGGATGCGCACTCGAGGTCTTCCCGCACGCCACCGCGACGGTGCTTGCGGGGTGCGTGGCCCCGGCCAATCAAACCGCCTCGGCCAAGCGGGCGTGGCGCGCTGGGGTTCTGCGGGCGCAGCACGTGCCGACGGCGCAGCTGCGCACCCTGGATCAGGTCGACGCGGCGTTAGCGGCCCTTACCGGGATCGTCGCGCTGGAGCTGCGCGATCCGTTCGCCCCGGGCATGCCGGACGAGGGTCGCATCGTCCTGCCCGCGCGCGTCGTGCCGGCCGCGGGGTACCGTCGGTGCGTGCAGACGCGCGCCTTCGCCACCGAGCCGTTGATCACCTTCTGCGCCTGTGGGTGCGGAGCGCAGACCCGGCCGGGGAGCGAGTTCCGCGCCGGGCATGACCGCAAGCTCATGGTCCAGCTCGAACGGGCGGTCGCCGACGGCGAGCGCGCCCGGACGGAGCTCGAACGACGGGGGTGGACGTGACGCCGGATCACGACGAGACCAGGGCGATCCACGCCGGCCAGGACCCCGACGCGCCCTACGGCGCCGTGTCGGTGCCGATCTATCAGACCTCGACCTATGCGCAAGACGACATCGCGGACCCGAAGGTCTGGGACTACGGACGCGGCGGGAACCCCACGCGCGAGGCGTTCCAGCAAGCGCTCGCGTCGCTGGAGGGCGGTGCGCGGTGCTTCGCGTTCGCCAGCGGCATGGGCGCCGAGGCGACGCTCCTGTTGACCCTGCGCCCGGGCGATCACGTGGTCCTGGCCGACGATGTCTACGGCGGCACATACCGGCTCCTGAACAAGGTGTTCGATCCCTGGGGCCTTGCGGTCACGACGTGTGACCTCACGGACATCGATGCGATCGCGGCTTCGCTTCGGCCCGAGACGCGGCTCGTGTGGATCGAGACACCTTCCAATCCATTGTTAAAGATCATCGATATCGCCGCGGTCTCCGTGCTCGCCCATGCGGCCGGGGCGCGTGTCGTGGTCGACAACACGTTCGCCTCCCCGGCCTTGCAGCAACCGCTGGACCTCGGCGCCGACGTCGTCGTGCACAGCGTCACGAAGTACATCGGTGGACATTCGGACCTGATCGGCGGGGCCCTGATCACGAGCGAGGCGGACCTGATCGAGCGGCTCGCGTTCCTGGTGAACGCGGTGGGCGCGGTGCCGGGCCCGATGGACGCTTTCCTCGCGTTGCGCGGCCTCAAGACGCTCGCGGTGCGGATGACGCGTCACTGCGCGAATGCGGCAGCGGTCGCCGCGTTTCTCGTGGATCACCAGAAGGTCAACCACGTGTACTATCCCGGGCTCCCGACGCACCCCGGGCACGAGATCGCCACCCGGCAGATGCGAGGGTTCGGCGGCATGATCTCGTTCACGACCGGCTCCCCCGAGTTCGCGGCCCAGGTGGCACGGCGCACGCGCCTGTTCATCCTGGCCGAGTCGCTCGGCGGCGTGGAGTCGCTGATCGAGGTGCCGGGACCGATGACGCATGCGAGCGTCGCGGGCTCGCCCCTGGAGGTGCCCGGGGACATCGTGCGCCTGTCCGTCGGGATCGAGCACCCCGAGGACCTGATCGCGGATCTGGCGCAGGCGCTGGGCTAGCTGTAGTTCCCACTCACGTTGTTTGCAGCCGTGAGATCGGCGGAAGCCCGCCGATC
>JBDUBL010000069.1:0-11072 GCA_040004125.1 Actinomycetota bacterium
CAACCTACGGATTAACAGTCCGCCGCTCTGCCAATTGAGCTACCCCGGATCGAGGCGTGGAGCAGTCTACCAACGGCCCCGCCATCTCCGGGCGAGCCGCGATAGGCTGACCCTTCTCATCGGCTCGAAGGGACCACCCATGAAGCTGCGCTCGTTGTTCGTGTTCGGCGCCGGCGTGGCGGTCGGCGTCACCGTCATGCGGAAGCTCACGGAAGATGACCCCGAAGTCGCGCACGGCCCGCAGCGCCAAACGACTGGCAACACCACCCTGCGAGCGCTGTCGGAACAGACCGCTCGGATCTCCGATCGCGCAACGGTGCTCAGCCTGGATGCGATCCGGAAGGCACGGGGCTCGATCAGGGGCCGCTTAAGCGAGTCCAGTTACGACGACGCCGCGTGGAGCTAGCGCGCTACCACTGCGAGCCGTAAGCGACCGAGCCGTCGTTGGCCGCGTAACAGTCGGTTGGCGACGCGC
The DNA here is from genome assembly GCA_040004125.1 of Actinomycetota bacterium. Classification (GTDB taxonomy): domain Bacteria; phylum Actinomycetota; class UBA4738; order UBA4738; family HRBIN12; genus AC-51. The sequence continues at coordinate 476 of JBDUBL010000069.1, forward strand.
CCGGCATCGATCCGTAGGTCGTGTCGGCAGGGGGATCGTCCCGCAGGAAGAAGCAGGTGCCCGAGCCGGAGTAGGAAGCCAGAGTGAGGACACCGCCGCTGTTGCTGCGGCTGATCGTGCTCGCCTGATCGCTCGGGGTGTTCTGGTCGACCCAGGTCACCGACCCCTCCACGTCTGCAAGCGCTGCAAGGCTCGCGGTTCCGTAGTTCTCATGGTCGGAGAATACGACCCGTCCCGCGGTGAGGGCCGTATGCACGGAGGACTGAGCCGCGCGGTCCTCTGCGCGTGCCTTGGAGCCGACGAATGTGGGCAGCGAGATCGCCACCAGTATCCCGATGATCAACACCACGGCCCTATTCCAGGTAGTCGCGCAGCTTTTGCGACCGGCTGGGGTGGCGGAGCTTGGAAAGCGTCTTGGATTCGATCTGGCGGATGCGCTCGCGCGTGACGCCGAACTCCTTGCCGACCTCTTCGAGCGTACGCGGGTGACCGTCGACCAAGCCGAACCGCAGCTGGATGACCTTCTTCTCCCGCTCCGACAGCGTGTGGAGCACGCCCTCGAGCTGTTCCTGCAGCAGGATGAAGCTCGCGGCGTCGACCGGAACCACCGCGTCGGCGTCCTCGATGAAATCGCCGAGCTGGGAGTCCTCTTCCTCCCCGATCGGGGTGTGCAGGCTGACGGGCTCCTGGGATACCTTCTGGATCTCGCGCACCTTCTCGGCGCTGATCCCCATGACCTTGCCGATCTCATCGGGCGTCGGCTCGCGGCCAAGGTCCTGCAACAACTGCCGCTGCACCCGCACGAGCTTGTTGATCGTCTCGACCATGTGCACCGGGATGCGGATCGTGCGCGCCTGATCGGCGATCGCACGGGTGATCGCCTGTCGGATCCACCACGTGGCATAGGTGGAGAACTTGAAGCCCTTGTCGTAGTCGAACTTCTCGACGGCTCGGATCAGACCGAGGTTGCCCTCCTGGATGAGGTCCAGGAACAGCATGCCTCGCCCCACATACCGCTTGGCGATCGACACGACCAGCCGCAGGTTGGCCTCGATCAGCTTCTTCTTCGCCAGCTGACCGTCGCGCTCCACCCGGCGGCAGAAATCCTCGAGCTCCGGATCGGTCTTGGGCCGGTAGCTTTTGGCGATCTTGTCCCGGCCGATCCCCTCGACCTTACCGAAGGCGTTGAGCTGATGATCGCGGATCTCCCAGACCTTCTGGACCATGAACTTCAGTTCCTTGGGGTCGGGCTTGCCGTCCTCGGCGGTCTGGCGCTGCAAAGCGGTGGAAAGCTCGCCGGATTGGATCCGCCGCGCCAGATCGACCTCCTGGGCCGCGTTGAGCAGCGGGACCTTGCCGATCTCCTTGAGGTACATCCGCACCGGATCGTTCGTCGGCGCGCGCAACAGATCGACCTCGATGCGCACCTGGGTCGCGGCATCGGTGTCGTCGCCCGGCACCTCGATGACCTCGACAGCCTCGGCGGTCAGATGCTCCTGGATCGCGGTGAGGAACTCCTCGACCTGCTCCTGGGTGAAGTCATCGACCGGGACGGCCTCGAGCAGGTCCTCGGACGTGACGAAGCCGCGCTCGCGGCCCTTGGCAACCAGCAGCTCCTTGACCTCGTCAAGGGTCAGCGGCTCCGGTTCACGGACAGGAACGCTCATCGGTAGTCCTGGGGGGTTTCCAACACGGATGCAGTGTACGGAAGCTGCATCTAGGGTGACCGCTCCTTCAGTCGGCGCAGTTCGCCGTCGACCTCGACCAGCTGACGGAACATCTCGTCGTAGTCGGCATCGGTCGTGGGGTTGCGTTTCTGGAGCTGCGTGCGCAGATCGTCGCTGCGCGCCTTCAGCACGAACCCGCGCAGGCTGTCCACGACCGCCACCGCGTACTCCGGTGACGGGTCGCCCTCCATCGGCTCGACGGTCAGCGATGCGATGCGCGCCGCCAGGTCGGGGTTGGGGCCGCCCGCGATCGCACCGGCGTTCCATCCCGCATCGCGCAGGGCGATGAACGACGTGCGCAGTTTCGAGATCGAGAAGTCACCTTCTTCGAGCGTGCCGGCGAGCGCGGGCTCGACGTCACCGCGCGCGATCAGGCGCAGCACCTCGTTCTCGACGCGTTCGCGCGCGGTACCGCGTTTCATCGTCGCCGCGACCTCGGCGGGCTTGCCGCCCAGGTGTCGCGTGAGCGACTGCACGACGCTCGCGTGCGACACACCCGCCAGATCGGCGAGCAGCCCGGCGTACTCGGAGCGGCGGACCGGGTCCGACAGCCGCTCCAACAGCGGCAAGGCGGCCGACACCGCGGCAGACTGCCCCTCGATCGTCGACAGGTCGTTGCGCTCGACGGTGCGCCGCACCATGTACTCGACCAGCGGTCGCGCCGAGGAGGCCGCCGCGCGCACCGCGTCGGTCCCGTGCTTTGCCACGAACTCGGCCGGATCGAGCCCCTCGGGCATGATCAGGACCACGGCCGTGATCGGGAACTTCTCCTGGAACTCGAACGCTCGCTCAGCGGCCCGCGCGCCGGCCTCATCGGAGTCGAAGGACAGGATCGCGCGCTGAGCGAAACGGGAGAGTTGCTCGAAGTGTTTCTCCCCCAGGGCCGTCCCACACGTCGCGACGACGTTCGGCATGCCGGCTTGCGTCAGACCGATGACGTCGGTGTAGCCCTCGACCACGAACACGTCGCCGGCCTTCGCGACCGCTTGGCGCGCTCGGTGCATGTTGTAGAGCACCTCGTGCTTGCGATAGATCGGCGTCTCGGCGGTGTTGAGATATTTGGCCTGCTCGCCGGCTCGCGGATCCGAGGGCACCACGCGCGCGCCGAACCCGATGAACCGCCCCTGCAGATCGTTGATCGGAAAGGTGATTCGACCGCGGAACCGGTCGCGCACCGTGCCGTCGTCGCTGCGCGATGCGAGCCCCGCTTCCAACAGCACCTCGGCGCTGAGGTCGCGCGCACCACCGAGGCGCCGCAACAAGAAGTCGGCGTAGCCGGGCGCGTACCCCACTTGGAAGGCGGCGAGCGCCTCCGGCGTGATGCCGCGCTCGAGGAGGTAGGCGCGCGCGTCGGCGGCCTCCTTACCGTCGCGAAGCATCGTCGCGAACAGCTCGGCCGCCTGCTCGTTCGCGCGGTACAGCGCCTTGCGTCGCTCGGCGGCGCGTCGCTCCGCGGGAGAGTCTCCCTCGAAGCGAAGGCTGACCCCGGCGACCCCCGCCAAACGCTCGATCGCCTCGACGTAGGACAGATGCTCAAGCTCGCGCAAAAAAGTGATGGCGTCGCCACCCTTGCCGCATCCGAAGCAGTAGAAGACCTGCTTGGACGGCGACACGCTGAACGACCCCGACTTCTCCTGATGGAACGGGCACAGGCCGGTCAGCGAGTCGTGGCCCGACTTCTTCAGCGTGAGGTACTGCCCCACGAGGGCAACGATGTCGGTCCGTTCCTTGACGGCCTCGATGTCTTCTTGGCGGATGCGCGCCACGTGTCCCCCGGCTAGAGGAGCCAACCCTGGGGAAGGAAGAGCTGCTCGAAGATTCGCACTGCGTATCGGTCGGTCATTCCGGCGACGTAGTCCGCCACACGGGTGGGCAGGTCGCCAGGAGCACGATGGTACTCGGGCGGTAGCTCCTCGGGATGTTCCAGGAGATGCTCGAAGAGGGCTCGGAGCAGCCGGATCGCCCGTTCGTGCTCGTCGTTGGCCGCTGTACGCAGATAGACCTCGGCGAACAGGAAATCGCGAAGCTGATCCAGGGCCTGGAAGACGGGTGTCGAAAGCCGCACCTGGGGCTGACCCTGGCTGGTCTCGACGAGGTCCGTGACCAGCGTGTTGATGCGCTGCGAATGGTCCATGCCGAGCACGCCGGTCGGGCCGGCCGGCAGCTCGCTTGGATCGAGTACGCCGGCACGCATCGCGTCGTCGATGTCGTGGTTCACGTAGGCGATCCGGTCGGCGAACCGAACGAGCTGTGCCTCCAGCGTCGAGGGCGAGGGCATCGACCACGGGTGGTGCAGGATGCCGTCTCGGACCTCCCAGGTGAGGTTGAGGCCGGCGCCGTCCTTCTCCAGGTGGTCGACGACTCGCAAAGACTGTTCCGAATGGCGGAACGGGCGCCCGAGCAGCGGAGTCAACGCCTGCTCGCCGAGATGGCCGAACGGCGTGTGCCCGAGATCGTGACCGAGCGCGATCGCCTCGGCGAGGTCCTCGTTCAACGCCAGCGCGCGCGCCGCGGTGCGCGCGATCTGGGTCACGTCGAGCGTGTGGGTCAGCCGCACGCGATAGTGATCGCCCTCGGGCGCCAGGAACACCTGGGTCTTGTGCTTCAGGCGGCGGAACGCCTTCGCGTGGGTGATGCGATCGCGATCGCGCTGGAAGCACGTGCGGATCGGATCGAGCGGCTCGGGGCGTTCGCGGCCCCTGGACTCGGCCGAGCCCACGGCCAGCGGCGACAATGTGTCGCGTTCGATCTGCTCGGTCCGTTCCCGTGGGGGCTGCACGCACCCATCGTACCGGCGAGCACCGACGCCCCCGTTCGCTGCGCTCAGCCGCCGAAGAGCCGGTAGTACAGGTAGGCGAAGGTCTCGCGTAGGTACGCACGTCCCCGTGATTCCTCGGTGGCGTCCGCCGAGGTCCACGTGGCCGACGCGTGGCCCTCCAAGCCGAGATCGGCCGCCATCGCGCTGATGCGCGCGTTGTGCCACGGGTCCGACACGAGGAAGGCGGAGTGCAGGCCGCGATCGGACATCTCGTGCGCCGCCGCCTGCAGACTCTGCAACGTCGTGTGCCCGATCTCGACGGCGACGATCTTGTCGTCCGGGACACCTTGGGAGATCAGGTAGTCGCGCCCCGCTTCTGCCTCGGTGTGCCGGTCCCCGGGTTGCTTGGAGCCGACCGTGATCATCAGATCGGCCCGGCCCTGATCCCACAACAACGCCGCGTGGTCCAGCCGGCCCTGGAACAGCGGCGACGGGGTGCCGTCGTACTGGGCCGCGCCGAGCACGACGATCGCATCGGCGTGCTCGACATCGGCCGCGCCGTCGTGGTGTGCCGCCCGCCACACCGTGATCGCGGACCCGCCCACCAGCACGAACGCCACCAAGCCGACGAGGGCGATCGCGGTCCAGACCGGGTGCCTGCGGAACCAGCGCACACGACCATGCTACGGGGGCGGTGTCCTTCTCCGCCCCCGTAGGGAATGGTCAGTCGGTGCACACCACATGGACGGGCCCGATGAACGATGGTGCATCGGGCAATTGCCCGGCCAGAGCCCGCACCTCCACCCGGGTGTCTTGTTGGATCGCCAAGGCGTAGTCGCCGGCGGGCATGTCCGCGGGGAGCCCGTGCAGACAGGAAACCGGCGAGACGATCACGTAGCCGGCCAGAGCGTCGCCGAGGTCGGCTAGCGTCGCCTTCCGCTCCTCCGAGAGATCGGATGGATCGGCCGCGGTCGCGAGCACCGCGACCCACGCCTCGCCGGCATCCTCGGAGACGACGGGCACGGGTGCGGAACCTGCCGGGCTGGACGGAGTGACCGCCGAGGATGCGCATGAAGCAAGGCCCGCGGCGAGCAGCACGCACACCACACGGATGACCGGGGTCGTGATGGTCGTCTTGCTCCTCATGGGACCGCGATCCACGTATGTGCCGCGAGCTTCGGGAACGCAGCGCGGAACGCCGCAAGCTCGGGGAAACCGTCGGTCGTGCCGGACAGTCGCACGACGACGGCCCAGCGACCCGGGGCGACGATACTGGAGCGAAGGCCTCCACGGATCACGTCGACCGGCAACGCGCCGCCGTAGGCGCGCGCGACTTGCTGGGCCACCACGTCGGCGGCCACATCGCTCGCAAAGTCGCCGACGAGCACCGCGGCCTCGATCGGTTCGCCGGGACCTTCTGCCCGAGCCGTGTCTGCGCGCACGTGCGAGCGGGCGACCCGGCCGCTGGATGTGCGATCGGGATCGGTCACGTCGAGCGGATCGACAGCCACCGCCCCGCAGCCGATGGTCTCATCGCCGTTAGGGGTCTCCCGCCGGATCAGCCAGCGAGCGTTCGCGCGATCGGGCACGTTCCATAGGCGAGCGCCCGCGGCGTCGTACCCGGCGAGGTACCGCTCATCGTGAAGCGACCCGACTCGCCGGACCGTTGCGTCGCGCAGCTCCCACAAGGAGAACCCTGGCAGACCCGTCTGGGAGCCGAGGCCGCGGACGACGACGAACTCGATCGCTCCATCGGGAGCGGCCATCGGCGTACGGATCACGGTCCAGCGATCGGCGTCGGCCGGAAACGAGGTGATGCGCGTCCAGCGGTTCGCCTGCACCTGGTAGCGCCAGAGATCGTCGGACCACTCGTCCTCCGGCACGGCCCGCGTTGGGGCCGCCGACACGACGGCGATGATGTCTGGGCCGTCGAACACGGGCGCGACCAGGAGCCCTCCGGGTCGCGGCCCGGCGACCGAGCGCGTCGCGCCGTCGGGGTTTCGGATCACGAGCCGGTCGTCCACGCCCCAAGCGAGCGCGCCGTCGCGCGACCAAGAGGGATGGGATGCCTCCCCCCGTTGCCGGATCACCGTGGTCGAACCCTGCGTCGAGACGACGACATCGTCGGCGCCGACGCGGTCACGGACCACGGCCGTCCCGCCGACGCCGGCAGCCACGTGGCGAAGCGTGCTCGGCTCGTTCCCACCGGTGATCACCGACATCGCGGCGCCCACCACTTCACCATCGGCGATCGCCACGAGCGGCAAAGGGATCGCGCGATCGACAGGGCAGGCGCGATCTGCCAGTGCCGCTGGTGGCCGTTGACCGCTCAAGACCCCGGCGACCCCGGCACCAAGGACTGCCAACACGACGAATGCTCTCCTATGCATGCACCCTCCCCTCAGTAGCCCAGCGCGTACTGGAAATGCATGGGGTCCGGCTTCGAGTCCCAGTTGAGCCCCCAGAAGAACTTGTGCCCCGGATATGCGCCGCGCCAGACATCGGGCAGATAGAGGCCGTGGCTCTTCCCGTCGGCGCCGAGGTCGTTCCAGTGGTCCTGGCCCACCGGATTGGTCGCGGTGTTCGTGTCGATCGCGGCCCCCCATGCGTGCAGCGACCAACTGGTGGTGCCGGCGATATAGCGGCAGTTGTACCCGCCGACCAGATACCGGACAGCACCATCCATATGGTCGGCATTCACATGGTTGCGGATGTTGCCGCCAACGTTCTTGGCGATATAGGCGTGGTAGTAGACGTAGCCCGCGCCACTGCTGTCCTGACTGGGCCAGTAGGATCGCCCGGCGTTCGCCTTGTCGCCACACACCGGACCATAGGTAGCCTGGATCTCGGAGATGCCGTTGGGGCGGGCTTGGATCACGCTCGAGGAGTGATCGTGCACCCAGCCATCCAAATAGTGTGCCCACGCCGTGCCGCTCGCACCAGTCAACCAGCCGCCGACGAGCAATGCCGCCACGACGAACCTGCGACCCAGCGCCTTCCTGTGCCGCACCAATCGCACCACCTCCTGCCGTCGGGGGAAGGTGGGGGGGACGACGGAGCCTAGCGGCGGCAGCCGATCAGTTCGGTGACGGACCTCACATCTCGGGCGTATCCGCCAGGTGTCGCTTCAGGAAGCCCACCGCCTCGTCGGCGCCATCGTTCGTCGCGAACGCGAACGAGGCGGATCCGGCCGGCCACGTCGCGACGACCCGCGCGACGACCTTCAGCCGGCCAGGCGTGTCGAGCGATTTCATCTGCCACGGTGCATCGAACTCGGCGTTGGCGACGGTGCCTGTCCAGGACTCGACCGCGAATGTGAGCCCGCTGCGAGCGGCCCGTCCGAGCTCTGCGCCCGGCTCCGCCGACGCGTCGGCGTCGAGGAACACCACGCCGGAAGGGATCACGGCCGCGTTGCAGAGCGAACCGGCCTCGCGATCGCCGAAACCGTCGACGTAGAACCCGAACGCGACATGGCCGATCGCGCCGACGTGTTCCAAGTGGCGAGCACGCGTGACCTCATCGAGGTCGCGGCGGTTCGCCTCCAGGACCATCTTCGAGACCGCGGCGTTCATCCGGGCGCGCTGCTTCTCGCCGATGACCCCGCTCACGTCGAGGCCGACTCCGACGCCCCCACAACGGCCTGTCCCGCCGCCAGGCGCGCAGTCTCCACCCGGAAGGGCGAACAGCTGACGTAGTCCAGCCCGAGTTCGTGACAGAACACCACGCTCGCCGGATCGCCCCCGTGCTCGCCGCAGATACCCAAGTGGAGCGCGCCGTTCGCGCTGCGACCCTCGTCGCACGCGATCCGCATCAGCCGGCCGACACCGGCACGGTCGACCGTCACGAACGGGTTGGCGGGCACGAGCTTGCGCTCTTCGTACAGGCCGACGAACTTGCCGATGTCGTCGCGACTGAACCCGAACGCGGTCTGGGTCAGGTCGTTGGTCCCGAACGAGAAGAAATCGGCCGCGCGCGCGATCTCCGCGGCCGTGACGGCCGCACGTGGCAGCTCGATCATCGTTCCCCACTCGAGGTGGGACAGCTCGACGCCCGCCGCAGCCAGCGCTGCGGCGGCCACCGGCTCGAGCTCGGCACGCATCTGCTGCAGTTCACCGACCGTCGCGACCAGCGGGATCATGATCTCCACCTTCGGGTCGCCGCCGGTGCTTCGCACATCGCACGCCGCCTCGACGATCGCGCGCACCTGCATCGCGTACAGCCCCGGTCTGAGGATGCCCAGCCGCACGCCACGAAGCCCGAGCATCGGGTTCGTCTCGTGCAGCTGACGCACCTTGGCAAGCACTGCCTCCTGCGCGGAGACGTCTTCGCCACGCTCACGCCCGAGCGCGACCTCGACCGACAGCTCGGTCAGATCGGGCAGGAACTCGTGCAGCGGCGGGTCCAGCAGGCGCACCGTGACGGGTAGTCCGTCCATCGCCCGGAAGATGCCGACGAAATCGCCGCGCTGCAGGGGCAACAGGTCGTCATACGCCGCCTGCTCCTCTTCCGGCGTCTCGGCGAAGATCATCTGCTGCACCGCGTGCACGCGCTCCGTGCCCAGGAACATGTGCTCGGTTCGGCATAGCCCGATACCCTCGGCACCGCGTGCCCGGGCGTTCGTGGATTGCTCGGGCGTGTCCGCGTTGGCGCGCACGCGCATACGCCGCCGGGCATCCGCGACCTGCATCAACCGCTCGAACGCTTTCCAGATAGGTTCCTGACGCGCCTGCTCATCGCCCTGGCGGGCCTTCTCAAGGACGGAGTCGGCCAGCGGCAGCTCGCCCACGTACACGTTGCCCGTGAACCCGTCGATCGTGATCGTGTCGCCTTCCCGTACGACCGTGCCGTTGGCCGTGAACGCACGTGCCTGCATGTCGAGGCGGATCTGATCGGCGCCACAGACCGCGGGGATGCCCTCGCCGCGGGCGACGACGGCCGCGTGCGAATTCGTGCCGCCGGCGCTGGTCAGGATGCCCTGCGCGGCGATCATCCCGTGGTAGTCATCGGGGGTCGTCTCGCGGCGCACGAGGATGACTTTCGCACCGTCTTCCTTCGCCCAGCGCTCGGCTTCGTCGGCGCTGAACACAACCGCGCCGGTCGCCGCGCCCGGTGAGGCGTTCAGACCCTTCGCGATCGTTGCGACGCCGTCGGCGGACACCCGGCGCTTGAACAGCTCCTCGAGGCGATCCGCGTCGACCCGTAGGAGCGCCGCGTCCTCATCGATCAGGCCCTCATCGAGCATCTCGGCGGCCATAACCCATTCGCCGAACGCGGTGCGCTTGCCCACGCGTGTCTGCAGGATCCACAGGCGACCCTGCTCGATCGTGAACTCGATGTCGCACATGTCGTGGTAGTGACCCTCGAGCGTGTCCATGACCGAGCGCAGACCGGTGTAGGACGCGGGGTCGAGCTCTTCGAGCTTGGCCAGCGGCAGCGTGTTGCGGATACCCGCCACGACGTCCTCGCCCTGGGCGTTGGCCAGGTAGTCGCCGTACGGAACCTTCTCGCCGGTCGACGGGTCCCGCGTAAAGGCGACGCCGGTCCCGGAGTCCTCACCACGATTGCCGAACACCATCGACTGCACATTGACCGCCGTACCGAGATCATCGGAGATCTTGTTCTGTCGGCGGTAGTCGATGGCCCGCTTGCCGTTCCAACTGCTGAACACGGCGTCGATCGCCAGGCGAAGCTGGTCCTTCGGCTCCTGGGGAAACTCCTCGCCGGTGTGCTCGCGGTAGATCGCCTTGAAGCGTTCGATTAGCGCGGCAAGGTCCTCGGCGTCGAGATCCGCGTCCTGCGCGCTATCGAACTTTGCCGTCTTGGCCTCGTCCATCGCGTGCTCGAAGGCATCGCCCGGCACGTCCATCACGATCTTGCCGAACATCTGGATGAAGCGCCGGTACGCGTCGCGGGCGAAGCGCGTGTCGTCGCCCGATTGTTTCGCCAATCCATCCACGGATATGTCGTTGAGGCCGAGGTTCAGGACCGTGTCCATCATTCCGGGCATGGAGAACTTGGCGCCGCTGCGCACGCTCACGAGCAGCGGGTCCTCGGCGTCGCCGAGCGATTTGCCCATCGCCTCCTGGAGCGTGACCAGGTGGCCACCGGCTTC